>JABSSL010000008.1 GCA_013214355.1 Saprospiraceae bacterium | reverse complement strand
AGCATTTGCACTACCGCGGAAGAGTTTGGATGGTATTCCAGGGCTTTCTCGAGGTGGGGTAGAGCCGAAGCATAGTCTTTGGTGTGCATATAGTAAAAAGCCTTGGCCATTAGACTTACCGGTGAGTTTGGATCATACAACAAGGCCTTATCTGCATAATTGTTAATGCTGTCGGTGTATTGTTTATCCACCTGGAAAATGTCAAGGAAATAGTAGGATATGGCCAAACTAGCGTAAGCTAGAGAGAATTGTGGATCTAGCTCAAGTGCCTGGTTAAACAAGGGCATGGCTTGCTCCAAGCCCTCCCTGGTGCGGGCGTGGAAATGGGGGAGTGCCTGTAGGTAAAGATCGTAGGCCTCCAGATTTTCAGTAGGTATCTTCTCGATCTGTTTTAACTCAGCAGGTGTAACCACCGCTTTGATCGCTGCCGCAATTTTCTTGGCTATTTCGTTTTGTAATTCAAACACATTGCCGATTTCACGGCTATACTGTTCCGCCCAGATGTGCTTATCACTGGCCGCTTCAATTAATTGGATATTCAGTAGTACCTGATCTCCTATCTTTTGGCCGCTTCCTTCTACAAAGTAGCTGACCTTTAGTTCCTCGGCTATCTCGGGAATACTTCGAACCTGCTCTCTGTATTTCTCGACAGAGGTACGGCTGATTACCCGTAGATCTTCGATTTTTTGCAGATTATTCAGCGTGGCTTCCATCAAACCATTGATGAAATACATATTGCTGGAATCACTGCTTTCGTTTAGGAAAGGTAAGACTGCAATGGACTTCTCGATTTCTACTAATGGGGAAGTAGAGTCTTCCTTAAACCCTAGGGAGCGTGCCAGAAAGATAACCAGTACAACCAGCACTGCTGCACCAGCTACATATTTCCATGGGTAAGATTTGGGAGGATCACTCTTTGTAATTTCTTCGGTCAATTCTCCCTTGGCAAGCTTGCCGGGAGGATACCCATAATGTTCTCGAAAGCATTTAATGAAGTAAGAAGTGCTGGCAAAACCCACCTCAAAGGAAATCTCAGAAACCGTTAAGGAGGTTTCTTGCAGCATCTCTCGACCTTTCTGAAGCCGTATCTGCCGGATAAACTGACTAGCAGAAAGCCCGGTTTGTTTCTTGATTTTCCGAAGCAGGTTGGAACGACTCATATTCATGGCCTGGGCCAGCTCAGAAACGCCAAATTGCTCCTGGGCGAGATGCTCAAGAACGATGGTTTCAGCCTGCTGCATGAAGTCTGCTTCGATCATGAATGGTTTTGACCTGATGTATTAGCAAAATGTCGGTATGACACATGGCCTAATCAAGGAGAATATCGCGTTTTGCGTCATAATTTACATCCCTGCGCCATAATTTTTATGCCTTCCTCAAACTTGATGCATTCGTCCGCATAGCTGATAGGTCTTGCATCAAGTCTTACCTGACCTTTGTAGTAGAACAGTTCAAAGCTGTTCTTGATCAAATTCAGAAGCAAAAAAACAAGATTATCAAAGAACAAAAAATTAATTCGATGAAAATGCTATTAAATCTGGCACTGGTACTCATAATGTTACCGGCTTGCTCTCAATCTGATGCACAATCAAAAAAGGAATCCTCCGTAAACCCACCCAAGGAAGATATAAATATGGCCGTGATTTCGGGGCAATTAGAAGCCGTCAAACAGCACATTGCCGCTGGTACAGATATCAATAAAAAGGATCCGATGAGTGGCTCCACTCCTTTAATCTCAGCTGGCACCTTTAACCAGCCTGAGATCGCTCAAGCCTTGATCGACGCCGGCGCGGATTTATCCATTAAAAACAACGATGGAGCCACGGCCTTACATGCCGCCGCCTTTTTTGGTCGTGTGGAAGTATGCAAGGTGTTAATTGCCGCAAAATCAGACCAGACGATCCGGAATAATTTTGGCGTCACGCCAAAGGAATCCATCATGGGCCCTTTTGCCGAAATGAAGCCAATCTATGAAATGATGAAGCAGCAACTCAGTCCCTTAGGACTACAATTGGACATGGCTGAATTGGAAAAGAATCGCCCGGTTATAGTTGGGCTATTGGATTAAAGAACTAAAAACATCCTTCGATGACAACAGAAAGAAGATACGACATTGACTGGCTGCGTGTGATTGCGATTGGCTTGTTATTGATCTACCACATTGCCATAGTGTTTCAGCCTTGGGCCTTGTTTATTGGTTTTATCAAAAGCGAGCAGTCCTTAGAAAGCCTTTGGGTACCTATGACCATGCTAAATGTTTGGCGAATTCCCTTGCTGTTTTTTGTGTCTGGAATGGGGGTGTATTTTGCCCTCCGCAAGCGAAGCTGGCTGCAATTAATGCTGGAACGAGCCAGACGGATTCTATTACCCTTTTTATTCGGGATAGCTGCGATTACCCCCTTGCACTTTCTGGTTTTTCAAAAGTACTATAACTTGCCCATGGGATATATGCCACATGCTGGACATTTGTGGTTTCTAGGTAACATCTTCGTCTATGTGCTATGCTTGTCTCCACTGTTTTTCTATCTGAAAAATAGGACGGAGGGCCGCCTGATGAAAGCCTGGTTTTCTTTAATGAATCACCCCCTTGGACCACTATCGGTAGCGATCTTCTTTGTCATCGAAGCCCTCTTAGTTCAGCCCCAAATCTTTGAGCAGTATGCCCAGACTTGGCACGGCTTCTACTTGGGACTGCTAGCTTTTCTTTTTGGCTTCCTGTTTGTGTACAGTGGTAGTTCCTTTTGGCAGACCGTTTTGAAATGGCGCTGGTTGTACATCGCTTTGGCCGTGGCCTTTTACGCTACGCGTTTGTCCTTTTTTGAAATGCAGTCCCCTCCCTATTTGATGGCGATCGAATCTCATTGCTGGATATTAGGCGTTTTTGGCTTCGGCTATAAGTATTTGAATAAGCCCAGCCAGACCTTGAGTTACTTGAGTCAGGCAGCTTATCCGGTATATATTCTACACATGTTCGCCCTTTACTTGGGTGCCTGGATTATTTTACCGCTAGATATCCCTATTCACCTGCAATTCATTTGTATCGTAAGTTTTACTGGACTGTTATGTTATGTCTTGTATGAATTTGTCATCAGAAGAATTGGAATTTTAAGACCACTTTTTGGGTTGAAGGGTAAAAGGCAGGCCGTGCAGCCAACTCAGCTGTCCCATAAGCTTGGATAGTTTCTTTTAAATTGCATCCTGTCTCAACTATCCATGATTAAATGAGAAAGAATGAACATTATATCTGTCAGAGAAAACCCTGAATATCTTGATCGGGCTATAGCCTATTTTCAAAAAAGTTGGCCCAGTGTCAAGCCAGAGATTTATGATGACTGCATTCGTCACTGTATTGATGCCCGAGATCATTTGCCACAGTGGTATCTCTTGATGAAAGAGGACGAAATCATCGGCGGCGCCGGTCTCATCACCAACGACTTCATCAGCAGGGGAGACCTATACCCTTGGATCTGCGCCGTGTACATTGAAGAAGCCCATCGAGGCCATGCCTATGCTACTTTGTTAATGGAGAAAGCCAAAATAGACACCAAACGCTTTGGCTATCAATATCTGTACCTCTCTACCGAGCACCTTGGGTATTACGAGAAGTATGGCTTCTCTTATATTGGGCAAGGCTACCATCCCTGGGGAGAAGAGTCAAGGATTTATGAGATCCGGGTGTAGGGACTGATTACTATCTTTGGCGATGACCTCATGAAGCAGCTCAACAATGGCTACTAACAAAGAAAAGCACATCATTGACTCCTGGATGCAGAATGCCGAACCATGGATTACCGCTATTTCCAAGGAGGAAATAGAAAGTAGAAAGCTGGTAACGAACCAGGCTATCGTCAACACTGTATTACAGCATCAGCCCCGGACCGTTCTCGATATTGGTTGTGGTGAAGGATGGCTAGCAAGAGCCTTGAGCGAAGGTGGGGTTGCAGTTCAAGGTATAGATGTAGTACCCGAACTGGTGGCGCAAGCGGAGCGATTAGGTGGTGGGACGTTCCAGGTGATATCCTACGAGGAATTGGCAGTGGGGGCAATCAAAGGGCAATTTGATGTCGCTGTTTGCAATTTCTCACTATTGGGCGATAAGTCGGTGAATGATGTATTTCAATCTATTGCTGAGTTATTGCATCCAGATGGCTACTTTATCATACAGACCATACATCCACTTGCTGTAGGCTTTGAAGAGCAATATGAAGATGGATGGAGAATGGGTTCTTGGGCGGGCTTCAGTAAACAGTTTACCAATCCTCCACCGTGGTATTTTAGAACGCTAGAAACTTGGAGGCAGCTCTTTCAGCTTCATGGCCTACGTATATGTGAAACGCTTGAACCAATACACCCAGAAACTCAGACTATAGCTTCCATTATTTTTGTCAGTCAGCCTATTGGTCATCAATAGTTCTAATCTGATCCATAGTAGTTAGGTGTCTTTCTTTAGCACCCTACTCAACCAAGACGGTGTTACACCCATGAAATCTGCGATATACTTCCAAGGGGTTTCTAAGACCACTTCTGGGTAGTATTCTTGTAAAAAAGCCAGCTGGGCTTTTATACTTGAATTGGTTTTGATCGAAATAAATTGCTTGTCTTCCACTATAATTTCCAACAGTTTTTTCCGGAAGTATATGCCGATTTGATCATCATGGAGATAAATATTGAGGAATAAATCTTTCGGAATTAGTACGCCTTGTACTTCTGTAACGGCAAACATTCGATCATTATACAGTTGATTATTGAGAATGCTCTCCACTTTGGTACAGAGCCCTTTTGATTGAAAGAAACGAGTTATTACAAAATTGTCTGTGGATTGATCCTCTGCAGCTACTATACCATTGGCAATGAAAAGTATATACTTGCAAACCTGATCCGTAGGAAAAATGGTGCTGCCCTTTTTATAAGTCATGGCCTTTAAGGGAGTTTGGAAATCGTTCCATTCCCTTTCCGATAGGTTGGAGTAATAACTGACAATCTCCTGCCGAAAGGCCGATACAATTGAATTCATAAGTGCAGTGCTTGAGCTTTAGGCTAAATGCTCGGTCTTGCAAGTTAGGCATTTCTTCCTTCCCAAATCTTTAACTAAGACAAGTTCTAAGCAGGCTTAGACCCTTATTTTAGGGGATATAATCAGTACGCAAATCAGCATGATCAAACTTCTAAAAGCATTGGCTCCTATCTTATGGAAGGCTTTAATCAGTGGAAGGCTATTCACAGGGAAGGCAAAGCTAGTTCCCCCTCATCCAGATGTGTTGCCAGAATGGGATATTGAGGTGAAGGTTTCTGATGGTTCGAATATCCTTTTGAACATCTTCAAATCTAAAAAAGCACTGGCTGAGCAGCGACCTTTACCCGTAATTATGTGCGCTCACCCTTATGATAATCACTTAGTACCTGCCCTTGGGAAAACACCATTTAAGGGCGTCCCTCAGCAATACCGATTGATTAATCAGGTGGGTAAGCCCCGCTTTTCAACCCTGACCAGTTGGGAGTCTCCCGATCCGAACTTCTGGGTCAGCCATGGTTATATAGTGGTCAACATGAACCTTCCAGGGTTTGGAGGTAGTACCGGAGAAGCTACCACCTTTGGGCGCAATCAGTCCCGGGCCTATTTTGACGTAATAGAATGGATTGCGGAGCAGGATTGGTGCGACGGCAATGTTGGACTGAACGGCGTGAGCTTTCTGGCCATTTCGCAATATCACGTAGCGGCCTGCCGAGACTATGGCTATCAGGCTCCGAAGGCTTTAAAATGTATCTCTCCTTGGGAGGGGATTACAGATATGTATCGGGATTTATCGAACCTCGGAGGGATACCTCAGGACGGATTTCCCGCTTTCTGGTGGGCCACGGAAGTAAAGCCTGCGATGACTGGAGATCCAGCAGTTTTTATCGAAAAGCATGGAGGAGTGCCTGCAGATTGGTTAACTAATCATCCTTTCTTCGATGCCTTTTGGGAAGATAAGAGAGCTCCTGTAGAGCATATCAAGCTACCCATATTGACCTGCATCTCCTTCTCGGATGTGGGACTCCACACCAACGGGGCGTATCGGTCTTTTACCGATGTTAAAAGTGAAGAGAAGTGGATGTATACGCATCGGGGAGGTAAGTGGGATGTGTACTATAGCCAGGAAGTGCAAGAACTTACCCTTCAATTTATGGACTACTATTTGAAGGGAAATAAGGACAATAGCTGGGGGCAAACTCCAAGAGTTAGACTGGAGGTCAGGTCCGGAAGAGATGAAATCCATGAAGTCCGAGGTGAAAATGAATGGCCCATTGCACGGACCAGATACGATAAATACTTTCTGACCAGCAAAAGTGAGCTGGTGTTAAATAAGCCAGAAAAGGGGAGTGAAATTGCTTATGATGGAAAGAAAGGAAGTCATACCTTTTCGATCACTTTTTCCGAGGATACCGAAATTACTGGGCATGCTAAACTGAAGGTGTGGATGGAACTGAGGACTCCTGATCACAGCAGACAAGACGACTTCAACCTTTATGTGGTACTGGATAAACGGGATCCAAATGGCCAAAGAGTTCCTTTCTATGGAACGGTTGGAAATAGGAATGACGTCATCACCAGAGGCTATATGAGGGCCTCCTTAAGGGCTTTGGATGTAGAAAAATCAACAGATATTACACCCCACCAATCTTTCCAGTCGTATCAGACTTTGAATCCTGATGAGGTGGTTTGCTTGACCATTCCGTTTCCTCCTACCTCCGTCTTTTTTCGTGCCGGGGAATCCTTAGCGTTGATGGTCGCTGCTTATGAAATCTACCAAAATGCACCCATGATGAAGGATAATTCACTAAATGAAGGAGGAAGTCATGTTTTGTATTTCGGGGGTGAATATGATTCTTATTTACAGCTTCCAATCATCCCATCCTAGTTAGACCAGAAAATAAGTACGCTAAGCTATCCGGGCTGCATCGAGAAGGTAGTTTTTCATAAATATAGGTCAAAAAATCATTGGAACATTACTGATTTTTTCTGAACTTGATAGAGATTGGCTTTGCCAACTTTGATACGAAAAACCAACCAACAATGAAATTTTACCTCCTATTGTTCCTAGCAGTAGCCTTTACGGCTATTTCCTGGGGACAAAGCTCGACTGTCCAAGAACCGGTAGCCATCACTACCAACAGTGCCAAGACGCAAGTCCAAACCAATGCAAAAGGTGAAGTATCCCTGAATATTGCTCCGAGAGACATCCGCAAATTCAAGGCGGTAGGCGTGATCCACTATGGTGACCTGGGCGCCAAAGGAGATGGGCAAACCGATGATATGGCAGTCATCGCCGCCACGCACGCCTTTGCCAATCAGCAAGGCCTAAAGGTTAAAGCTGATCCAGGGGCTACCTATTACATTGGCGGCAAGGCACGCACCGCCATCATCCAGACCGATACGGATTTCGGAGAAGCGAAATTCATCATTGACGATCGAGAAGTGGAAGATCGTAATGTCTCCATCTTTATGGTGAGTTCTAGCTTGGAGGCTTCTAAGTTGGAGGGTATTACTTCCCTAAAGCGGGATCAGGAAAAGATTGAAGCTGCCCTGCCGGGCCCTTGCTTAATAACCGTCACGAATTCCAATGTAAAGCACTACATCCGCTTCGGCTTAAATCAAAACAATGGATCTGATCAGACGGATATTTTTGTAGTAGATGAAGCCGGAAATGTGGATAGGAATGCACCGATCATCTGGGACTTTGACCAGATTACGGAGATCACGGCCTTACCAATTGATGATGAGGTATTGAACATTACAGGCGGGCACTTTACTACCATTGCCAATCAAGCGGAATCAAAGTACACTTATTATAGCCGTAACATAGCGATCCGGCGTTCCAATGTCGTGGTAGATGGTGTGGAGCATCATATCACCGGCGAAGGAGAGCACGGAGCACCCTATGGAGGATTCTTCAGCATTCGAGATTGCTCCTATGTTACCGTCAAGAACACCCTTCTCACGGGGCACAAAACCTATCGCACCATTGGCCGGGCTGGCAAACCCGTCTCCATGGGCTCCTATGACCTCTCCGTCAACCGGGCCCTGAATGTATCCTTTATCAATTGCACCCAGACTAATGATATCAATGACCGCACCTATTGGGGAGTACTGGGCTCTAACTATTGCAAGAACCTGTTGTATGACAACTGTATGCTATCCCGATTTGATGCGCATAAAGGAGTCGCGAATGCCACCGTCCGCAATTCTACCTTGGGGCACATGGGAATCAATGCCATTGGTAGTGGGACTTTCCTTGTGGAAAATAGTACCATTCGTGGCAGGAGCCTGATCAATCTCCGATCCGATTACGGCAGCACCTGGCAGGGAGAATTCATTATTCGCAATTGTGTGTTTATACCACACGGAGGACGAGAAACCAGCGCCAGTTTAATCAGTGGATCTTACTCTGGAAAACATGATTTTGGTTATACCTGCTACATGCCCAAGCGCATCACGATCGAAAATCTGCAAATCGATGACTCGAACCACCCAGAGGATTATCAAGGGCCAGCTATCTTCCGGGACTTCAACTCCAAGAACACCGATGAATCTTATCAAGAGAAATATCCTTATATCAGGACCAAGGAAGTCATTCTACAAAATGTGACTACTGCTAGCGGCAAGAAACTAAGACTTAGTGATAACCCTCATATGTTCAAGGGAGTGCGTGTCAGGAGATAATAGGGAGAATTTGAACTACCATACCAACCTCCAACCTCCAACCTCCAACATCCATAGCAAGGTCAACGCTTGCGAGTAAGACTTTGGCCTTGCCCAAATTGAAAATTCAAATGCATCACATAAAACTAGTACTCCTACTGGTAATCCTAGGTCCCATCCTAGGCTCCACCCAATCCTGGCGTTCCATCAAGACCGTTAAAGCTGTTTATGAGGCCTATCCCGAGCAAGTCGGCCAAATGCTGGACCAATTTGATCTAGAAAGAAAAGGTTTAGAAAAGGTTCGAGCCGCCGTGCAAGCTAAAGATATGGTGAAGGCTTGTAGGTTACTCTTGGAGTACTATAAAGAGTGCGAATCTGGGGCACATTTGCGCAGAACACAACCGGAGGTACAGGTACGTACCAATACTTTAGCAGACACGACCTTAAAAGATGTGTTTATTGTTCAGAATGTCCGAGGGGAAGTGCCTTGGCTGGAAGATGGCCATCGCGACTGGTACTACAAGGGACCCAACGACGATCGAGAATGGGCTTGGTTGTCGAATCGACATACCCAAATCAGCCAAGTTTTTGACGCGTACTTTGAAACGGGTAATCCCAAGTACGTTGTTTACATTGATGAGTTTCTCCGTGATTTTATCATTAAGAGTATGCCTTATCCAGGGGTGAAAAGCAGGACTTCTGTGTGGAGAGGTTTGGAAGTAGCTGCTCGTGCCAAGGTCTGGTCTAAGCTTTTCTATGGTATGATCAATAGCCCATACTTTTCACGTGCTACTCAGCTGCTGATACTCATGAGCCTCCCTGATCACGCCCATTACAATCGGCAATTTCATGCCGCCAATAACTGGCTAACCATGGAGATCTCTGCCTTGGCTACCCTTGCTACCAACTTCCCAGAATACAAAAAGTCGGAGGAGTGGCTGTGCTATGCGGCGGATGTCATTAGCGAAAGTATGAAAGGACAGGTTTACTCAGATGGAGTACAGACGGAATTGACTGCCCATTACCACAATGTAGCGATGCGAAACTTTGTGCTTTTTAAAGAGATCTGTGATCGAGCCGAGTACGAGCTGCCTGATTTTTTTGATAAAACGATCGAAGGAATGTACCGCTACCTTGCACATGCCGTGCGGCCTGATGGCAATCGGATATTGAATAACGATGGAGATAGGGGCAGTGATGTCGCTATGATTCTAGATGGGGCCGAAAAGTATGATCAGCCAGAATGGGAATACATAGCCACCAACGGGAGTAGGGGCGTCAAACCTCAAGATGGCCCTTCTTATTTTTATCCTTGGGCAGGGCAATTGATTTCCCGTAATGGTTATCAACAGGATGCTCATTGGTCATTTTTTGATGTGGGGCCATGGGGAAGTGGTCACCAGCACAATGACAAATTACACCTTTCGATCTCTGCGTATGGCAGGGACTTGCTAGTGGATGCTGGCCGGTTTGCCTATACTGGAGAAGTGGCTAAGAAGTTCAGGCGGTACGCCAGAGGGACGCAGGGACATAATGCTGTTCTGATTGATGGAAAAGGGCAGATGCCAGACGAGAAGGTGGTGAAAGAGCCACTTGGGGCGGAACATTGGCGTATAACACCGAGTTTTGACTATGCTTGGAATTCGTTTAATCAATTCTATGATTTAGAAGGAGTTAAACACAATCGTTCTCTTCTGTACGTGCGCGATGGATTTTGGGTCGTGGTGGATAAAATTGAAACTGAAACGGCACGGAGAATAGCAAGCCTTTGGCATTGGCACCCTGACTGTCAAGTCGAAGTGGATAAATTTGGGATCGTTTCTACTAAAAATGCAAAAGGGAATCTAACCCTTATTCCCATCGAAAATAACGATTGGGCGGTGCAAGTCATAGAAGGGCAAGAAGAACCGGCAATTCAAGGATGGTACAGTGAAGAGTATAATGTATTCCAACCCAACAAGGCGGTGATCCATTCCACCATGATTGATGGTACGGAATCCTTTGTCTGGCTCTTAATTCCTTCGGAACTGGAGGCGCCAGAAGTACGTACCCAGCTTCTTTCCCAAACGAAAAATGGTATCAAGCTAAAGGTTGATCTAAAGGACAGAGGTAGTTGGAGACTTACCGTTCCTTTTTCCGATAGCCAAAAGGTGAAAGTGAAGCACAGAAAGTAATCTTTTGTTGCTGCAGATGCCCTTTTGACGATTTTCACTAATTTACAGCCCTAGATATTCTAAGGTGCATGGTAAATCTGTATTCATACCTGAAAGAAGATGGGAACTTCCGAAAACTGGAGGTGAATGAATTGCTCTTTGTGGAATACACTTGTATGCAAGAGGAAACGAAATTCGGCCTATGGTCGGATAGCAACTACCTCGCCTTTGTGTTATCCGGTAAGAAAATGTGGAGGAGCATTTACCATGATTATGTTGTTGATGAAGGTGAAATCCTTTTCATCAAGAAGGGGGCTAATTTGACCCATCAGTTTTTTGAAGATGAGTTTTGTGCTATTTTCTTCTTCATTCCCGATGACTTCATCAAGGCCTTTCTACAGAAACATGCCAGCATTTTAGTGCATGCCCCAGCAGATCTTTCTACCCAAGATGCGGTCTTGCGCGTAGCACCTGATCAACTGCTGAATAGCTATTGCAGCTCCGTGATCTCCTATCTCTCCTTAGAAGAACAACCCAACGAACAACTGCTCCGGTTGAAATTCGAGGAACTACTTTTGAGTATTTGTACAAAAGAACAGCATCAGGACATCCGCGACTACTTCATCTCACTCTGCCAAAGCCAGGAATACCAGATGAGCTGCGTCATGGAAGAAAACTTTGGGTATAATTTGAAAGTGGAAGATTATGCCCAGCTCTGCCACATGAGCCTATCTAAGTTCAAAAAGGCTTTCAAAGCTTATTACCAAACCACCCCTGCGGCCTGGCTCAAGCAACGTAAGCTTGACTTAGCCCTCCACCGCCTACGCACCACGAACCTGCCGATCAATCAAGTCTCCTTTGAAAGTGGTTTTGAGGACCCTTCCCATTTCATCCGAGTTTTCAAGCAAAAGCATGGCATCACCCCCCTGCAATACCGCCAAAAGGCTGTGAAAACGACCAAATAGGTAGTAGAAAACCTTTTAGTCGATTTATCGGACTTTTTATCCTATCGCTCATGTGCTCGCTTCCCATACATTTGTCAGTATACCATTCGCAGTAAGATAAGTATGGATTTGAATCGGTTGATAAACAGTGATGTGTCACTAGTTTATGCTGCTGATTACGTCTTGTTTTACTCACTCAATCAAGATTTTTTGACGGCTAAAAAAACCATTATGAAGACAATCAGTATGTTCATTTATTCTATTATTGCTTATCTCATCGGATTTGCTTCCTTGGTGTTCTGGATACTATCTTTGAGTCAACTCATCCCTGAGATTTCAATAGACAGAAGCCCGGAAATGACTTTTCCCTTGGCACTGGCAAAAAATGTGGGGCTTGTTCTCCTATTTGCCATACCGCATAGCGTGATGGCCCGAAAAACGTTTAAAGATTGGATCACACGCTTCCTCCCCCGACCTATTGAAAGAAGTACTTACGTACTACAAGCCGGTGTGCTGCTGTTCCTATTGGTTTGGTATTGGGAGCCGATGGGCGGGGATATCTGGGCCTTCTCAGCGGGTACTGGATTGTACTACACGATGTATATCCTATTTTTTTCGGGTTGGATCATTCTCTTCGTCAGCACCTTCTTGATCAACCACTTTGACTTATTTGGCCTTCGGCAAACCTACCTAGAGTTGCGTAATAAGCCTTATGTACCTTTAGAATTCAAAGTGGTTTCCTTCTATAAGTATGTTCGTCACCCCCTGTATCTGGGAGGAATAATGGGCTTGTGGTTTACACCAGTCATGTTGGCCACGCATCTGATCTTTGCCCTATTGCTAACGGCCTATTTCTTTCTCGGAGCTTGGTTGGAGGAGAAAGATCTCCGAGCGGAATTTGGCGCGAGATACCGGGCTTACATGCAGCACACACCAATGATGTTCCCATTTTTGAAACGGAAACCAAAAGAAAGACAACAAGTATAGAGCTCCTAGATATCCTATTCCAATTGAGAAAATAGGATTGCTGGTTAAAAAGTAGCTCGCCCTCCCGATAAGTCAAACACAAAACCGGTGTTGAAGCTCGCCTCTTTGGATACAATCCAGCAGGCAATCGAGGCGACTTCATCCACGGTACCCAGGCGCCCCATGGGGATTTTGCTGGCCATGTAAGCTAAGGTCTCGGGAGCCGTGTCCTGGTTCATTGGGGTGGCAATTACGGCGGGCGCCAAGCCGTTGACGGTGATGCCTTGACCTGCATACTCTTTCCCCACGCCCTTGACCAAGCCCATTAGCCCAGATTTGCTGGCTGCATAGCCAATCATTCCTGGATTTCCTTCCTTCCCCCCAATAGAAGCGATGTGGAGAATGCGTCCATACTGTTGGCTCAGCATGCTAGGAATCGTGTACTTGGTCAGGAGGAATGCTCCGGTGAGATTGACGCGGTGGACTTGTTCAAAGGTGGCTAGATCATAATCGACAATGTTGGTATTCGTAAGTCCGATTATTCCAGCACTATTGACCAATATGTCAATACGGCCTGTGGACTCCGCGACACGCTGGATAGCTGATTTTACTTGATTTTCTTGACAAATATCTACGGGAATAGCCTGGACCAGGTACCCTTCCTGGGACAACTCTTCCACCGTCTCCTGGAGTTGTATTTCCAGTAAATCCATTAGGAAAACTTGGGCACCTTCTTTGCCTAGTCTGCGGGCGATAGCCTTTCCTATTCCTCTCGCCGCACCCGTTACGATGGCTACTTGCTGGTCAAATCTTTGCATAAAGTTAGGTATATCGTTTTGTTCTAATTCATTTTTAGTGCAAGGGCCTCAATAGGTTTCCTTCATTAATTCCATCGCTTTGTAAATGGCAAGATGTAAAATGTTGGCATGGCCTTGGTCTCCCATATAATGAAACCAGCTTCGCATCGCTTGATTCTCGGAGGTCTTCAATTTGCTGGCCAGTGCTTTTGCCGTACTTTCCATGATTTTTCCTTCTTTGCCTACGGCTACAAAAACGGCCACTTCGGTGGAGGAATTTGCGGAAAGACATTCTGGCGTATAGGATAAGAGGGATTGGTCGTCCCACCAAAGACTGGGGCTGATGATCATGTAGTGTGTAAATAAGGATGGTTTTTTGAAAAGGATTTCTGTTGCTAACAGCCCGCCCAGGGATTGACCAATTAAAGTACCCTGGCCATTTGTTCTATAAGTCTGATTGATGAGGACTTGGATTTCCTCCTGCAGGCATTTGATAAAAGCAGCAGAACCTCCGGTCGTAGGGAAGTCTTCCTTGTCCTTGGCGTTATTGGTTGGATAGGTGAAATCTCGCTTTCGATCTACATTTGCTATACCAACAACAATCGAGGGAGGGAATAGCTCCACCCAAGGGAAGTTAGCAAATTGTAGTAAGCCAACGATATGAATGAAATCTTCATCCGCAGATCCATCCAGTAGATAAATTACGGGATAGCTAAGGGTATCGTTGGCCTCGTATCCGGCTGGTAAGTATACATTCAGATGTCGCTCTTCTTCTAATATTGATGATTGGAAAGAAAGGGTTGTTCCTAGTTTAAAGTCTGTCTCCTTGATGTCTGAGGGAGGATTGCTTTTTTGCCCATAAGACAAACTTAGCACAAGAAGTAGTGATAGTGTGGTTGATCCCAATTTAAGTAGCATCGAGTCAAGTTTTGGAGAATTTTGCGGATAGAGAGTCATAAAGAAAAGCCACCCCAAATAAATGAAGCGGCTTTTTTCACATATCTCGAAATTGATTCTTTTCCTCAAGGAGGATTTATCTTTTGTAAGTTGGTTCTTGTTAGAATAAAGATATGAAAAATGCTCAACTTTGCTCCAAAATTATTCGCATCCAATGGTAACCTACCTTACCTCTAAGCAGCTGAGCCTGTCTACCGCTGATGACTTCGACTTCATCTTGCCCAGGAATTAGCCCCAGCAAGGGCGCGGCTAGGAATCTCCAATTTTGTTCTTTATCTCCGATCGGAGCACTTTTAACTCTGAAATATAGTACTCCACCCGAGGAAGATAATTGGTGTACACCTGATACCCATATTCAATTACATAGTGCCGGTATTCCCTATTATTTACAAAATAGTCTTGTAGTTCCTTACTGCTATTGTCTTTGTTGATTCTTTTACTCATCCATTCCGGGTACCAATCGTAATTATCTCTGAATACGGTGGAAAGATCGGCTCCAATATCATGTAACCGCTTCTCCACGGGCAAGATGTAAAGGTTCTCCATTTCATTGTAGGTATCTATGATTTTCATGGATAGAGTATCCTTGGATGAAATGTTCTTGAGTCGTTCTATGCCCGATGTATTCAAACCTGTTGCGGGATTCCCCGCTATAATTCTAGACAAACCATCATCTAGTAATTCGACTGTCCTTAAATCAGAAAACACCTTGTCAAAAACAGGTCGAGTCTCTTGAAATCCTTCCAAGGTGTTTGATAATTCCTTGATGTCATTGTCTAGGTCAAAGACGATCTCTTTGTAAATGCTTTTTAGCTCTCGGCGTTCTTTTCTATGCTCATTCCAGTTATTAATCTGTAGTGCAAGCAGTATCCCAATCACTACCAAAATGATTTCTCCGATAGCATATTTCAGGTACTGGCCCGTCTTTCTCTTGGAGAGCGAACTAAAGCGCGTACTCCGGAAGAATTTTATCAATGGATAAGGGTATTGTTATAAAGCATACAAGTAGCTGTTCATAGTATGAAACTGCTTTTCAACGAACAATATACTTTAAAAAAGCAAATAGCGGTTGGAGTAAATTTCCAACCGCTATTGCTACCATTCCCTTTATCGGACTGATCCTTTTGGAACAAGGAGAAAGATCAGAAGACTTAAATCTTTTCCAATAGTCTGTTCGCTAATTCTTTCCCGTTTTTATCGATAGATACAAACCACACATTGGTGGTACATTCTCTATTGAAGACATCTGTATTGGAAGTGCAGTACTGTTTGGTTCCTTTGATCAAATAACCTTCGGCCGTTTCCTCGGCTGTATAGCCATATTCATTGTAAAAATCTCCGTAGGTGTTTTGCCATTGTTTTTTCCCTTCCTTATCCGTCTTGATGACAAACATATCGTAATTGCCATTTCCATAAGAACTCGTAGATCCAATGATGAGATAGCCATCATCCGTTGCCAGAATGGAGTTGGCCTTGTCATAGCCATTTCCTCCAAACTGCTTGTACCAGATTTCGTTTCCGTTTGGATAGTTTTTGGTGAGGAGAATGTTGGAAGAATCATGATTCCTTGAACCAATGGTTGTTACTTGGATGGATCCATTGTCCGTTTCAATTTTTGGCTGAAATTGTAGGTTGGATTCTTTTTTGAATCTGTTGTTTTTGGCCCTATTGGTCAGGGTTACCAGAATATCCGTAGCTCTGTCGAATTGATCTCTTTCAACCTTCATGATAAAATTATCCGCTAGTAATTCATTCCTGTTTAGGACTTCCACATCTAGTTCACGATCTCGATTGGAAAACAAGACCTTCAACTGGTTTTCTGCTATCATTTTGATTTCAAAACTCATATCTAACTCAGTACTTTGATACTTCCCTACAAAACCTTCTATATCTGCTAGTGTTGCGGGTACGAAGTCATGTCTTTTGTAAGTAATCGTGTTTCCTGAGGTATAAAACTCCACGACTTTATCTTCAAAAAACCTAATTTTGAGGGTAGAGTTAAAGCCAGCATAGAACTTGTTATTACCCTCCTGAATAATCTGATAAGGAGAATTATTGGCCTCTTTCCAAATTAGCTTTCCTTCTTCCTCTTCAACACGAATCAGGAATCCTTCTGGGGACAGGTATTGTCCTATCGTTTGGGCTTGTTCCCCTTCTGCTACATTTTCATCAAGAAGACTGTTGTAGGTGCTTGGCTTTTCGAGTTTAGGCAATAGAAGAGACGAAATTTTATCAGCAACATTCCCACTCCATAAGCTACCATTGTTGCTCATCACAAAAACCGATAGTTTTTCTTTGGGAAAGCGATTGGTATGAGAGTGATATCCAAAAGTAGAACCCGAATGGTATTGCGCTGCCCTACCTAGGCGACCATCTAGTTCTAAGCCAAAACCGTAGTCTTTGTATTCGCTATTGGGAATCACTTGCTGACTTTCCATTAGAAGAACATTATTGTTCTGTTCGGCATTTTGAATAGCTTGCTCATAGATCAATTGATCCTTGAGCGTAGTGAATAGGAACCCATCACCATTAACCTTAGTTACCGCTGGAGTGGATAGCCAGAGCCCATCGCCCCAATCTGAGTAAGAATCAGCTCGATTAGGAATTACGCCCATATAGCGTCTGACAAATGAGGTCTCCTGCATGCCTAGCTTCTGAAAGAATTGCTCTGAATAGTCATTGAATCTGGTTCCAGCTACCTTTTCGATGATTTTGGCCAAAATGGTATAGCCTGAGTTACTATACGAATATTCCGATCCAGGGGAATTGGTAAGTTCTTCTTGTTTTTCTAATAACTCAATGACGTCCTTGTTGCCTATCCCAACTTGTCTCCAAGTGGCGTTGTTCATTATTTCCATGATGAAAACATAGTCCCTAATCCCACTGGTGTGATTGATGAGATGTCTGATTTTTATTTCCTCCTTCACCTTGGGATACAAAGAAGGCAGATATTTTCTGATATCATCTTCTAGGTTTAGTTTTCCTTCTTTTGATAATTGTAAAATCATCAAGGCAGTGAACTGTTTGGCGGTCGAAGCAATGTTGGAGCGAGTACTTTCATTGAATTTAATTTTATGCTCGAGGTTAGCATAACCGAAATAGTTTTCATAGATAATTTGACCATCTTTTACAATGCCAACAGCCATTCCCGGTGTATTATCTCCTACATACTGCTGTAGGACTTTGGTGATGGTCTCTGGATTGAACTCCTGATTGGATTGGGAGAACAGTTGAGCAGTTAAAAATAAGATGGTTGTCAGACAGGTGATTTGCTTTAACATAAGATCGTTTTTTCAGCTAAACTAGGGTTATATAGGACGTTCCGCGGTTCAAATCACCATTTGAACCCTTTTTTAGGGCAGTTTTGGGAGGTAATTTATAAAATCATACCAGTTCTTACTGGAGTACCTTAGTTCAGATCCGACTACTGCCCTCAAAGGGCTCACCAACAAAAAAAGCTGGCAACAAATGATGCTACCAGCTCAAAGGAAGTTTATCGATTATTACACTACAACTTTTGTAGCTTTCCTACATATATATTTGATGATGAGGCTATTCGTAGTAGGTAGACACCAGTGGGAATCCGACGGATATTGATCTTGAATTGGGAGCCATGCACACGTTTTCTTTGCTCTAATATTGGCTTCCCAGAAATATCATATATACTAATCGTTATTTTCTCCTTTAGTGATTCGGGAAGCTCTACGGTTAATCGGTCCGTAACGGGATTGGGGAAAAGCTTCTGAACCTTGACCGTTTGTAGTGCCACTGCATCATCTGTCGATACCAAGGACTCCAACTTTTCTACCTCTAGGACAAGGGAACTGATGTGGCCACCACTATCTGGAAACTTAATGCTAACGGTATTATTAGCTTGCAGCTGTTCTGCTGGAACTGGAATGCGTATCATTCCAAAGAAATCATCACGATCAGCTTGATCATAGCCCGCCCAGTTGCTTGGCATGATAACAAGTTGTCCATTCACACGGATTTCGGGGGCCTTGGAGCGAGTATGCTTCCGCCCTATGCTCATGCGAAGATGGGCATATCCTTCTCCACTTAGGACCCCATCAAATTGAAAAGTTAGTTCTTTATTGGCGACGATGGGCTCCAAATGCTTTTTACTGTAGTATTTAGTGGCTGCTATGCTGTTGTCAAAAGCAATGGGACTAGCAAAGCTATAGGCCAGCACCACCGTTTCACCAGCGACTAAGTTGAGTGTTTTAGGATAGGTCAACGAAGTGCTTTGCTGGTAGATCGGGTCATCGAACTTGAATATTTTTAATGACCGTATATCCACTTGGTCAAGGTCCGGGATATTACCTAAGAAGCTTAGGTCAACGGCTTGTTCATTTTCGTCAAGATTATTTAGCGCTACGTAAAGGGTTTGGCCATCCAAGAAAGCTTGGGTTTGAATATCTGGGTTGTTGGAGCGAATCAGGACGCGTTCCCCTTTCACCTCTTGCCACAACTTAAAGAAATTGATTCTAGCAGTATAGTCCCAACCCGTTATTTGTTCCAATGGCACCCCGATGTTTTCTGGAATCCAGAGTACGGCACCGTAAGGTTGGTAATTGTTGTTGGCATTAATATGCCAAGTAGCTTTCCCCGTGATAAAAGGGATGGAGATCAGCATTTTGTCCTGCCGCTCTAGCAGATTAAATAGGATGTGATTGATAGAGCGAATACTCTGGATGCTCTGTACATCGCTGTATCCTTCCGGGTAACCCTTTTCAATCCCACCATATTCTGTGACCGCGTGAGGTTTGACAGAATCCCATTTTACGTAAGTGTAGGTTTCGATTAGATCCAAGATGGCCTCAGAATTACTGCCCGATCGTCTGATATCTTCTCCAACTACATTGATACCATCGTAGATATGTGTAGCGAAGCCATCCATGTTATCGCCTGCGACATCCATGAACATCTTCTGATTACTAGTCCAATGGGAGAAATCTTGCCGTTCCAACTGTGGATAGGCAGATGAATACCCAATCACTATCATATTGGCCAACTCGGGCGCATCGTGAATTTTGGCACCAATAGCGGAGAACAGTTCAGCCATTTCACCCCTCACTCGTTCTTCAGCACTAGGCGTCCAATCGGGTTCATCGTAAAAGTCTCTGGCGTGCACAAAAGGTTCGTTCATCGGTTCATAAAATCGAGGTCTTCCTTCGGCATTCACCTCGTCCCGGTAGTAGGCCACTACCCAATCCGCAGCAGCTTCAATGTCCAGTCCCTCTTTGTAAGCATTGCGCGGATGATCTGTGGCGACGAACGCTGTTACAGGTCTTAGGCTGGTATCAGGAGAGCTAGTGGCATGATTGGGATACAATCCGACCTGTCCTGTGCGCTGCTTAGCAACGGCAAGTGGGGTCCAAAATCCGCGTCCTGAACGCCTCACATTGTATTCTTGATAAAAGGCTTGGTGCTCCGTATCCTGGCCCCGGCTATGCATATTGAAGTACTTTCCTCGATCCAAAAGGGAAACGCCGCCGATGCTTCGCTTGACCCCAGGTTGAATCTCCACCAATGTGCTTTGAGCTTGAAGCAGTGGCATGGCAGCCATTAAGAAGGAGAGACATAGCATGATCTTTTGACAGAAAACAAGGGTTCTCATACACAAAACTGAGTATTATTTTTCTCTAGTCAGGTCTGCAGCAATAGGCCATAGCTGGCAAAGAAATCCAGGTCTTCAGTGCCACAAATGGCCTAAAGAAAGACTCAGATTGGAAATCATAGGCTTGGGTTAGTTCGCTTTCAGCCCAGGTGGGCTGCATGAGTATCTAGAGAAGGTGATTAATCAATGCAAGTTGCGATTCCTGCTAGAGCGCCAAAATGCGTCAGATATTTGCTGTAAAACCAAGCGCTCGACTGAGTTTTTTGCGCTCCTTAATCGCACTTGGGTTAATTAGGGTATTTCTTACAAGAGGCTAGGCCGTAGTTTAGAAAAATCGCCATAGTGGTTGCTGTCCTAGCAGGATAGCACCACTGCGACGCGAAAGTTTCGTTACTTCTAATTATAGCATCTTTTAGAACTAGTTGACCTTGTAATTAGTTGGTTTTCCTTGTTGCCATCTCAGCTTCTAGCGGCTATGAGAGACAACGAGGGTTTAATTATTATCATCAGCAAATCTATCTCAATTCAGAATTATTGAGGGTAACAAATGGTCTCTGTGGTACTACGTATGGTCTTTTTTATGGAAACCATATAAAATATGATGGTAAATGCTGTAACTATGCTACATCTTATAATGTAAACACGACTATTGCGAATACTATGGAATCAAGACGTTTTTGCCTAGCCTGCGATTTGAAGGATGATGCGGCTTTAATTGAACAATACAAGCAGTACCATGCCCCGGGGAATGCCTGGCCAGAGATCACCCAAAGTATTAGGGATGCTGGGGTTTTGGATATGCAGATTTACTTGACTGGAAACCGCATGTTCATGATCATGGAAGTAGATGCCTCGTTTGATCCAGCCCGCAAAGCGGAAATGGACGCTAATAATCCAAAAGTAGAGGAGTGGGAAAAACTAATGTGGGGTTTTCAACAAGCTCTGCCATGGGCCCCGGAGGGAGTTAAATGGATAGAGATGGAAAAGATCTTTCAGTTGAGCTAGGAGATCTTCCTGTCTGATTTTGTAATGCTTTTTATAAAGCCACCTGTCCGTTTACCTGTTTGGAAATGCCTGGTTTATCGCACAGGCCAGCACAGGTAATCCTGTGTTGGCAAAAACATATCTGTTAGGCTTACGGACATATGTGATACCCGAACAGAGAAGAATCCTGGATCTTTAAATAACAAAACGATAGCCAAGTCTTATGCGATCTACCCTTTATCTTAAGATCTTAAGTTTCAGTCTGCTTGCCCTATGCTTATGCACTGCTTGTGGAGAGGAGAGTGACACTGATGCTCAAAAAGCGCCCAACATTATTTTTATTATGACCGACGACCATGCCTATAACGCCTTGGGCGCATATGGTCAACGACTGGCGGCGGTCAACCCCACCCCTGTGTTGGATGAGCTAGCGGCAGGAGGCATGTTGTTTACCAATGTTTTCTGCACCAATTCAATTTGTACGCCTAGTCGAGCCAATATCATAACGGGACAGTATAGCCAAACCAATGGGGTTTTGGACTTGGACGGGAGCCTTACCGCCGATAAGCAATATCTCCCAAAAGAATTGAAGCAACTAGGTTATCAGACGGCAGTGATCGGCAAATGGCACCTCAAGGAGGCACCAGAGGCATTTGACTACTACAATGTATTGCCAGTGCAGGGCAAGTACTTTGATCCTATCCTGTATACGCGGGAAGAGGGAGAGCGGCAGCAAGAGATTAATTTCCACGGAGGCATTAAGAGAACGGTAAACGTCACTCAATACGAAGGTCATTCTTCTGATGTGATTACCGATATTACGTTAGATTGGCTGCAAACCAAACGCGACCCCAATCAACCCTTCTTTCTCATGCATCATTACAAGGCGCCACATGATGATTTTGAATATGCGCCACGATATGAAGATTATCTCAAGGAGGTGAACATCCCAGAGCCCAGTTCACTGTATGAACAACCTGATTTTGGATCTGCTGCTTTATTCGGGGAAAATGGAGAGCTTAGCAACCGCATTGGCACCTCAGTTTCGGATCGACATACCTACCGTTCCTACACTACTCAATATGGTTTTCAAGGTTTGCCAAAAGATTCAGCCACGAGTATGGCTTATCAGGAATATCTAAAGCGATATCTCCGCTGCGTCAAAGGGGTGGATGATAACCTTAAACGTTTGTTTGACTACTTGAAAGAAAATGATCTTTGGGAAAACACGATCATCGTTTACACCGCAGACCAAGGCATGATGTTAGGGGAACATGATCTGATGGACAAACGTTGGATGTACGAAGAGTCGATGCGGATGCCCTTTATTATGCACTATCCCAAGCTACTGAAAGGTGATGGCCGGTCAGATCTTTTAATAAACAATACTGATTTTGCCCCTACTTTAATAGACTTGGCTGGCGGTGACAAGCCAGCTTACATGCAGGGCAAGAGCTTTGCAGGAGTCCTGAAAGGAGAGGAGATGGCTCCTCTGCGCGATGCGACCTACTACAGGTATTGGATGCATCTGGTACATCATGATGTTCCTGCGCATTTTGGTATTCGCACGCCTGATCACAAGCTGATTTTTTATTACAGTGAGCATTACGACACTACAAAATATGGCACTCCTAGCATGTGGTGGAAGCCGGAATCATTTGCGATAGAAGCTACTCCAAAGGCTTGGGAGTTTTACGATCTCAAAAAGGATCCTCAGGAGCTGGTGAACCGGTATACGGATCCAGCTTATCAAGATATTATCAAAAATCTACAGCAGCGACTCCCGCAAATTCGGATCAAACTGGGGGAAACAGATGAAGACTTTAAACATCTGCAAGCAGGTATCCATGAGTTTTGGACAGGCGAGTAGCAATTTCTACCGTGTAGGAAATTGGATGATAGCCTTCGATTTTTCACCTTGATTTTGGCCTTATTATAGTGATTTGAGCATTGGATCGCGATGGAGCGAATATCTCCATAGCTGGGCAGGTCTATGCCTGTTTATACCAGCTGGGTATGGGCTGACTAGGGAGGAGATTACAAAAATCATTTGTCCCTCAATAAAAACCTTTTATGGCATCTCAACCCGGCTTATCTGGTCATATTTAGGCATAAAAAAACCAACTTAGCATGAATACAAATAGGAACAAGAGTGCCTTTAAACTAGCGACTTTAGTCTTATTGCTTTCCATCATTAGTTCTTGTGTGAATCAAAATAAGCAAGCTTCTTCCGCAACTACCCCCGCAGCAATGGAGCCCTACGAGGCGAATTGGGAATCCCTAACTCGTTATGAAACTCCCGAGTGGTTCCAAGATGCGAAATTTGGCATCTTCATCCATTGGGGTCCTTATGCCGTACCAGCCTTTGGATCTGAATGGTATCCACGCCTGATGTATATGGATGAACAGGTTTGGAACGCAAATTTTGAAGTGAAATCAGAGAAACCATCTGGTATTTTCGAACATCATGTGAAAACCTACGGACACCCTGGAGAATTTGGCTACAAAGATTTTATCCCCATGTTCAAAGGGGAGAAATTCAATGCTAGCGAGTGGATTGATTTATTTGTAAAGTCCGGCGCCAAGTATGTAGTTCCCGTCGCGGAGCATCACGATGCCTTTGCCATGTACAAATCGAACTTTACGCGTTGGAATTCGGTAGATATGGGGCCAAAAAAGGATATTCTTGGGGAATTATTCGCAGAAGCTCGCAAGCAGGGCTTAAAGACTGGTGCCTCTTCTCATCTCGCTTTTAACTGGGCTTACTTCAACCGCAAAGAGGCATTCGACAATTGGGATCCTCAGTACGATGATCTATATGGAGTGAATCGGGAGAAAACAGATCAAATGTCTGAGGCTTGGCGCGAGACTTGGTGGAATCGAACGAAGGATATCATCGATAATTACCAACCAGATCTATTGTGGTTTGACTTTTACCTTGATAAAGAGGCTTTCCGACCCAACCATCCAGAATTGGCGGCCTATTACTACAACAAGGGGCTGGAATGGAATAAGGAGGTCGTTTTACAAAATAAAAACTTCGGTGGTTTTGAATCTTATCCTCCTGGCACCAATGTTTTGGATTTGGAAAGAGGAAAGATGTCTGACATCCAGAAAAGTACCTGGCAAACTGATACCTCTGTGGGTGCGAATTCCTGGGGATATGTGACCAACTGGATCTCGAAAACGCCCAACACACTCATAGACGACTTGGTAGATATAGTAAGTAAGAATGGTTGTCTGCTATTGAACGTAGGCCCCAAAGCTGATGGTACCATTCCGGAAGATCAGCAAGCCGTCCTCTTGGAAATTGGAAAATGGTTGGCTACTAACGGAAAAGCTATTTTTGGCTCACGCCCCTGGCGCGTCTTTGGCGAAGGACCCACCGCAGTGGCAGTAGGGCATCATACCGAAGGAAAGAACAAAGACTTGACGGCCCAGGATTTTCGCTTTACAACGAATAATGAGAAATTGTACGCAATTGCGATGGATTGGCCTACTCATGGAGCGATCGAAATCACACAGTTGGCGAAGCAAAGTCCGAATTGCCAGTGGAGTATCAATGCGGTGAAGTTGTTGGGACATGAGGGAGCCTTGGAGTGGGAACACACGGATAAGGGCTTGCAAGTCAAGCTTCCGAAGGAAAAACCAGGAGATCATGCTTTCGTATTTGAGGTGGACTTTGGAGATGAGGCCAAGGAAGCAACACAGAACTTGCTAGACTAATTCGCAAGTAGTCCACAGAATTATAGACCAAGAGTATGATGCAAAAACCGAACTTTCTAGTAAACTACCAAACCTCAACCGCTTTCCAAGAAGGAGGCCGCTTGGTTTATGGAACCTCTGGCCTCGGTGGTGTTTGGGGAGAGGTAGTAAAACGCGATTCTATAGACGCCTTGCTCTACGCTTTTGAGCAAGGCATTTTGGTGCTTGATACGGCACCTTCTTATGCTAATGCTCAATTATATACGGGCTTAGCTTTGAAGGAATGGCAGGGGCCTTTGCCCTTTATCAGTACTAAAGTAGGGCGATTGCGCGCTGAAGACGCCCATACCACGATCACAGATTATTCTCCGGAAGGGATGAAACGAAGTTTCCATGATAGTTTGGAAACTTTGGGTGTTTCGAAAGTAGATCTATTGTTTCTACATGAGCCCCAACTTGTGCCCATGGACCAGATAGAAACCATCTTGGACACGCTAAAGGGATTTCGTGCTGAGGGATTGACAGATTTAATTGGAGTAGGAGGAAACCCAACTCCCGAATTCATGCCTTATATCGTTAAGGAAAATTTTGATGTCGTTTCTGGCTTTTTACACCTGGACGCCTGTAATCTCACCGCTCTAGACGAACAGATACCTCATTTTCAGCAGGAACAGATTGCTTACTATGCTGCTTCAGCCTTGCACTTCTCCCTGCTGGGGAATCGATTCCCCATCTACAGCACGCAGGAGCCAGACGAGTGGATTAGCGAAGCGGACCAGGCGGCAGCCAAGGCTGTGAAAGCTATAGCGGACGAACTAGGAATGAGCTTGCCCAGCTTAGTACAACGTTATCTGTTTTCCATCAAGGAAGCGGACCGTGTGGTGATGGGAGCTCGTACCTTGCAGCAGATTGAAGCGACGGTGGCAGATTGGAGGGCAGGGGTCTTGTCGGAAGATTTATTTCAACGCATTACGGATACGATTATCAAAGCGAGAAATGTGGTCCCGACAAATTAGAGCTGTCTTATTGGTAGAAATCCCAGAAGTCAAATTTCTCCCCCGTATTGTCTTTGGAATCCCCTAGTTGGTTCGCCACCTGGCGCATTTCTTGCCGTAGCTGGGCCAGGCGATCCTGGTAGGCGGGCTGAAAGGAAAGATCGGTAGTTTCCCAAGGGTCACTTTCTACATCGAATAGTTGGGTGACTCTAGAGCCAGCAACGAATGCTCCCTTTCGTTTATTGAAATCATCAGCTCGCACATATTCGATCAATTTCAGATTTCCCTTCCGATAAGCTCTCTGATGATGACGATAAGCATGATAGGTGAATGACCTGCTGCCACTCTCCTCTCCCTTGATCAACGGCACTAGGCTTTGACCACGCACCGAGCTTGGCGCAGGTACACCCACCCATTCACAGACCGTCGGAAAGATATCATGGATATAGCTAAACCCTTTCACGCTCACTCCCTTTTGCTCAATCACTCCTCCTGATAGCACGAAAGGTACATGCACGCCATCCTCATCATAGATATTCTGTTTCCCTAGAAGTCCGTGATTCCCGACTGCTAAGCCGCTATCGCCCGCAAATACGATCAATGTATTCTCATACTGGCCGCTAGCTTTGAGACTTTGAATGACCTTCCCAATCTGCGCATCTAAATGAGTGATAATGGCATAGTAGTCGGCGAGCTCCTTTCTAGCAATTTCAGGGGTGCGTGGCCAGGGTACCAATTCCTCGTCTCTCAGGACCATATGGCCATTGTCGAAGGGGTGTTGGGGCAGATAGGAGGGGGGGAGCTCCATCTTGGAAGGAGGATATAGGGCCTTGAAACGTTCGGGCGCCTGGCGTGGGTCGTGCGGGGCGTGGAAGGCGAGATAGAGAAAGAAAGGAGATTCGGCATCGTATTTTTCGATAAACTTGCTGGCTTCGGCAGCAAATATTTCTGACGTATGTGGACCGTTGGACGCTGTACCGATCGGGCCTCGCTGATCTGCTTTAGTCAGCTGGCGGCGTGATAGTGTACCATCTTCATTATATTGTAGCAGGTAAGCCTGATCTTTGGGAAATTGACCTTCTTCGTCCCAGTCCCATAGCGGCATTCTGAAATGGTCTACCAAATACACACCTCGCCCCATGATGGTGGCACCACCTTCGAAAGAACGACTCAGGGAGGCATTGTCTTGATGCCATTTACCTACTATTTGGGTTTGGTAACCGGCTTTTTGAAAGGCTTCGCCCATAGTGGTGTGTTCTCTTGGGATAAGGTGCCCTTGTCTATTCAGGTCGAATAGATTTCTTCCCGTCATGAGCATGGCTCGACTTGGAATACAGGTGGCGCCGGAGAAGGAGCCCATCAAATAGGTATTTTCAAATACAATCCCATCTGCTGCCAAGGCATCCAGATTGGGGGTTTGGACGGCTTGCTGGGCCAGGGCATGTACACCAGAGTATCGATGATCATCCGTATAGATCAATAATACATTTGGGGATTGCTTTTGACTAAATAAAGTGCTTGGAAGGAAGATCATCCAAAGCAATGAATAGTAGAAGGTAGAAGAGAAGGATCGTATCATCATTTTTGGGCTTTGAGTTGAGCTTCCAGTTTACTCTCTTGCGTATATCGAAGTACTTTGGGCGCCTCCGTACCTCTGGCGTCACGGAGTGCCTGATCCAAGGCTGCTTTCATCTCCCCAAGTAGAGCAGGGGTGGCCTCCTGGATCAAATTGCTTGTTTCCTGTGGATCTTTACTCAAGTGAAATAATTCTTCGTAAACGGCTTCTTCTCCCCGGAATGGGGCCTCTACAAAGTAGCGATAACGGGCAATATCTTGATCATTAACTTGATACAGTAGTTTGTTGAGCGGAAGCTTCATATCCTTTGCTGCTTGGATGATGTTCAGCGCCGAAGGATTCTCATTCTTGTAGTAGCGGATGTATTTCCATTTTCCATTCTGAATACTTTCACAGCGGGGATTCCCAAATTTAGTAGACCATAGGTTCTCCGTAAAAAGAAACTCTCGTACGGCTTTCTCCTTGCCATGCAGGATCTGACTTAAGTCTTTTCCCTGCATGCTAGCAGGGATAGGTATACCTGCTAGGGAGAGCAGGGTAGGTGCAATATCGATGGTCTGCACCAAGGCGTGACTACTGGCTGGGCGTTCCTCGGGGGATAATTGTGGATGGTAAATGATCATAGGGACGTGTGTGACCTGTTCGTAGCAAAGAGCTTTGCCGCCTAAACCAAATTGCCCCATGAAGAGTCCATGATCAGAGGTGAAAACAATCACTGTCTTCTCTGTGAGCTGCAATTTTGCCAATCTACTCCTCAGTTCCCCAACTAAGTTGTCAATGCCTGTCATGGCCTGTAACTGCCGGGTATACCTTTCCCTTAAGCTAGCGGGTTCATCTACAAAGTCGTAGCCGGTTTGTCTATCCCAAGCATGATGCACCTCAGGGGGTAGTTTAGGCTGTTGAATATCGGCCTTTGCTAAGTAGTGCTCCGGCAATGGCATTTCTAGATCTCGGTATAAAGAACGGTAGATCTCTGGGTCCGTAGGGCGTTGCTCCATAGTTCGTGTGCTCGCACTGTGCGGCAAGTTAAAGCATAGCGGCAGCATAAAAGGTTGTTCTTTAGGTCGCTCTTCCAAAAACTGCAAGGCCCCTTCCAAACGTTCTTGGTTGGGATCTAGAAAATCGATCATCCCCTCTTGCATCACTTCTACCTGTGTATCGGCTTGCGCACCTTTGAAGATCTTATGCCTGGATTTGGGATAAAAGGTTAGGTGTCCATGGCCAGCATACCAGTAATCAAAGCCCTCCTCCATCAGACCGCTTTCGTAACCTCCTTCTCCAATGGGCGTGTGATTTTTACCAATGTAGCCCGTGTAATAACCG
Source organism: Saprospiraceae bacterium (assembly GCA_013214355.1). Classification (GTDB taxonomy): domain Bacteria; phylum Bacteroidota; class Bacteroidia; order Chitinophagales; family Saprospiraceae; genus DT-111. The sequence continues at coordinate 223,309 of JABSSL010000008.1, read as the reverse complement.
GCTTCGCGCATTTGAACGGGATAAGATTGCGCCCAGGCCTCCGGAGCTAGGCTGGTTCCGGAATTGAAGTTGACGCCATGTTTGCGTTCGAACTGACTCAAAAAGATAGAGGCTCGACTGGGGGTACAAATGGCACTAGTGACATGAGCGTTGGTGAACAGTATCCCTTCAGCCGCTAGCTGATCTAGATTGGGGGTTTGTACCCAGTCGTTACCAGTGCAACCCATCGAACCGTAAGACTGATCATCGGTGAGAATAAAGATGTAGTTGAGTGGGGCTGCACTTGTGGGAGGGGGAGATTGCCCCATCATAATCATACTCCAGAGTAGCGTCAGGGTACTTAAAAGTTGATGTTTATATAGCATCGCAACGTGATGTTTAAGCGGTTTTTGTTTCGTATTGTAAATTTGAAAAAGCCTCTTAGGCGAAGAGGACACAAATAGATGGAATGCTAGCACAAATGAATATTTGGCCCTTCGTTTGGGTCCAGTATTTTAGACAATATACACCCTCCACGAACCATTTCTTCTAGGATCGAGATCATTTGTTGTCCCGAACTAGGTATTTATTCCGATCTTAGTTAGATGAAAATCCTTCAACGAATATGGATGAGTGGGAGCCTCCTCATACTACTAGCTATTGGGGGCTTGGCGCAGGCAAGTCAGATTCGCTTCGAGCATATCACTTCCGAACACGGGTTATCCGAGAATGTAGTCAACTGTATCTTTCAAGATAGTAAAGGGTTCATTTGGGTGGGTACCAATGATGGACTCAACCGATATGATGGATATAACTTTCGCGTTTTTAACCCCTTACCGAATGATGACCAATCGATCAATAGTAATCTCATTTTTGCGGTTAATGAGGACTTAGAAGGTAATATCTGGATCGGTACCACGGGTTCTGGCCTTAACAAATTTGATCCTAGGACCGAAACCTTTGTTTCCTATCAACGCGAGCCCGAACGCACTAGTACGCTTTCCAATGATCAAATTATCAGCCTATATACAGATCGTCATGGTCGGATCTGGGTAGGTACTTTAGACGGTCTTAATGTAATCCTACCTGACGCTGAACCCGAGGACTCGAATTACATCCAACCCCTAGATATTCCCGCTGCTGGACCACTGCCAGTTAACGAAATCATCGAAGATAAGGCGGGGAATATTTGGCTTGCCACGCGTTTGGGATTGTATAAATGTGATGCCAAAGATCTAAATGGGGAATTTGACTTCAGAAAAATTGAGGTTGCGGGTGCCGTTAGCCCCAATCTTAAATCTATCAATATCGATGCCCACGGTCGTTTAATTGTAGGAGGAGCCTATGGGGTTTATTACCAAACAGGTGGCGGAGCTCATCCCATCTTTGAGCGGATGGGGGAAGTCGTCAATGTTCAATCCATCCTTACGGAGGGGGAGGACCAAGTTTGGGTAGGGACCTATACCGGTTTGTTGGAGTTTAGGCTTGGGCAACGTGGCACTGTTCCGGAATTGATTGAGACGTTTAATCCGGTAGCAGAGAATCCTTACAGTCTGAATAAGAACGTGATAAAAGACTTGCAGAAAGATCGCTCCGGCATCATCTGGGTTGGAACCAGCGGAGGAGGGCTAAATAAATTTGATCCGCGCCGCAAACCCTTTTTTCATTTTGGTCAAAACCTAAGGCGTGAAGGCAAACGCTATACGGAGATTCGATCTATGTTGGAGGATAGCTACGGGAATCTCTGGATAGGCACCGAAGGAGGTGGCCTGTTCTGGTATTCAGGGAATGCCACGGCAGGACCTTACACTGAATTTTCTTCCATAGCTAGTTCCGCCAGTGTATTTGCCCTAGAAGAGATTGAAGAAAATGGTCAACGCTATCTACTGGTGGGTTCAGAAGATATGCCTACGCTTCGCAAACTTTCTATTTCTGCTACTGGAGCAGGAGAGTCCGAGGTAGTGACGGGTATGAATGGCTCTGTTTTTTCCATACTTCGAGATCGGCAAGGCATTATCTGGGTAGGGACCTACAATAAAGGCCTGGAGCGTTGGATGACACAAGAAGAAGGTGGTTATGCCAGAGAATGGTTTACCAAGCAAACGGAAGATTTAGCCAACGATATCGTTAGGAGGGTTTTTGAAGATGCCAATGGAAACATTTGGATTGGTACCGCAAAGGGACTTCATAAGATAGAAGCAGAGGAAACTCGTAAGGAAAAACCAAAAATCACCCTGTTTCAAAACAGCGAGCAAGACCCGCGTAGTCTAAGTCATAATTACGTGTTGGATATATTTGAAAGTTCTTCCGGCTACCTGTGGATTGGCACCTTTGGAGGAGGATTGAATCAGCTAGTCTATGAAGAGGATGGGCGTGGCGCCTACTTCAAGCGATATTGGGAAAAAGACGGCCTTCCTAGCAATACCATAAAGGGGATTTTAGAGGATGAAGTAGGGCAGTTGTGGCTCTCTGGAAATGGAGGATTGTCGAGGTTTGACCCAGAGACGGAAACCTTTCAAAACTACTCTATTACAGACGGTTTGCAATCCGCCGAATTTTTTGAGGCGGCTAAAGCCAAAAGGACAGATGGAACCTTGCTTTTTGGAGGCGTAAACGGATTCAATGCCTTTTTACCACAAAGTATACAGGAAAATACAAATCAACCCAAGGTCGTCTTTACACGACTATTGGTACACAACCAGGAAGTAGCACCCCAAAAAGCCATTAACGGCCGCGTTATTCTTGATCAATCGATCACCGAAAGTGAAGGCATCCAGCTGGCTTATCGTCAAAACGATTTTTCTGTTGAATTTGCAGCGCTACATTTTGCCGATCCCAAAAAGAACGAATACGCTTATAAGTTGGAAGGCTATCACGAGGAGTGGATTGAGGTTGGTGCCGAAAAGCGATACGCTACTTTTACCAATTTACCACACGGTAATTATACCCTTTTGGTTAAGGCTTCGAATGCAGACCGCGTCTGGGAACCAGAGCCTGCCCGCCTGCAAATCAGAATAAAGCCTCCATTTAGCTTGGCCTGGCCTGCTTATATCTTATATGCAGGAATTATCATTGTTGCATTATGGCTCTTCCGGCGCTATACCATCATCGACGTGCAGGAGAAGCACCGCCTAATGCTGGAACACATGGAGCGTGAGAAATTAGAGGAGTTGAACCAGATGAAACTCCGCTTCTTTACCAATATTTCACATGAACTGCGCACTCCTTTGACGCTAATAATTTCTCCGCTGGAATTTATTCTTGAAAAAGGTAAAACGCTAAGCTCAGAAAACCTACAGCAACAATATCATTACATGTACAAGAACGCCAAGTATTTGCTGCGCTTGGTAAATCAGTTGTTGGATTTTCGCAAATTGGATCAGGGAAGCCTCAATCTCAGGGTGCGCCGCGGGGATATCAAGGCCTTTATTGAAAATGTAACTCAACCCTTCCAATTTCTGGCGAGCAAGAAGTCTATTGATTTGGATCTAGGACACCCAGAGAATGATATCTATACCTTTTTTGATCCGGATTTGATCGAGAAGATTATGTATAACTTGTTATCTAATGCCTTCAAATTCACCCCCTCAGGCGGTACGATAAGCGTTGAGGTAAAGGAGAAGTATATGCAAAATCGATCGGGGAAAGATCCGTTTGTTGAGATACAGGTGCGAGATAATGGTATCGGAATATCGAGGGGGCAACTCAAGAAGATCTTTGAGCGCTTCCACAAGGGGGAGAATAAGAAGATGAATAAAGATGGGGCCGGAATTGGCTTAGCCTACACCAAGAGCCTCGTGGAACTACACCATGGAGCCATTAGTGCCGAAAGTATAAAGGGCAAAGGATCTTGTTTTACCGTCATCCTCCCGATGGATAAGCATGCTTATCTGAAATCTGAGATTGAGCAAGGTAAAATCGAGCAATTCCATGCTGATTCTGATCCATTAGAATACCTGGTAGCAGAGCCCGTAGCGGAATTGAGCAGCGCTGGGATCGCGATGGGGACCATTGAGCAAGAGAAAGAACTTCCCTTATTACTCTTCGTTGATGATAATGCTGATATCAGAAGCTTCATCAAGGAAGGCTTCCAAAATGACTTTAGAATCATTGAGGCAGAGGATGGAGCCTTAGGTTATGAGGTAGCCTTATCCTCTTTGCCAGATATCATCGTTAGTGATGTTATGATGCCCAATATGGATGGGATTGAGTTGTGCAAACACTTGAAGACGAATCCACTCACCAGCCATATCCCTATTGTTTTACTTACCGCCAAATCTGCCGACGAGGATGAATTAGAAGGCTTGAGGACGGGGGCGGACGCCTATGTCGTTAAGCCATTTAAACTAGATATCCTTCGCGCTCAGCTAATGAATACTTACCTGCAGCGAGAACGCCTCAAACAGCGCTTCCGTCAGGAGGTACTCTTGCAACCAGAGGAAATTACGGTGACCACCGCCGACGAAGAATTCCTCAAGCGCGCCGTCTCCATTATTGAGGATCACATGTCTGATTCAGAATTTAATGTAGAGGCCTTAGTGAAAGAGATGTTCCTGAGCCGCAGTAAGCTATATCTCAAGTTAAAAGCCTTAACGGGGCAATCCTCTAGCGAATTTATTCGAACCATTCGACTGAAACGCGCTATCCAGCTACTGGAAAAGAGCGACTATACCATCAAGGAAATCATGTTCATGACCGGGTTCAACACCGCTTCCTATTTCTCTAAATGCTTTAAAAATCAATTTGGGGTTGTGCCAAGCGAGTACTTGAAGCAGAAGAAAAAACGGGCAGAAGAGATGCCTTTACAAGCGGATTAATTTGTAACCAATTTGTGATTAGATTGTTGGCAAGAAAAAAGCTATGCTGCAATTGCTACGGAGAGCAAGACAAAAAGTACTTGCTAACAACAGATACAGTAAGTATTTCTTGTATGCCTTGGGTGAGATTCTGCTGATTGTCATCGGTATTTTGATTGCGGTACGCATTAATACGGCTAATGAAAATCGTAAAATTGATGGTATCCGGGATAGCTACTACCAGCAGCTTTTGGTGGAATTAGACCAGGATAGTGCGCTCCTTCTCACCCAGATTGATGTACTGAACAACAGCATCACTTCTTATAATACTTACATTGATCGGTTCAAGACCCCTAATCTCGAAGTGGGTCAGGCAGTCTTAGCCTTGTCCCAGGTGGATAGGAGGGTCCGGAATCGGAAGGTTGTCTTCAATACCAACAGCATATCTACGCTAGAATTTACGGGTGAAATAAAGTACATCCCTAATGAGATTCGGGATAGATTGGTCAGCCTAAAGCGTTTGCAGGAGTTTACGGCAACAGTAGATAATGAAAATGACAATATGTATCTAGATGGACTCCACAAAGCCATGCAGCTAGGTTTTAGTCCCATTGTATATCGTCTAGGTAATCAGCCAAAACTAGCAGCTGGACTTAATCTTGAAAGCAAGTGGGTTGAGATTTTGTTGATTATGGAGGCGAGTCTGGCGCTAAGGAATACCACAGAGGTAGAACGGATCGATCGTTATAAGAATATACTAGCTGATATTAGCGAATTGAAACAATTGATTATAGCAGCTCGAAGCAAATTATCCTCAAGCAAAGGCTAGCGTCTTCATTTCCTAAACAGATCAATTGAAGAACTGCCTTTGCTTGAGCGTATTTTCTACAATTCCACTAGGAATGTAGTCGTCTAATTACAATGGCGTTTAGCCAAACTCCCCGTTTCCCATCTTGATCCTTCATCTGTACCTGCACGGGTGTATTTCCTGTAGCTGTAAAAGTGAAGGTACATTTGGCCACTCCCGTAGCAGGGAGCATTTTACCTTCGGTGATGGTAAGCTGTTGCTGATGTTTTTGCTTGCCATTGACTAGTTCAAGATTCAGCTTTTTAGCGTAAGGAACATCTAGTATATTTAGTGTTTTCAGACGCTCTCTATTGGGGTCCATGCTATCGGTATTAGAACGCGGAGCATGATGCATAGTGACCAGTTCATACTTACCCTCGGGTAAGTTTTGAAGGGTCAAGCTTAGACCATCTTCTCCAATTTCTAGCACCCCTTCCCCAATAGCGTACCCATTAAAACCCATAACATTCATTTCCCCTAGCCAGCGCATACCCCCGTCTGTTGAACTACTGTTGAGGGTGATCTTGGCCGCTCCCCAGTCACTCAATTCCAGTTGATTTTTTGCCCCATCTTTTCCATTCCAGGCCGTCCAATCGTATTGTAATAACTGCTGGGAGGAACCCAGATCTATGGCTACCGTTTCGACATCTGTGAAAGGCTTGGCCTGGGATGCCATGATATCTGCTTGGTACGGGAGGCTATCCCAGCTGGCTTTGTCAGAGGATAAGCCGGGGGCGCTAGCTGTGAGGGTGATCTGGCCGACTTCCAAGCCGGCTCGGATGAGTACAGGGGCCATGCCTTGACCTTCCTCCAAAGATTTAGGATTGGCTTTTATGGGGGTACCCTCTCCCACAATACTCGCTGGTCCGGTGATACTAAAGGATATATCTGCCTTCGCGTCTTCGAGTACAGTTCCATTTTTATCCACTACATAGGCATAGGCTACCAGAATATCAGCTCCATCTGCGGTAAAGGAACGTCCTAGGGTGTCAATCTTGAGCAGAATACGCTTAGGGGTTTCGGGTGTTTGCACCTGATCGGAAGCTAACAATTGACTTCCGGTCCAGCCTTTCGCTTCTAGCTTACCTGCTTGAAAATTGGAGATGGGAAAACGAAAAGGGGGATGATCTAAGGCCGCCATCATTCCGTCGTGATTATTGCGCTGACGACCGATGGTTTTGCCATTAAGCATCAGTTCTACTTCTTCTGTATTAGCATAAACAATCACCTCATTCGTTCCTTCTGTCCATTCCGTAGCAATGAGCACATGGGGCTCTTCCTTCAATTCTATGGGATACCAAGGGGTTTCGCCATAGGCATGCCGGAAGATGCTCAGGATCCCTCCTGGACGCACCCGCTCTGGCCATGAACCCCGATGGAAGGTATAGTAATCATGGGCCGTCCAGGCAATGATTCCGGTTAATAAAGGGTCCATTTTGTAACGGGCTAACTGCTCGATCCCCTCGCGTCCTTCCATGGCGAGCATAGGTTCGTGACGGTACCATTCTACCGGACCATAAATCATCTGCCCATAAATATCAGTGAGTCCTGAAGTTTGCCAGCCCGTCCAGCGGCTGCTTTGGGAAGCGGTCAGGCGGGTGGGGTCTTCCTGTTTGACGGCATAGTGCATCCGGGGTACATATCCTCGGTGGTTAATTCCTGCTCCCCAGATAACTACTGAGGGATGATTCCTGTGATTACGGATCATTGTGCGGGTAGCCTTTTCAAGATTATCAAACCACGCCTCTCCGCCAATGTTGATCCAAGTCGGCGCCTCCTCATATACGAGAATGCCTAGCTTATCACAGGCCTCGATCAGGGCATTGTCCTGTGGATAGTGAGCCGTCCGAACTACGTTGAAACCTAATGCTTTGAATTGCAACATATCCTTGTAGTGGAGACTATTGGGTAGGGCATCCCCGATATAGGGGAAATGTTGGTGCCGATTGGCTCCGATGAGTTTGATGGGTTTGCCGTTGAGCAGGAAGCCCTCCCTGGGGTGCTGCTCAAATTTTCGCAGACCTAAATTTGTTTCTAACCCATCTAGGACATTTTCTTTCTCGTAGATCAGGGTGTTGACACGGTATAGATAAGGATCGTCAATCGACCACAGGTGTGCATCTTTTTCAATTCCACTAATTTGTCGATAGATGCCTTGTTGTTGGGCCCCAATGGACTGAGTTTGCTGAAGTTTTAGAACCACGAATCCATTCGCATCGATTACCCTATTGATAACGGTGATTTCCTTACTGTTTGCCGTTTCGTTTTTGACTACGGTTTTGATGTCAATAGTCGCATTGCCATTGATGGGATCTACCGAAGGAGTGGTGAGTGTAATTCCCGCATCCAGGGCTTCCCAGTTAAAGGTAAGCCGCACGGGATTCGTTTCTACCAAGTACACATCTCGATATAAACCACTAAACTTGATGTAATCAAATGGTCCGGGATCGGGAGGTACATCCGCTCTGCGCCTATTGTCTACTAGGAGTGTGACTTGGTTTTCCTTCCCCTTTTCTACAAAGGCCGTAATGTCAAAATGGAAGGGCGTATAGCCTCCCACTACATGTTGTCCGACGTGTCGACCGTTCACCCATAGGTCCGTCACCTGATGCGCACCTTCGAATTCAAGGAACACCTTACGTTCGCTCTGATCGATTTGGATTGACCGGCGATACCAGCCCACTTTACGTTGGAAACTACCTTGTGTTTTGTCATCCTCGAAGTCATTCAAATTCAGGGAAGTAAGTTCTAAGGTATGGGGGATTTGAACCTGTGGCCATTCTTGATCATCAAAGTTCTTCTCGTAATACTTGGCGTCGGGCTCACCGAGATGAAACTTCCAGCTGGCATTCAGGCTGATTTTCTTGCGTGGACTTTGTTGATATCCCCACTGTGCTTGTAATGGAATCAGAATACTTAGCAGTAAAGTGGAATAGATCCATCGTTGGAGCATGTCGATTTTTGTTTTGTTGAGGAAGTAAAGTTCAGGTTTGTCCGAGCTAAGCTGTGCCACTATTGTTCATATTTACACCACTTTGGATTTGGGATGCGATCGGGCATTTATGGGCAAAAACATTTGTGTCCCACTTCCAACCATATGTGCTAAGTCTCTATAGGTGAAAAAGTAATATTTGTTGGCCGGCCCAAAGGAATGGATGATAAGCAATTCGAAAGCATTCGGATCAAAAGCTCAAAGTAGAGCGAAACCACCTAAAATTTGAACCATGTCAACTGCCAACAATAAGTCTAAACTATTGGATCAAACTCCTATCCTCGCCTTTGTTCTCGTCACTAGTCTATTCTTGATGTGGGGGCTGGCCAATAATATGACGGATACCTTATTGGCTGCCTTCAAGAAGATCATGAGCAAAAGTGATGCTGAGACTTCTTGGATACAATTTGTCTTTTATGGCTCCTACTTTTTGCTGGCCATCCCTGCCGCAATCATTACGAAAAAGTATTCCTATAAGTCTGGGATACTAATTGGTCTCGGCTTGTTTGTGGCCGGAGCGCTATTGTTTTATCCGGCTAGTAAAACGATGGTTTACGGACACTTTTTAGCCGCCCTTTTTATTCTCGCCGGAGGCTTATCCATTCTAGAGACCGCTGCCAACCCATACATCGTGGCCATGGGCCCCGAAGAAACCGGCACTCAACGCCTTAACCTCGCCCAATCCTTTAATCCAATCGGTTCCATCCTTGGAGTGGAACTAAGTAGAAGATTTATACTGTCCAAACTCAATCAAGCTTCAGCAGATGAACGCGCCCAATTGTCCGCAGAACAATTGCAGGAGATCCAAGCGGCTGAATTATCAGCGGTCATGGGACCCTACGTTGGCGTGGCTTTGGTCCTCTTACTGATTTGGTTAGCGATTGCAGTCACCCGTATGCCCAAGGCGGCGGATAGTGGTTCCCTCGATTTCGGCGGCACTTTCAAACGCTTGCTGAAAAAGCCAAATTGGGTATGGGGAGTGATTGCTCAATTCTTTTATGTGGGCGCCCAGATTTGTGTTTGGTCCTACACCATTCGTTATGTTATGCAGGAACTTTCACTGGATGAGGCGAATGCTTCTCAATACTATAGTTATGCCTTATATGCTTTCCTAATATCCCGTTTTGTATGCACCTTCCTGATGCGTTACATCGATGCTAAAAACCTATTAGGTATGCTAGCTGCTGCTGCCATTGGTTTGACCGCTATTGTTATGTTTGGGAGTGGATACCTGGCCGTTTACGCCTTGGTGAGCATTTCAGCTTGCATGTCTTTGATGTTTCCCACGATCTATGCATTGGGTGTAGCAGGATTGGGAGAGGATACCAAGATCGGAGGCTCCGGCTTAATCATGGCGATTCTTGGCGGGGCCATTCTAACGCAGGTAATGGGCTTTGTTTCTGATGCGAGCGGCAGTATTAAGATCGCCTATCTTGTTCCTCTACTTTGCTTCGGGGTGATCACTTACTATGGTTTTGTGGCGAGCAAAAGGGTAGGAGCGTAGGGGTGCTCACTCAGCGGGTGAATTCACACACACCCTGAGTGAGCAGAGTTAAAGCTATAAGCTGTAGACCTTCCCTACGTCGGAGAGCGGTACGCAACCTTGATAGGGGCCAGGAATCGGATCGTAATTCAATACATTCTTCCCAATTTCCTCACTGGAGCAGTAAGCCCAAACGGCCAAGGATTTAAGAGATCGGTAAAAGCCAACCGGTTCGGTTTTTTCTACGCTCATTCCCCATACTCCTCGACCACTTTTAGGAGAATTGGCTTCTGCTTCTCGGAGTACGGTGGTTTTTTGTTCACCATCTAAATCCGCGAAGACCTTGCCGAATTTTGATTGGCAGTCTTCATCGAAGGTGGTCATTTCAGTTGTAACTTGCTTTTGCCCCGCTTCATCATACATCTTATGGAAGACGAGATCGATGAACACATCCACATTCACATCCAGTGCACCTGGAGTGTCGGTAGTAGGGAGAATGGTATCTACCAATGCACCTACGAGCTGGGCTTGTGCTGTAGATAAAAATTGTGGTTCCCAGTCTAAGCGGGCTTGCGCCTGACAAGATTGTAGCAGGCCTAATAGGGAGGTCGATAAAGCAGCAGTTCCTCCTAACAGAGCTGTATTTTTTAGAGCATCTCTTCTATTCATAATGCTAGAGATTTTGCTTTTTGAGTTCAGAAATGGCGTGATTGGCGGCGCGTGCGGTGAGCGCCATGTAGGTCAAGGAAGGATTGACACAGGAGTTGGAGGTCATGCAGGCTCCGTCTGTGACAAAGACATTTTCGCATCCATGCACCTGATTATGAGCATTAAGAACGGAAGTCTTTGGGTCTTTACCCATGCGTGCTGTACCCATTTCGTGGATGCCGAACCCTGGCTCATGCTTATTATCAAAGCCAATGATGTCCTTCAAGCCCGATTTTTCCAGCATTTCCACCGCATCTTCCTGAATCTGCTTGTTGAGGGCTAGTTCATTGTCTTTCCACTCACAATCAATGGCTAAGGTTGGCTGACCCCACTTGTCCAGGCTGTCGGTATCTAGCGTTACCTTGTTTTCATGGTAGGGCAAGCATTCTGCGAATCCGGTGATGAAGAAATGCCATGGTCCGGGATCATTGAGCAAAGACTTTTTGAAATCTGCCCCGAAATCATCCATGTTTCCACCTCGACCCCAGCCCGCGCGGTAAGCTCCGCCTTGGTAGCCAAACCCTCTCACAAACTTATCTGATTGGGTTTCCTCATTGATGTTCCAATAGCGAGGAATGTAGATGCCATTAGGTCGACGGCCTTTATAGTATTTGTCCTCATGCCCCTCAAACACACCCATAGCACCTACCCGATAGGTGTGATCCATCAGGTTGTGTCCCAATTCACCACTATCGTTGCCCATGCCATTAGGGAAACGATTGGAAGTAGAATTTAAGAGGATGCGAGTACTACTTAAGGTCGAAGCATTGCAGAAAATAATCTTCGCAAAGTATTCCACCATTTCACCCGATTCCGCGTCGATTACCTTTACTCCAGTGGCCTTTCCTTTTTGCTCATCGTAGATGATGGAATGGGCAATGGACCAAGGTCGAATAGTCATATTTCCGGTAGCATTGGCAGCCGGTAGTGTCACGGAAGTACTAGAGAAAAAAGCGCTAAAGGGGCAGCCCATGCTGCACTTATTGCGAGACTGGCATTGTCCACGCCCATTGTGCGGAACGGTTAAATGTGCTACCCGACCGATCGTCATATTTCGGCCCGGAAAATTCTTTTCAATTCGGGCTTTGACATCCTTTTCTACACAGTTCAATTCCATGGGTGGAAGGAAGTGACTGTCAGGTAATTGTGGAAGCCCCAAGGCTTGTCCACTAATCCCGATGTACTTCTCCACGTAGGTATACCACGGCTCGATATCTTTATACCGAATCGGCCAATCAATTCCGTGTCCATCTTTAGCATTAGCCTCAAAATCCAAATCACTCCAGCGGTAAGTTTGCCTACCCCAGAGTTGTGAACGGCCACCCATTTGATGCGCGCGTAGCCACATAAAGGGTTTGATTTCCGTATAGGGATTTTCTTCGTCATTGGCATAGAGATCTTTATTCCCTTCCCCTATCCAATTGGTGCGAATCGCTTTGTAGTGCTTTTTTTTCTCGGCCGGCGTGATACCACCACGTAGTTTCCAATCCCAACTTTCCTTATCAATGTTGGGATAATCTTTTAGGTGTTGAACGATCCTTCCTCGCTCTAGCACTAGAGTCTTGAGGCCAGCCTCACAGAGCTCTTTAGCTGCCCAGCCGCCGCTCATCCCTGAACCTATGACGATGGCGTCGTAGGTCATGTTTTTCTTGGCGTCAATATTATAATTGTAATCGTAATTCGACATAGCAGTTGGTTAATCTATGGTATTAGGTTGCATTACAGAACCTAACCTAGGCATAAATTTTCAGCTATAGGGCATGAAGGTGGGTAAATTTGTCTGGATTGAGGCTGTGTGCTGATGTTTCTGTCGGCCATCCTGTCTAGTAGCGGTTGTGAGATTCATCTAACTGTTGTTCACAAGGCGTGCAATTAGACAGTAAAAAGTGAGGCCAGGCAGGAACCAAAATAAAGGCAGCTTGGTTATTGCAGTTGTCTCGCTTATGCAGCGCTCTAACTGATTTACCCCAAAATTAGTTTCCAAAAAAACCAGAAGCTAAGAATCTGTTTGACCAAGGCTGATTAGTCGGGAGTGAGGAAATTTTGTTTTGAACAAGGCAGATTTTGCAGTCGAACCTGTCTCGCTGACGCAGCCAGGTAGATGCGGGCAATTCGGCGAAAAACCTGCCTATGCCGGCAGGCAGGTCTAACGCAGTACAAAATAAAATTTACCACTCGAAGGCAATTGAGACTTGATCAAACATAGTCTAAAGACCAAAACCAATAAAAGTGGAAACGGCAACCCCAAATACTATTCAAACGGAAGATCGGTTACTCCTTTTTCGACGCATTTGGACCATTAACCTTTCCAGCAAGAGATGGAAGCGGATACGACGGGAACTAGTGTCATTGGAAGCCATGCCGCAGTCAGCAAATATCGCTCCCCGATCTATCGCTCGCTTGTACAACAAGCGTTGGCTATGCGCTGGCGTTTCTCTATCTCCGATTACGCTGAAATTGTTGGCGAAATTATTAGGAGCTTTCGTGGCAAGTCCTCACTTTCTACGCATTTGCCGACGTTTTGGAGTGGAAAGGGAGGATGGGCTGAAAAAATTGGGCGTGGCTGTCTGTGTTCCCCTCATGGCCTTTTGGACCAACCGGCAGTTTCCCAGACTTCATCGCGCTCTTTTTCGTGGCGAGCTCAAACGTAACTTTATTCTTTTCAGAGCGGTTCCGCTCCGCAACTTCTTTAATTATGCTCCTCTTTTCGTTCTCTATCGACTAACAACTGTATTAACATTCAGTATAAGCGCGAAATGGGCCCTGTCTCTGATTACAGGAAAGAACCTGCGGCAATGCCCAGGCCTGCCCTTCCCTTTAACCAGAATGATGGCGCACTGGACCGTTCAGGCTCCCTATTATCTTTCTTTTGAGGAAGCGCTCTTTTACGGGCGAGTGCGAGGCTTGGGCGGAAGTGATCAGTTGCATGATCGACTGCGTTCTTGTTTCGATCAATTCTATTTGTTTAATGATCACTTTAAAGCAGAACTGTTGCCATTCCTAGCTCGGCATGAGAAGAATCTAGACTTGAGAGAGTTGCCTGTCCTCCTAGGCTATTTGCATCATCGATATTTCGAAAATAGGCAGAATGACGCCTTTCTATTGGCGAGTTACAGCCTGCCGCGCTTGCAACGCGAGATGGGTGAGTGGTATACCACGGTAGAGTCGGATCCCAATTACCAGCCGCAATTCCAAGGCAAGTTTTGGAGAAGAGCAGCGCACGCTGAGTTTGAAAGTCAGGTAGGCAAAAAGAGGTATCATATTGTTGAATTGACAAGTTATGACGACTTGTGCAAGGAGGGTAAGCGACTGCGGCATTGTGTGGCCACTTATGTGGAAGATTGTATGGAGGGTTGGTGTTCAATCTGGTCTTTACGACTGGATGCCGGTCAAGAAGAGGAGAAATCACTAGTGACCATCGAGGTAGATACGGAGGGCAACATCAAGCAAGCGCTCGGTAAGCACAATTCTAATCCAAAACCTGAGCATATGTATATTATTAGAAAATGGGCAACGCAGGAAAAACTTAAATTTAAGACATACTAGGGGGCTTTTATGATGTTGTACTTTTCAAAGGGGGACACTGAGTTTTATACCTAAGGCTGTTCTAGGTTTTACCTAAATTAGTGATTTACTAGATGCATTACATTCTCTCATGGATACCCATTTACTAGCGCAAAAGATCCGGAAATTGATTGCCTTCAACCCTAGCGAATTTTTGACCTTTGCTAGTCATTTGGAGTCTGTCCAATTGAAGAAAGATGAATTGTGGGAGAGCCCTGGAAAAATAGCTTCGCATGCAGGCTTCATTAACAAAGGAATCATAAGAGCTTATCAGCTAAAAGATGGTGCCGAGTTTATACATGAATTTTACACCGAAGGAGATTTCTTTGGCGACTACATTAGCTATCAAAATCAGCTGAGTACAGCTGTACGGCTCAGTGCCATCGAAGATTGTGAAATTCTCAGAATCTCTTTTCGGACTATTGAGGAACTGAGCGATCAGATCCCTGATGTTAAACGCTTCAGTGAATTCATCGGTAAGCGAAAGGAAAAACAACTCTACGATAGGGCTGCTTCTCTCTTGACTAACACTCCAGAAGAAAGGTACAAGGAACTGTTGCAAGAACGACCTGATCTCATCCAACGTCTACCTCAATATTACCTGGCTCAATATCTTGGGGTAACGCCAATTAGCCTCAGTCGCATTCGCAAAAGGATATTTATTAACAAACGTTAATGACTGGGATTGGGTAGCGATCGTTCTTTGTACAAAAACAATGAGCAGGAAAATCACCAGAGTCATTTACCTTCTACTTGGCGTTGTATTCCCCATCCTAGTGGGCGCACTGCATACTTGGACGCACTTTAAAGATTTGACTATTGCCCATGTCGAAATCCAACTCACCGCAACCATTGACATCATGGGGACCCAACAAAGTCTTTGGAATACTTGGGGGCTCATGAGTTTTATGATGGGGGTATCCTTTATCATCATTGGCTTACTGCATTTGGTGCTTTTCCAAAAGCAAAACAGGCATGACTATCCTTCTCCTTCTGGTTGGTATATCATCCTATTGTACCTCCTTGGTGTCGTCTATGCCGCCAAGACATTCTCTGCCGTTCCGCAGTTTTATGGGGGTATAATGGGCTTAGGTCTCGCTCTACTTTGTTTAGTGCTTAGCTTGAAAGGCAGAACTGAAACTCGTCAAACACTTACTTAATCACCAATACTCGAGGGTTGATGGGGTAAATCCATTCTACTCCTCGCTAGGTTACGAGGGCATCATCTTCCAGGGGTACCCGGAGCTTCTTGCCTCCCCACTCTGGTACTTTGGTGTAGGCGAATAACTCGATGGATAATAAATTGGAAGGTTTGATCTCATAGCCTAGTCGAACGGGGTTGAAAAAAGCAATGGAAGGCCCGATGCCATGCCCCCAGTTCCCTACGGAATGACAGCCGATGATCACATCCGTTACATCTCCTTCCGTGTATTTGTTAAAGCCCTTCATTTTATTGAATCCGGCGGCGGTCAAAGCCTCATACACGGTGGTCTCTACTTCTTTCGCCGTTTTCCCAGGCTTGATCGTTTTTTTGATTACGTCCCGGACCTTAACGGCCTGATCAAAAGCATTTTGGATACCAGGTGGTACCGTGGTTTCTCCTTCTTGCAGCACATAAGCCATGCGCTTCATATCTGTATACATATTCATTAAGCCCACGCCCCAATCGATCATGATCACGTCTCCCCGCTGAATGATGCGATCCGTGGAAGTAGCTACGATTCCCCAGCTACCAGTGATATAGACCGAGGGCATCCCGAAAGAAGACTCCAGATTGTGCTTGAATAGTTGCTCCTTCATCCACCAGGCAACATCTTCTAAAGTGGTCACGCCCGGCGTAATCACTTCATTCGACAAAGCCCTTTCCGTAATAGTATAGGATAATTCACAAGCTTCGCCATACACCGCAATTTCACTGGCCACTCGCCTTGATCTAAAGTCTGAAGCCAGCTTCTCTGCTGATACGAAGCGATCCTCATACTTCTTCCCCAAAATCTCGGCTAGTTCCAAATAACCGGAGTGTGACAACCCATCCGCCCCTCCAATGGATGTAGAAATATTCAATCCAATTCGCTGCGGATCCCGTTCCTCTACAAAGTTCTTTAACTCTAGGTCCGACCCAAAGTAGTCATAGGCCCCGCCTTGCTCTAGCAAATACCCGCTGATCCCCAAGGCCACCCGTTCAATCCGATCGCCGCCACGATCTGTAAAGATGTAATAGCCCGTCGAACCGACATAACCTTCTCCCATATCCGGGTACAAAGGATCGAAATTCCCTTCGCGGTTCATGATGATCCACATATCAATATCGTTCTCGCGCATCACCTCGGGTAAAATCAGGTCGAATTTATCGTTGCGAATCTGATTCATTTTGCGCCAGCGGCGGTGCGCTTCTTGGGAATAGGATTGAGTGGTAAGGGAGAGTAGAAAAAGCAAGAATAAAAGCTGGAAAATGCTAGATGCTGAAACTTTCATGTTTAAGGATTTAGTATGCGGAATGGATCAAGTGAGGGCTTCTGGGAAATCAATACTCCACCACCACCCGATCCGTCTCATAAACTGGCGTAAATAAGGTGAAGCTCCCTTTAATTGGTGCAATACTAGACAATACTATATAGCTTTCTCCATCCATCACTTGCTCCACAAAGCTATCTCTAGGCAACGCCTTACGCAATTGCTTGGCGGACATTCCAGGCTGTTGCTTTAATAGCTGATACATCTTTTTTGAAAGACTGGACTGGGATTGGGAAAAAGAACCGTTGGTGTCAATTTTCGGATCCTTGGCTGCCATTTCCTGTAATTGATCATAAGGATAGGGAGAAAGGAAATATCCTTCTTTTCCCCAATTAATGAGTTTAAGGTCGATATCCCACTCGCAGGAAGGTTCTAGAATCACCTGGTTGTGGAGCACTTCGATTAACTTAAATTCACAGCCTGCTAGGGTGAAAGTTTCGCCCGTATTGGCTGAGGATAACTTGACTTGATCGTAGCGCAAGAGAAAAGAAAGGTCATAGGTAGCTTGTCCGGAGACCTGATCTGGTTGTGGATTCTGATCATCTGCCAAATTGACCCAGTGCAGTAAGGTAGTTCCATCTGCGCCGGATTGATACATGTTCTGTAGCTGAATGGCTCCGCCTTTTGCAGTCTTTAGGTTGGCTTCAATAAAATCAATATCAATTTGATCACCAATAAAGTCTGGGTAGCCGTCCGATATCTGGGCTTGAAAGGCTAGTTGTGGGCCTCCATTTTCATCAATAATTCTAATTTGGGTCGTCTGAGGAACTAGGGCCCGCGTTTTTGCAATCTCCGCAGAGGAAGGAACTTCTTCGAAAAAAGCACCCCGTTCAAACAATTCCTCTTTGTAGATATACTTCTTAGCAGTATTGATACGCTGATACTGTTGGTAGTAGGCTTTTATCGCAGATTTCCATTGTTTTTTTGAAAGGGGTTGGGCGTGGAGGAGATTGGTGCTGGCGAGAATTAGGACGAGCAGGTTCCATTTTCGAGGCATAGTGCTAGTTTTTTGTTGGTGCTGACAAAGTGAAAATAGGAGGAATCTACCAGAATATGACATATTTCTCAATGCCTTCAATAAAAACGAGCAATCTAAGCTGGTTTTAAACACCTAGCCCCACCTTCAAATTTTTGTTACCTTGAGTAGATAAGCTAATACATTTTAGGCTGCATATGAGATTCTCAAGTTTATTGTTGTCTACTAGGAAAGAGACAGTTAGTCAAGTGAGCATCAAGTCGCAGGAGTTCTTGATTCGTGCTGGATTCATTCGCCAACTTTCAGCCGGCATCTTTTCTTCATTGCATCTGGCACATCGCTCCTTGAACAAGATTGGAGGCATTCTTCGGGAAGAAATGAATGAGATAGGAGGGGTAGAGGTGAGCCTTCCCGTCGTTCATCCGGCTTCCATCTGGAAACAGACCAATCGCTATGAGGAGATCGACGAATCGCTTGTGCGATTCGCAGATCGGGCTGGGCGTGAGATGGTGTTGGGGATGACGCACGAAGAGGTGGTAGCCTCGCTGGCTAAAAGTGAAGTTTCTAGCTATCGGCAATTGCCAAAGTTAATTTATCAATTGCAAACCAAGTTTCGGGATGAAGCCAGACCTCGAGGGGGCTTGATCAGAGTCCGAGAATTTGTGATGAAGGATTCGTATTCACTGGATCCTTCCTGGGAGTCCCTACAAGAACAGTATGATGCACACTACGAAGCTTATTTTCGCATGTTTGCCCGAGCCGGATTACCAGTAATGGCGATCCAAAGTGATGTGGGTATGATGGGAGGGAAGGTCGCTCACGAATACATGTACATCACCGAGATGGGAGAGGATACGATCTACTTGTGTGATCGTACCGGCTATCGTGCAAATAAGGAAGTGGCGACGATTCAGAAGCGTTTTCCCGTAGCAGTCGATCCATTACCTTTGGAGGAAGTCCATACCCCTGGCACCAAGACCATTGAGGATTTAGCGAACTACCTACAATCGACGGCTGAATCTTGTGGTAAAGTCGTTTTCTTTTCAACGCAAGTCGAAGGCGAGCAAAAGGTGATCCTTGCCGTAGTTCGGGGCGATATGGAGGTCAATGAAGTTAAACTCCAAAACCTAATCCGATCTAAAGCCCTGCAGCCTGCAAGTGATGAGGAAATTCGTGGTATTGGGGCGGTTCCGGGCTACGCTTCTCCCATCGGGGTAGATCGAGCAAAGGCGATAGTTGTGGTAGATGATTTGATTCCTCCTTCTATGAATTTGATTGTAGGGGCGAACAAAGAGCACTACCACCTGCGCAATGCTTGTTATGGACGGGATTATGAAGCGGATTATACCGGAGACATCATCAACGCATTCGAGGGGGCGCTTGCTCCTAATGCTGAGACGGATCAAGATCGACTTCGGTCAGTTCGTGGCGTGGAAGTAGGTAATATTTTTCAATTGGGCACTAAATATACCGAGGCAATGGAAGCTCGGTTCATAGATAAAGATGGTAGACCCAAACCCATCATCATGGGATCCTACGGAATTGGTGTTGGAAGACTGCTCGGCTGCTTGGCCGAAGAATACCACGATGAATTTGGGCTACAGCTTCCGATCAGCGTTGCGCCTTACCAGGTCATGCTCGTAGGGCTTCTCGAAAATGATGAAGTAAAAGAACAAGCGGAAAAGCTATACGAGCAGCTCAAGGCTCATCAGATAGAAGTCCTATTTGATGATCGCCACATCAAATTAGCTCGCCCTGGCGAAAAATTTGCTGATGCAGATTTGATCGGCTTGCCCATCCGCCTAACGATCTCTAAACGTTCACTCAAAAATGGGGGAGCAGAACTCAAACTTCGGACCAGTACCGAAAAGCAGTTAATTCCCTTGGAGGAGGTCCCTAATCGGGTGCTGGCCTTGATTGGGGAGTTGACGGAGGAGTTGAAGGTTAAAACGGGAGCTCAGCTGAAGGAGTAGTCACGAAAATATATACCAACTTTAAACCACCTCACATCATGAAAAGTGTCACTTCTTTTCCCCTTCTATTCGTATTGATGCTGGTATTATCCACAGCCTGTAAGCAAGTAGAACCGAAGCAGACCAGCGATAAAATGCCAAACTTCCTGATTCTAATGTCCGATAATCACTCCTGGAATCACTTGAGTTGCTATGATCCGGAGTCCGTACCAACGCCGAGCATTGATGTGGTAGCCAAGCAAGGGGTCCGTTTTACGAATGCCTATTGCACTATTCCTTCTTGTTCGCCAGCCAGGGCGGCTATGTTGGCGGGACAGGATGCCTGGAGATTGCAGGAGGCTGCCAACTTATGGGGCAGTTTTCCAAAAGTCAAAGTGTATACAGAAATGATGGAGGAGATCGGCTATCATGTAGGGATTGAAGGCAAGGGCTGGGGCCCAGGCAATGCTGAAGCTGGCGGCTGGGAGCACAACCCTGGTGGGAAGAGATATGATTCCTTCGAAGCATTTTTTAACGAAGCAGAGAAAGGGAAGCCTTGGATGTATTGGTATAGTAGTCGTGATCCGCACCGCCCTTATAGAGAAGGTGGATGGGAGAAATCGGGTATTGATTTGGCTAGCATAAAAGTACCTCCGTATTTGCCAGATACAGAGGAGGTACGAAAAGATATTGCAGATTATTTCTATGAAATACAGTTGTTTGATCAGGACGTAGCATCCTATCTTTCTTTGGTAGGAGAAATGGGGCAGTTGGAAAACACCATCATTATCATTTGTAGCGACAATGGTTGGCAGATGCCAAGAGGATTGGCAAATCTTTATGACTTCGGGCTTAAAATCCCCCTCATTATTTCATGGCCCGGGCAATTTAAGGGAGGACGTGAGGTAAGTGATTTTGTTAGCCTTAATGATTTCGCGCCAACTTTTTTGGAGCTGGTAGGGATTGATGCGCCGGCGGAGATGAATGCTAAGAGTTTTGTAGATATCCTTTATTCAGAAGAAAATGGCAGGATTGACGCCTCACGTAACTTCGTGGTGGCTGGACGGGAGCGCCATGCCTTTGTTCGGCAAGGGGGGACTGGGTATCCGGGAAGGGCCATTCGAACCGATGACTATCTGTATGTCAAAAACTATGAATCCGACCGCTGGCCAGCCGGAGACCCGCCCTTGTTTGGAGACGTGGATGCCCACATGTTACATTATCCTGCTCCGACGAAAATCTATATGCTAGCCAATCGGGATGACGCAGCCGTCAAACCCCTCTTCGACTTGGCCTTCGCTAAACGCCCCGCTGAGGAACTTTATGATCTCGCCAAGGACCCCTATCAATTAACCAATGTAGCCGCCTTACCAGAATATGCCGCGCTGAAGCAGCAGCTATCCGATCAACTCACGAAGTACCTACGCGAATCAGGTGATCCCAGAGAAACCGACAAACCCTTCGACTGGGACGCGGCTGAATACTACCAGAAAAGAGACCTACGCCCTCGCCCCAATAAAACTGCTATCGAGGCACTGGGCCTGGAGGAAGCCTATGACTACTTAAGTGATAGCGAATAAGATCGCTCGAACTTTGGTTTCACCGAGGCTATCCTTTGGACATTTTTAGAATCAATCCTACACTAGATATAAGTTTTATTAAAAATGAAAAACACAACAACAAGAAGCAAGCATGGCATAAGGTTCAGGTACTACTTCGGCGTGGCGCTCGCTATTTTTCTTATGCTAAGCTCCTTCAGCTGTACAAACTCCAAGACCGGAAGTGACTCAAGCGCTACAGAGAAAGCAGAGATTCCTATTCAACACTCCTTTTTTGTGGCAGGACCAGTATTGACCGGTATCGTAGGAGAAGCCGGGGAGGTGCTATGGGATGCTGGCAAACCCGGTGCGCGCGATGGCTACGTGCTGGACAACGGTCATATCTTGATTTGCTGGTCGGATGAGGTGAAGGAATATGATCAAGACAAGAATGTCGTATTTACCTTTAAGAAGAGCCCAGAGAACAAGGAACTGGGCACCGTTCAACGATTAGAGAACGGCAATACGCTGATCACAGAGCTAGGAGCACAAGCCCGATTGCTTGAGGTCAATTCAGAAGGAGAGCTTCTCGTGAATGTTCCTTTACAACCGGAAACGGATAATGCTCATATGCAAACACGGATGGCCCGGAAATTGGCTAATGGGAATTATCTGGTTCCTCACCTTTTGGCCTTTGCCGTAAAGGAGTATACACCGAAAGGAGAAGTCGTCAATACCTTTCGTACAGATCTACCAGAAATAGGTGGGAGAGAGGCAGAGAATTGGCCTTTCACTGCCATTCGACTTAAAAATGGCAATACCCTGGTGAATCTGACTCATGGCAACAAGACGGTGGAGATGGACCCCACTGGTAAAGTCGTTTGGCAGGTGAGCAATGAGGATATCGAAGGAGCTCCCTTTAAGGATCCCTGTGGAGCGCAACGCCTTCCCAACGGCAATACCGTGATCGCCAGCTATGGGGCTCAAGAAGGGATCAAGCTTTTTGAAGTAAACCCACAAAAAGAAATGGTATGGAGTTATGATGGAGACTACCGGGTTCATCATTTTCAGATTCTCAGTACTAATGGAGAAAAACTGGCTGGACCTCTATTGAAATAAAACGTTGACTCCAGCACATAATAATTGTTAGAGAACCAATAAACAATACTATGTCTTTCTCATTAAGAGGCCATGTGGCCTTGGTCACCGGAAGCAGCAAAGGATTAGGCAAACAAATTGCCATGACGCTTGGTCAAGCCGGAGCCAAAGTATGTTTCAATTACGCCAACAATAGGGAAAAGGCGGAAGCCACTTTCCGGGCGTTTCAATCGGCAGGAGGAGAGGGGATGCTCGTGCGGGCGGACGTTACTGATCCCGCGCAGGTAAATGAATTGGTGCAGAAAGTGGAGGCCCAACTAGAGGCAATAGATATTCTTGTGCTTAACGCCACTCCTGATCAACCACAGAAGCCGATCGAAGAATACGACTGGGCCTTCTATCAGTCCATGCTTGATTTCTTTATCAAGAGCCCTTTTCTCCTTACAAAAGCGGTGCTTAAGGGGATGAAAAAGAAGAAATGGGGACGAATTGTCAATATCGGTAGTGAGGTGTATCAAACCTCCGTCCCCAACTTTAGTGCTTACGTAGCAGCCAAGGGTGGGCAAGTAGGATGGACCCGAAGTATGGCGAGCGAATTGGCTCCCTTTGGTATAACCGTAAATATCATTTCACCGGGCTGGATTCCAGTGGAGCGTCATGAAAATGACCCACAGGAAATGAAGGATGCTTATCTGGCAGGGATTCCAGCGGGAAGGTTGGGTGTTCCTAAAGATGTAGCAGATGCAGTCTTGTATTTTGCTAGCGAAGAAGCTTCCTTTGTTTCTGGACAAACCATCTGTGTGAATGGGGCGCACACGCCTTGGTGATCCCTTTTTGACCGGTGAAAGCCACAGGCAGACAGTCTGTGCTTGATTTTAGTAAAACTCACCCAAGCCTGCGAACTGTTAGGTCAGCATTGAAGGTTTTGTGCAGTCAAATCGCAGCAAAGACAGAAACAAGATAAAATATCTTACAGCTTTTTATTCAAACCCGATACTGGATAGGGCAGCATGACTGATTTTGATGGCTTCCATGGGCGTTTGATCGAAGGTCATATCTTGCTCCACGAAGTAATACTCCAGTCCAGCTTCATCTTTGTGTTTTAGGAGGCTGGCAAAATCGATTGATCCTGTACCCACAGGCGCAAATCTTCCCTGGTCATCCATGTCCTTAATGTGCCATGACTTGAATCTTCCGGGGCCCTTCTGGAAGTAGGCGATTGGATCTACCCCAGCCTTAATGGCCCAATATAGATCGATTTGGAAACTGAGATGCTCAGGGTTGGAGTTCTCCATCAAATAGTCATAGGGTACAATACCTTTGGAGTTGGCCCTAAATTCCATGTCGTGGTTGTGGTATAGGCAAGCTAAGCCAGCCGCAGAGCACTTCTCTGCAATGGTGTTGATAATTTGGCTTATCTCTTCCAATTCCTCACTCATACCTAGGGTTTTCGTTTCAGGATCGAATGTAAAGTGCCCCATGGGAGGAATGGGAATGACAAAGTATTTGAAGCCTACTGCTTTAACTGCCGCAATCATTTCATCCGCATTATCTAAAGTCACATCTCCGTGGTGTGAGCTAATCGGGGTGAGCCCGACCTCATCTAAGTAAGCTTTGAATACTTCGGGCGTCATGCCGTAGAATTTCCCATCGGCATACCCGGCGGCCTCTATGTATTTATATCCAGTAGCAGCCACTTCAAGGAGAGCTGCTTTTGGATCTTGGGAAAGGGTATCCCTAAGCGTGTAGAGGGCCAAGCCTCCAAATTGCGAAGATGTATCCATTTGTTTAGTAGATGTTGAAGCTGTTGCTGAGGAAGCGGACTTGTCACTGCTCCCTTCCTTACATGCCGTACTGAAGAACATAGCGAAAATAGCAAGAAAAAATAGCTTAAAATTCATGGTTATATGAGTGTTTGTGAATTGTCGGGAAAGATAAACTAATTGATGCAAGTTGCGATTCATTCTAGAGAGCCCAAATGCGTCAGATATTTGCTGCAAAACCAAGCTCTCGGCTAAGTTTTTTGCAAAATCTTCCTTTTTTGCGCTCATTCATCGCAACTTGGGTTAATTACTTTCTTGTGGTAAAAATAGCAAGAGGAAAGCGTTTATTTCATTAATTTATGGAGTCATTGGTACCATAAACAAATTGACGGTATGTTTAAATTCTTGAGACGGGCAAGGATGAAATTCCTACGGAAGGGGAAGACAAATAAATACTTACTTTATGCGGTGGGCGAAATTTCATTGATCATCATTGGAATAGTGCTGGCGCTGCAACTAAACAACTGGAACAACCGACGGCAAGAAAATGACTCTCGAATATCTTTACTTCGTGATTTACAGGAAGATCTACAAATGGATATAGCGTGGAATCAGAAGGAAGACTCATTGATCAATGCTTACATCCCAAGAGCTGATACTGCTTTTATTTTGTTCTATGCGGCTCAATCAACAGAAGATTTAATCCCTCTTCCTTCTTATCTTGATATACGACCAAATGATCTGTCTATCAACGATGAAGCCTATCAAGAAATGATTACTACGGGTAAATTTTACTTGATCAAAAGTAAAGCTTTAAAAGAAACTATCAGTGAATACTACGAGCGAGCCGAGCGAGCACAGTTTTATATCCGAACGATCTTTGAAAAGAACTATGAAGTGGGCTACGATATACAACTGGTTCCCTATAATCGAATCTTCTTTGGAGCACCTTATCTGGATAAATCATTGGACGACTCCTGGATCGGTAACCCTCAATCCCCAACCTTCCTGGCGGTAGAAAGAATGCTTGATTTTAGGAAAAACGAAATACTGTTTACCCGAAAACGACAGCATAATGAACTACTAAAACTCGGGCAGGCCTTGCTTGAGCTAATAGAAAAAGAAATTCAATAATTATGAGAAAGCTTTTTAGGAACTAGGCAGGGTGCTTTATGCTCATCCATGGAATAGGTGGGCAAAAGACCAGCTTTTGTTGTAAGCTGTCTTGAAATAGTTCCGTAAACCTAACAATATGATATCGTATCGAAATAAGAGGATTCTTTTACAGCTTATACCCTTTGGCGTTATACCCTTTGTATTTAGCATTGTCTATTCACTATTAGAAAAAGGGATTTTAGGGGACTACCCATCCTATCCATCCACAGGTAATCCTTATAACTTTCAATTACTAGTTCCAGCCACCTTATCGATGCTGGTTGGAATAGTTTTAGGTACGATGGAGATATTATATCTCAGTAAGTGGTTTCAAGAGCGGAGCTTTGCCAGAAAAATTATTCTCAAATCCATTATTTATCTGCTGAGCCTGGTAGTAGCAAGTTTAATTATTAATATTTTGATTAGTACGCTTGAATTACGCGTTAGTCCCTTCGATAAACAGGTGCGGGATATTGCCATCGCCTTTCTCTCCAACTTAGCACCGCATACTTGCTAAAAAAGTTTAGTACCTTTTGGACGAGATTAACCTCCAGTAAAATTTTCGATCCATGTCAAGTACAAACAAAACGAGAACAGCCTTCATTTTTTTAGTCGTTCTCTTTTTTATGTGGGCCTTTCTGACGGCCATGAACGATATTCTTATCCCCTTTGTAAAGGAACTGTTCAATTTTGGTTATACCGAGGCAGCACTGGTGCAATTCTGTTTTTTCGGAGCTTTCGCATTAATGGCCATCCCTGCCGCAAAAGTATTGGAGCGCGTGGGATATAAGCGAGGAATTGTCATCGGTTTAGGATTGATGGGGGTCGGCGCTTTATTGTTTTATCCTGCCTCTATTGCAGTATACTACCCATTGTTTTTGGGAGCGTTGTTTGTCTTAGCGACCGGAGTAACTGTATTGCAGGTGGCAGCTAATCCATACGTAGCGGTGCTGGGTCCCCCTGAGACTGCGGCGAGTCGACTGAATTTAGCGCAAGGTTTTAACTCAGTAGCCAAGATCATTGCGCCGCTATTTGGAAGTGCGCTAATTCTTTCTGGTATCGACAACCTATCACAGGAACAGCAAGCAGAGGCGGTACAGGCACCTTATATTGGTTTAGCTATTGCTTTGTTCATACTCGCCGGCGTGTTCTCCTTTCTTCATTTGCCGGATATGAAGGACCTGGATTCGATGCAAGAGGTGGAGGAAAGTTCTACTAAAACTTCGATTTGGCAATTTCCGCATTTACTCTTGGGAGCAGTGGCGATTTTTATGTACGTAGGGGCGGAGGTAAGTGTAGCAAGTTTTATGGTGAGCTTTTTAGGAGAAGATCATATCGCTGGCCTAAAACCGGAAGATGCGGGCTGGTACCTTTCGCTCTTTTGGGCTGGCCTAATGGTGGGGAGATTTCTTGGGGCCGCCATTTTGCAAAAGATAAAATCGCAGTTTCTGCTTGCCCTCATGTCTATTCTTGCCATGCTATCCATCGTGGTAGGAATTAGTACGAGTGGTTGGTTAGCAGCTTGGGCGATGATCTTTGTGGGCTTTTGTAATGCTATTTTTTGGAGCAATATCTTCACTTTGAGTATTGATGGGCTCGGGAAGTTTACGAGCCAAGGTTCGGGACTCTTAGTTACGGCGATAGTAGGGGGAGCAATTGTGCCACTGATCCAAGGAGTACTCGCTGATCGAATGGGCTTACAGGCCAGTTATGCCGTAGTGTTAATATGTTATGCCTATATTCTATTTTACGCTGTGAAAGGCTACAAGGTGGGGAAATGAGCCTCGCTAGGGCGATGATTATCATTCGAGGGGATCTTACGCCAAGTGCTAGGTGATACAATGGCTTAGATCATTTATCGGAAATCAGTCAAAGGAAAATATTCATGTAACTGCCATTCATCTCAATGTCGAACGACTCACCACTCGCTGCAAGATCAGGATTAGCTGATGCAGAGGGGGGAGTTGGTGTCTGAAATGGCAGCTTAACCCTAAGCTTTTGTGAAATGTCAGAAAAAGATTTAACGATAGGAGTTGATATCGGAGGAAGCCACATCCATTGCGCTGCGATTAATACCCAGTCCGGTACATTGCTCGAGGATACGCGAGTGTATACCAAGGTGAACAACAAACTTTCCAAAGAAGAGATCTTTAATCAGTGGGCCGCTCCCCTTAATCAAATTTTGGATAAGCTAGCGGTAGATCGAGTAAAGGGTATTGGCTTTGCGATGCCAGGCGCTTTTAATTATCGAGAAGGAGTAGCCTTATATGAAGGGAATGACAAGTATGAAGCCCTCTACGGTACCAATGTGAAGGATACTTTTCCAGCCTATTTGGATCGACCAGAAACGCCGATACGCTTTTTGAATGATGCAAGTGCCTTTGCCGTGGGGGAGAACTGGTTTGGGGAGGCTAAGGGGACACGACGCTCCATCGCTATTACCTTGGGCACTGGCTTTGGCTCGGCCCTGATAGAAGACGGTATACCCATCGTCAATCGAGCGGATGTACCCGAACAGGGGTGTTTTTGGCATCTTCCTCATAAAGATGGAATGGCAGATGACTATTTCTCCACGCGCTGGTTTGTGAACACCTTCCATTCAAAAACTGGACAAGAATTGAAGGGGGTAAAGGAAATCGCAGACTTGGCTCGACAAGAGGTTGGAGCAAAAGCTATATTTGACCTTTTTGGCACTAACTTAGGAGAGTTTATGGCCCCTTGGCTGAAGAAATTCCCGGCAGAGGTCATTGTTATAGGCGGCAATATCGCTAAGGCCTTTGATCTCTTCTCAGACGCTCTACAACAAGTGTTAGCGAACCATGAACTTACTACTTCAATCACGGTTTCTCGACTAATGGAAGATGCCAGTTTGTTTGGAAGTGCGCGATTGTTCGAAGATACTTTTTGGGCAGCTGTAAAGGACAATTTACCTACCATATAAGGTATACAACCCTTAGACCTAGCCGAATGTACGCTTGAAAAACAACATAAACCTTTACACAAAGTTAACTCCACTAGCTTTCATTTTTCTCTTGAAGTTTTGCTCCTTTGTAGCAGTGAGCTAGAGGTGATGCTATTGAAACTAGTTCTGTATCTAATAACTTCAGATCAAAAAGATATGAGACAACTTTGCTTTTACGGCTTGATTATACTTACAACTTTATTGGCTGCCTGTGACAATAGCCAGGGTGATCAGACCGACAATTCGAAGGCAGAAGCAAGCACCTTTCGGATTGCTTTTGGATCATGTGCCAATCAAGATAAACCGCAGCCCCTTTTGAAGGTAGCGGCAAACCTAAAGCCCGACGTCTTTATTTACTTGGGGGACAATATCTACGGTGATTCGCGTACGATGGACACGCTACAGGCAAAATATGATCGCTTAGCTGCCAAGGATGAATTTCAAAACTTGTGGAATAGTACTAAAGTCCTTTCCATCTGGGACGATCATGATTATGGTGAAAATGATGCGGGACGTCACTATCCATTCAAAGAGGCCTCCAAAGCCATCTTCATGGATTTTTGGAAAGTGCCAGCAAATTCTGATCGCAGAAAACATAAGGGAATCTATGGGGTAGAATACCTAGAGAAAGATGGAAAGAAAGTACAGCTCATTCTCTTAGACACGCGCACGTTTCGAGACAAGTTGGTACATCGGGACTCTACGGATTCGATTCATAAAAATGATTACGCCATCAACCCAAGTCCTGACAGCACCATATTGGGCCAGGAACAATGGCAATGGCTCGAACAGCAACTCACCCAGCCCGCCGATATGAGAATTATCGCATCCAGCATTCAGTTTAGTCATGAGTACAATGGTTGGGAAAGTTGGACCAATGTCCCTCACCAGCAGCAGTATATGATTGACCTCATTCAAAAGACCAAGGCCAATGGCGTCGTTTTTATTTCAGGTGATGTGCATTGGGGTGAAATCTCAAAAATGGATGTGGATAGTGGCTATCCCATTTATGATGTGACTTCGAGTGGCATCACTCAAACTTGGGACATTATAGAACCGAATACTAATCGCATAGGCGAGCCTGTTCCACAAAACAATGTGGGCTTAATCGAGCTTGATCTCTCATCTGCGGGGAGCGTAAGCTTGAGCATTTTTGATATTACGGAAAAGAAAGTCGTGGAGCACCGTATTGAAGGGAAGGAGCTTAGATTCTAATGGACCAATGATAAGACTTGTGTAAGCATAACTATTAAGTCGCAAGTCTGAAAGGGCTCCCTAGTAATTGGGGAGCTATGCTTTGAACATCAAGTCAAGTACATTTATCAACTACACAAACACGCGGGACAAAAAAACACCTACGTTTACCAATTGTCTTGCAAAAATTGCTTTGAGTTTTTTTTATAGAAGAGGTTGAATGACTTATTTTTTGGTCACGCTACATTTCACTAGGAAAATAAAATCAGTATGCAGCACCTCTTCAATTTCCGCCATCGCCTCGGGCTAATCCTCTATCTTACCACGCCTATACTACTATGTTTAGCTTGTAATCGGCAAGTGGCAACCTCGGACACTACTATAGAGGATATGGTGGCTAAAATTCAAACGGAAACGGATCCGTACTTTGAATACGAGTATCAACAGACCAAATTCGTGCCACCAGCAGGAAAGACTTTACTGATTATGGGGCAAACTATCGAGGACATTGATGACTACATGTCCAATTTTGCGGATAAATCGATTCCCGGCGGTTGGTCTGCCTATTGGGGCGTACCAGAATTTAAAGGGATCACTAATACCTTCCGTAACGAAAATGGAAGTTCTCATAATCATCAGATGCTCTTGGATAGATTCCCAAATACCGTTGTGCATAGTGCTATGTGGATGGTAGGGGCCTGGGGGGTAGCTGCCAATACAGCTAAGGGAGAATATGATGAGGTTATCAAACAATACGCCAACTGGGCCAAATCGGTAGATCGCCCAATTTATCTGCGGATCGGATATGAATTTGATGGCCCACATAATCAGTTAGAACCCAACGAATACGTTCAGGCCTACAGGCGGGTCGTAGATTTGATGCGAGCAGAAGGGGTAGAGAATGTGGCCTTTGTTTGGCATTCCTATATTTTTGCCCCCTTCAATAATCATCCTTTGTCAGCTTGGTACCCGGGCGATGAGTATGTGGACTGGGTAGGCGTTTCTTTATTTGGCCTGCTCTACCAGGATGCAGAATTATTGGCACATGGTGATGCAGTTCTGGAATTTGCCAAAACCCACCACAAGCCCGTTATGGTGGCTGAGTCTAGTCCCACTGCGGGCATCGAAGCCAAGAATTTGGATACCTGGGATAGCTGGTTTGTTAACTTCTTTTCGGTTTGCTATCGCAAAAATATTAAGGCCATTAGCTTTATCAATGCCAATTGGGAAGGCTATAATTTTCCAGGAGTAGATTGGAAAGATGCACGTCTTTCTGTTAACCCACAAGTAGCGGAAGCCTGGTTTTTGGAAACGAACAAGAGTCGTTACCTAAAGCAGTCTCCCGAGCTATTCCAAATTCTTGGCTATTGAGCAGATACAAGTTGCTTAGCTACTTGAATCAACTCCTGTAATTCCGCTGTTTCTTCCGACTTAGGCATAACCAATGGAGGGCGCACATCTCCTGCATCTTTTCCGATTAGTCGTGCTCCCGCTTTGATTAAGCTCACCGCATAGCCTTTCTTTTTGCTGCGCAAACGGACAAAGGGTATGAAAAAGGACTTTAGTATCTCATTGACGACCTGCTGGTTCCCCGCTCTAAGTGCTTGATAGTATCGAAGGGCCAGATCTGGAACAAAATTGAATACGGCGGAAGAATAGGTGTTGACACCAATGGAGAGATAGGCCTCCGAAATGATCTCAGCCGTGGGGACGCCTCCGATATAGACGAGTCGATCACCTAAGGATTTGATGGTGTCATTCAGGTCTTGCATATTGCCAGTTCCATCTTTTAGTCCAATCAGATTGGGGCAAGCATCGGCTAGTTCTTGCAAGTATGGAGGAGGGAGAATGCCATTTGTCCGATTGTAGTAGATCACAGGGAGAGAGGTATTGTCCAGGATGGCCTTGGCGTAGGCCAGCGCTCCATCGGATGGACAAGAAGTAAGGTAGGGGGGCATCAAGAGCAAACCATCGATGCCGGCTGTTTCCGCTATTTTGGCAAATTCAATGGCTTCGGGTATACTCCGGCCTACACTAGATATGACGGGAACTCGATCACCAATGACGGTTTTAGCCGTAGTGACGATTTGTTGATATTCTTGTCGGGATAGGGAAAAGAACTCCCCGGTTCCTCCAGCGACAAAAACGGTAGAGACGGGCTTAGAGATAAACCATTCTAGTCGGTTAGCATAGGCTGAAATATTGACTTGACCATCTGCATCCATATCTGTAATGGGAAAGGAGAGCAATCCATCGCCAAGCGCATTTTTAAGTGATTTAAGCGTCATGTTGGTTGTTTTGTTTCGAACTTGTTTCAAGAAAAAGGGAGTAAAACGGAGAAAAGCATGACGGCAAAGAGACCGGCCAAAGCCATGACCGTCATCAGTATAGAGAAATGTCGGATGGTCTCCTGAACTTCCATCCCACTCATTTTTGTAACAATCCAAAAGCCACTGTCATTCATCCAAGCAAAGATCTTGGAACCACAGCCGATGGCCAAGGCCAGGTAAACCGGATGAAAGGCCAGTTCGGTGCCAATCACGCCACTCATCACCCCCATTGCCGTTACCATCGCTACCGTAGCTGATCCCTGGGCAGAGCGTACGACGGCCGTGATCAAAAAGGCCATTGGCAGTAAAGCCAATTGATATTGCGAAGCCAATCCTTCGATTTGCCCACCTATCCCTGTCTGTTGCAGCATTTGCCCGAAGGCCCCACCCGCAGAAGTAATCAGTATAATCATGGCGGCGCTGGTTAAGGCTTCGGTGATGTATCGTTGGAAATTGGTTTTTTCTTCAAGTTGTTTCCAAAGCAGGAGCATAGATAAAA
Source organism: Saprospiraceae bacterium (assembly GCA_013214355.1). GTDB lineage: Bacteria > Bacteroidota > Bacteroidia > Chitinophagales > Saprospiraceae > DT-111. The sequence continues at coordinate 190,959 of JABSSL010000008.1, read as the reverse complement.
TAGCACCTACAAACAAGGCAATGTTGGCTTCCCCTAGTGTCGTCAAAATTTTGTAGACAAGATTATCCTTGGCTAGAAAAGCGTTTGACAAGGTGTTTCCCGTGATTAAAAAGAGGGGTAGAAGAACAGGCAACAGAGATAGGGCCAAGTGGGGTAAATCACTGGTTGGGCGGGCGGCATATTGTTCTAGCTCTTTTACACTGATATCAGGTGTGTCGCGCATCGGAAGATCCCACTTTCTATTGGCCCAAAGTGCATAAAGGTATCCCGCAGTAATGGTGATGATACCTACGCCTAGCCCACCGATAATCATAATGCCCAGGTCGATGCCCATTTCTTCTGCCACAAAGAGTGGACCTGGCGTTGGAGGAATGAGCGAATGCGCCATCACGCCCCCAGCAACGATGGCCATTAGGTACAAACTGAATTTCTTTGGATCTCTGACCGAGAGTGATTTAACTAGTGGAATCATCAGGTAAAAGACTGTATCAAAAAAAACAGGGATAGCTAGAGTGAAGCTACCAGATAGAAGCGCCAGGGAAGAGTTTTTCTGACCAAACAAGTTCAGCAGTCCACGGATAATCCGATCAGCTGCTCCACTTCTCATCAGTGCGGTACCTATAATAGAAGCCAAAGCGATCAAGATGCCAATTTTAGCACTTGTATTGCCAAAGGCAGTGGCTAGGCGTTTCCCAATTGGGATGGCTGAAAAAGCCTGGGCCTCCGCCTCCGTCATGCCACTTTGTTGGGCATAGGCCAACAGTAACTCGGGGGAGGTTAGTAGGGCCGTGACCAGAGCGGCCAGCATGAGGGAGATAGCAGCATGAAGCTTTAACCGAATAATGCAGAATAGTACAACAGCTGCTCCAATCAGGATAATGAGGATGGCGTTCATGGTCAAAGTTGCCTTAGATAGCGTGGTAGATAGCTTTGGAAAATCCGAAACCTACTATTAGAAACCAGAAACGAGAAGACAGACTACTCCCTTCGTTACAAGACCTAGAATTGCAGCATCTCGCCGCACAGCAATCTGTCCTCTTACCGCTCATCTCTACTAGTAAGAGCAGAAATTAAAACACCTACTTAAAGTACTAATAATTTGTACATTCCTCAAAGATCGCGCTGGTCCTCTTGAAAGACAAGCATTCTTTTTATGCTATCAGATAGAAGTAGAGCCCTTATCTTAGAGGAGATGGAGGATCTATTGATTACCATTTAACAAAACGAAATGAAAAAAACCACTTTACAAATCACCAACTTAATCATTACGCCCATAGCCGTGGGCGACCCACCCCTCCTAAATGCAGCGGGTCTACATGCCCCATATGCCCTAAGGATCATTATAGAATTAGAAACCAATGCTGGAATTACGGGCATCAGCGAGATTCCGGGAAGCGAACGGATACGCCAAGCCCTAGAAAAAGCCAAGCCCTTAATTCTTGGCCAGCATCCCTTTGAAATGAACCTGATCAAGCAGGTACTAAAGGCACACTTTGGAGAAGATGCTGCGGATCAAAGAGGGAATAAGCCTTGGGATCAGCGGCAATTGATTCACATCTTTAGTGCCCTTGAGGTGGCATCCTTGGATGTCATGGGAAAGCTGCTCAACGAACCGGTCGTTAATTTGCTAGGTGGAAAGGCAAGAGATCGGGTGCCCTTCGCTGCCTACCTCTTTTACAAGTACGAAGGAGCTGGAGGTGCACTTGGGTTTGGCGTAGACCCCATGGCTAAAGGCTGGGAGGCTGGGAGACAAAAGGAGGCCCTAAGCCCGGAACAGATCGTGGATCAGGCGATGTCCATGTGCGCTAGTTTTGGCTTTAAATCCATTAAGCTTAAGGGAGGTGCGCTAGAGCCTGCATTGGAATGTGAAAGCATTTTGGCACTGCGTAGGGCCTTTGGCGCCGAGATGCCGCTGCGCTTGGATCCCAATGCCATTTGGTCATTGGAAACGGCCGTGAAATATGGCAAGCAGATGGAAGGGGTACTAGAATATTACGAGGATCCCGTAAGAGGACAAGCGCAGATGTCGCAATTAGCGAAGTTGGTTGATATTCCCTTGGCTACCAACATGTGTACGACCTCCTTTGGGGATCTACCGGAAAGTATACGTTTGAAGTCCGAACAGATTATCCTTTCTGATCACCATTTTTGGGGTGGCCTACGAGCTAGTATGGAGTTAAACCGCATTTGTCAAACCTTTGGTAGGGGCTTCTCCATGCACTCTAATAGCCACCTGGGGATCTCCATGGCAGCTATGGTTCACCTCGGAGCCGCCATTCCACAATTTGACTACGCTCTTGACACGCACTATCCCTGGCAGTTGGATGAAGTAATCAAGGGCGGAAAACTACCAATTGTGGAAGGTTCCGTCGAAGTACCGAGTGGGCCAGGACTTGGTGTAGAAATCGATCAAGCGCAATTGCAACGACTTCATAAAAACTATCAAGCTTGCGGGTTAACGGAAAGAGACGATCAAACGGCCATGCAGGCCAAGCAGCCAGGCTGGAAGTTTCAGCTGCAACGGTGGTAGAGTATCAAGATATGGACTAGGGCAATAAGTCCTAAGTAACACTTTACTATCTTTGGGCCCCTATGAATGAATATTTTAAGTCCATCATTCTACAAAGCACAGGCGCATCCAGCTTGATCGAAAAGGAGGTGATACAAGAGTTGTGGAGTGGCTACGGGAAAATCATGCGGATCAGTTTGGAGCATGCCTCACGGAAAAGTGTAGTGGTAAAGCATGTTCAGCTGTCGGCACATAAGAACCATCCACGAGGTTGGAATACGGATATTGGGCATCAACGGAAATTGAAGTCCTATCAAGTAGAAACGAATTGGTATCATACCTACAGCAAAGGTAGCGCTGCCAGGCTGCCAGTATGCTTAGTTATTGAGACGCAGGCTGATGAAGTGCTAATAGTGCTAGAAGATTTGGACGAAGCGGGATATCCTTTGCGAAAGAGAGCCGTCAACTGGGAAGAAATAGCGGAGTGTCTAGCTTGGTTAGCAAAATTTCATGCCAGCTACCTCGGGAGAAATCCGGAGGGACTCTGGAAAGTCGGAACCTATTGGCATCTAGAGACCAGACCTCAAGAATTAGCCGTATTGGATGACCAACGGCTAAAGGAGGCGGCTCCCCTGATTGATGAAAAACTGAATACGTGCGTGTACAAGACCTTCGTTCACGGGGACGCTAAGTTGGCCAATTTCTGTTTCTCCAAAGATGGAAAGGTGGCAGGCGTAGATTTTCAGTACGTCGGTGGCGGATGCGGAATGAAAGATGTGGCTTACTTTATCGGCAGCTGCTTGAATGAGGAAGACTGCGAACGTTTAGAAGCTCAAATACTAGACACTTACTTCAAGTTTTTACAAAATGAATTAGCGGGAAACCACGAAGCACTAGAAAGGGAATGGCGTTCCTTGTATCGGGTAGCCTGGGCGGACTTTCATCGCTTTTTGAAAGGATGGAGCCCCGGCCATTGGAAGATCAATAGTTACAGTGAAAGGGCAACGGCAGAAGTGATCAATAGCTTATAAAAATGGATCTAGTACAATTAACAGATATTGCCATCAAGGCGGCTCTTTCAGCAGGAAAAGTCATTCAGCAACATATGAATAGGGACGTTCATGTGGAAAAAAAGGAGTATGGGACAAGTCTGGCCGCACAAGTCGTAACTGAGGTGGATCGGGCTTGTGAAACCGCCATTCTCACGCATATTCTATCGACCCGCGAAAAGTTCGGCCTAGCTCTTTTGTCAGAAGAGACGGAGGACGATGGGAGTCGATTTCAAGAAGACTATTTTTGGTGTATAGATCCGATGGACGGAACCCTCGCTTTTATCAATAAACGACCAGGTTTTTCGGTGTCAATTGCCTTGGTCTCAAAAGATGGAACGCCATACATCGGAGTCGTATTTGATCCTAGTACGGATACCTTATACCATGCTAGTAAGGGCAATGGTGCTTACAAGAATGGTATTCCATGGAAAATTAAGCATAGCAACGATCATTTGACGTATGTGACAGACCGCAGGTTGAAGGATACTCCGCGCCTAGCCGATCTAGAAGACCTGCTAGCTAAGCAGGTGATGAATTTGGGTTTAAGCGGGATACAGGAAATGGCAGGAGGTGGTTCTGTCTTGAATGCCATCCGGGTATTGGAAAATGGCCCAGCTTGTATGTTGAAGTTCCCGAAAAAGAAAAAAGGAGGCGGAAGTATCTGGGACTTTGCCGCGACCGCCTGTATCTTCCAGGAGTTGGGTTTACCCGCAACGAATTTTGCGGGCGATAGCCTAGATTTGAACAAAAAGGATGGCGCCTTTATGAATCACCAGGGCATCTTTTATGCCAACTTGAGCCTGGATTAGATAAAACAACTTAGTGAACACTAGATTTTAAAGGCTCCAGAACCGTTATCCTCCGATCTGCACCGAAGTCATGGCAATAGACCCCGCTAAAAGCTTGTCATTGAAAAGCTTTAGTGACTCTCCTTCTTCCTTTAAAGCCAAGGTATAGAGTAAGGGCAGATAGTGCTCTGGAGTTGGGATAGATAGTTGAAAGGGCTTGCCCTGGGATCTGAAATCGATTAGGGCTTGATGGTCGCCATCGTTTAGGTAGGCTTTCATCTTTTCATTGGCTTCAATGGCCCAGTCATATCCGTAGCTATCTACATTCATTTTATCCCAAGCAATCATCCTGAGGTTGTGAACGATATTCCCACTACCGATAATCAAGACTCCTTTTTCTCGCAAGGCGGAAAGCTCCTGGGCTAATTCATAGTGGTATTTTGGCGATTTACCCCGGTCCAAACTCATTTGTATTACAGGAACATTTGCGTCCGGATATAAATGCTTTATCACACTCCAGGCCCCATGATCTAAACCCCAATGATGGTCCATCCCCACCTCCGTTTTGGTAATGACTTTGGCCGTTTCTTGGGCTAGTTCAGGGCTTCCAGGTGCAGGATATTGAACTTCAAATAACGCCTTTGGGAATCCTCCAAAGTCATGGATGGTGCGCGGTAGGTCCATGGCAGTGACATAGGTGCCCCGGGTCTCCCAATGCGCTGAGATGCATAGAATAGCATTGGGCTTCTGTAGGGTTTGTCCTAGCTTTCGAAAGCTAGCTACAAATTCATTTTCTTCGATGGCGTTCATTGGACTGCCATGTCCGAGGAACAGGACTGGCATTTTGTTGGTACGCTTTAGGGGAGATACAAGTTTTTTAAGCTCTTTTAGTTTCATTGCAATTCCTCCGATAGAAATTAGGGCCAATGATTGTACAAATGTTTTGCGATCCATGACAGCTATATTGTTTCTCAGGCCCAATTAATGATAAAAGACGGTACGAGAACTTTAGGTTCGAGCACCTGCTTATGAAAACAAGATGAAAAGCGATTTTGATTGCTTCGGTTTAAAGTGATCCCTCTTCTTCCAAAATTACCGGTACAAATTATGTCCAAATATTTTTGAGTCCATCTCTAGGCCCTAATAAAGGATCTGCTGTTGGAATGGGTAGTGCTGCAATATTTTGATCGGCCATGGGGCGTTCTCCGGCTAGCCCTCGATTTAAGTCCCAAGTGTGTCCATCCGGATAAGCACCCACGACTCCCAGGCCCTTACTTTCTAGGTTTTTGTGCCCAACACCTGCTGGGATGACAATTATATCTCCTGCTTTTATGTTTACTTTTTCCCCAGCCTCACCTCCAAGATGAACGAGGGCTTCCCCCGTATAGATACCTAAAACTTCATGTGAAGTACTATGATAATGGTGAAAAGAATAGATACCATTGCGCCAAGAATTAGTCCAATTATTGCTCGCAAATTTCTTTTCCAACCAAGCCGCGCCATGATTGCCGCGCTCTTCGAAGGCATTTCTATAGAGGATCAACGGGTACTTACTATTGGGAATTTTACCATCGTCCTGAAAGAATAATTCTAGTGGCTCGTTAGGCATAGAGGACAAGGTGTTTGGCAGAAAGATCGATAACCCGATCATTCCTGAGGCAGTTAAGAATAGCTTTCGATTCATATATTATGGTGTCTAAAGTCTTCACTTCGGTTCAACGGTAACGATCACTCTTTTATACCTGGATAGGCTTGGCGTTCCCTTATCGCTTACCTTCAGGATCATATGTATGGTTTCCATTTGATTAACCACTGGTGCTGTTACATAAACCCTATGTACATTTTCCGCTCCCATCTTTACCTCCTTTTGATAGGAGCCCGCCTCTGGATAATGAAACCAAAGAAAAGTAAGGTTATCGTCGTCCGGGTCGGTAGAATTGAATGCGTCCAAAAGAAATTCTTCTCCAGATTTTACTGTGAATTTTTCGGGCTGAGAAAGAACGGGTATTGGAGGATGATTCGCTTTTTCGTAGGACTGGAAACACCAATCCATTCTGCCAGCAAAATCATTTTGGAAGTCATCCCTCCAGCGCCATAGGGTCTCTTTGTAGCCGGTATAGGTGGTAGTATCTTTCCTTAAGGTCCGACCATAATCTTTAGGTACATAGGGTGTGTAGCGGTCTATGGCATTCGTCCATATGGCACGGGTTTCTGGCGCAATCTCCACGATGGAGTTCCCTTTTTTTGTTTTCGAAAAATCGGGTTGATACATTTCGTAACGCCCTCCCCAGGCTCCCCATTCTGGATGCTCTGGATCGTTCAAGCCATTAGGGATTAAAGATAGAAAAGCAGGCGTATCGCCTTCCATTCCCCAAGCTACATCCGGATATTGAGCCCCCAAGGGCCCATGTCCCTGCTGAATGTTTGCTGCCAACCAGTTGTTGGATATCGTACGGTTGTCTAATCCTGGCACAATGGTGTTTACCCCGGGCCAAGTCGCACTACCGTAGTGATCACCTGGGCTCACAATGTAGAAGAGCGCTGGAAAGTTATTTCGAATCCAGATTCCACTGTCATCCTGGTCAGAAATGGTGTAGACCCGCAGTTTTGAAACGAGTTGAGCTGCTTCAGCCTTAGATTTTGTTTTTCTGATCGTATGTAATGCCTGCGCTAAAGTATTCACACCTCCCCAAACGGAAACCCACAAGGGGCGTTCATCCTCTTTCTCCAATTCCTGAATGATCCAGTTAGAACCTTCCGTCTCCTTGCCCTCACCCACGCCTAGCATTCCGTATTGAGCGCTTCCTTCCTTAATCAGATCGAGAAGGACTTGTTCATCTGGAAAGCCCTTTTCGTGTAGAAGCAGATTGGGTCTCACCTTTCCATAGGCACGAATGACCTTTCTGATAGATGCTGGGTGAATCTCGGATGTTAGCCAGCAAGAAGTAGTTGCGATAAATCCTTGAATATCTATCTGATTAGCATAGAGCAGGAGACGGACCAGAGACTGGGTATCGTCCGGATCAGCTTCGATATCAGTTAAGATAATTACTCTATGTTTTTGTTGAATAGGCTGGCCAATAAGTGCTATGGGTGAGCTTGCCATCAAGCCGAGGAGGAAAGCCACAGAAAGGAGGTCCTTCATACTGTGATTTGTTTAATTGTTGGTTAACCGATCTACTCACTTGCTGAACGAGCCAAACATGATCTTATTTATAAAGGTATTAAAAGTATCTTTGAAGCTCTTGCCCCTACCATAAACTGATACAATTGATCTAAGCTTAAATTGTAGTACTAGCATGAATTACCCGCGATTCCATCAGCAGATGCGCTGGTTTGGTCCGACTGATTTAGTCTCCCTAAGTGACATAGCTCAGGCTGGCGCTCAAGGTGTTGTCACAGCCCTCCATGGAATACCAATCGGTAGTATTTGGACTACAGAAGCCATAACAACACGCAAATTGCTCATTAATGAGCTTGGGCTTGACTGGACAGTTGTTGAAAGCTTACCCGTTCATGAGGAGATCAAAATGCGTACAGGTCAGTTCGAGCTATATATTCAAAACTATTGCGAAAGTCTTCGCAACTTGGCTGTCTGTGGGTTGGAGGTAGTGACCTATAACTTCATGCCTGTTTTTGATTGGGTGCGTACCGATATTGCACATCCACTTCCGAATCAGTCAGAAGCGCTGCTGTACGATCATCGAAAATATGAGTTGGCAGATTTGTTCCTATTGGAACGCCCAGAAGCTAAAGCTGAAATGGATCCGGCACAATTGGAGAAGCTTCAGCAGCAATTCGATAGGATGTCTGCAGTAGAAAAGCAAGAACTGTTTCAATGTGTATTTCAGGCCTTACCCGGTAGTAGTGAAGCCTTGGTCAAGGATCAAGTGTTAGCCGCTATTGCCCAGTATCAGGACATTGATGCTCAACAACTCAGAAACAATCTGATAGCCTTTCTCGAAGCCGTGGTTCCAGTCGCAGAAGAAGTCGGCATCCAACTCGCCATCCACCCCGATGATCCACCTTTTTCGGTATTTGGTTTGCCGCGCATCCTTAGTACAGCCGCGGATGTTGAATATATCCTAGCTGCGGTACCTTACAAGGCCAATGGACTTTGTTTTTGTACCGGTTCCTTTGGAGCACATCCAGAAAACGATTTACTGAGGATGCTCAAGGAATGGGGGAGTAGAATTCACTTTTTTCATCTCCGAAACACCAAACGAGATGGTCCGGATCGTTTCTGGGAGGCTAGTCTGCTGGAGGGTGATACCGATATGTACGAGATAGTGAAAGAGGCGGTGTACTTGATGCAAAAGGAACAACGATCCATCCCCATGCGCCCCGATCACGGACATAAAATGCTAGACGACCTGGGCAAAGCCGTTTATCCTGGATACGGCGCAATTGGGCGTTTGAAGAGCTTAGCGGAATTGCGCGGGCTGGAGTATGCTGTATTGGCTTCTACTGTTAAATAACTAGTGGTTTCAACTTACCTAACTCAGCTGTATAAGTAAATTTTGATTGCAGTTGAATGATTGGGCATTTTCCCAATAGATAAATGGCCGCTACCTTTCATCCTTCCACCGTGGAGTCTGGATAAAGGAACCGCCGGTTTCCCCGCCTTTGCTAATATTTTTCTAGCATTACTTCAACCATTGATGAATAGAAAGCCCCTCCTTCCGCTCTTCAATAAAAGCATATGATTATGAAAAAAATGTTGTTTCCTATCATACTAGCGATAGCAGTGTGCACTTCCGGACAAGCCCAATCGGAGCAAGACTTAAAACTTGCCATTTCCACAGTAGCTCAATCCTACATTGGATGGCATAAAGGCAGCTGTTTTTACTTCACAGCAGGAGACTATTTCACAGATAAAAACTCGGGTCAAATTATAGGACAAAAATTTACCAACCCGCTGCAATCAGAATTCAGTCAGTTTAAATTGGTGAAAGAGAATGGCCAATTCACCAAGGCCAGACTAGATGATAACCATACTTTCCTTTTAACGTGGCAGGATAATCGAATAAAGCATGTAAAGGGCCAGCACCTACATCAATACGATTACAATATTTCCTACAACGCATCAGGTAAAATAGAGAAAATGAATGGTGCCAACGGCGAGGAGATCACATTTACCTATGATGGTGATCAATTACAGGGGATTACCGCTATGGGGATGAATAAGGGAAAACCCTTTCCCATCTCCGTGGGTGAGCTCTTGGAGAATAACGAGAAAGGATTTAAGATGCGATCGAAGATGTACACTCGGGGTAAACCTATGAAGGATAAGCATATTCGTGGTGAATTCAACTGTAGCTGTCAGAAGGTAGGGGATAAGCAATACAAATCAGTCACCGTCTACAAAGACGTCGTCGAGCAAACGTATGATGATAAAGAGCGATTAATTAAGAAAATCATAAGCAAGACTAACCGTAAACAGCAGATAGAAACCTACTCCTATAAAGTAGATGGAGAGGTAAGCCGCAAAGAAGTGATAACGAAAGAGGGAGGTATTTTCAAAGGGAAAGAGATCAAGATTTTTGCCATACCAGAAAATACATCTGGATTAGAAAAATGGGAGCTAAAGAAAGGGACCTTCCGGTTCGACGAAAAAGATGAACTGGTTTATGAGGCCATTGATCGAAAGTATCGAGAGAAAAAAGATGGGGTTTGGTCCGCGTGGAAGTCATTTCAATATTGAGCAGTAGCAGTGTTTGAGAATTAGAACTTTGTTTGGTGGATGATAGGGCAGGCAATGCCTTACTCTTCCTCCAAATAATATTGCTGTTCCAATTCAATAGCTGCGAGAAAATAAGGTAGGCCCATGATCAAATCAGGTGAAGCAATCTTTACTACGCCTAGATTCTCATAGTTCTGTAGGAGGGTCATTTGATGTTTCTCCAAGAAAGCCTGGACCTGTTCATCAACAGAATGATCTTCTTTCAATATGGCTAGGTAAATATAGTTCAAGGCCTGCTTATTTGTATGAGTCCATCACCAACATCCCGATAACGTTGGTGATCAATTTTTTTGACACTAGCCTTCAGTTTATTCCAGATTTCCTGGGCTGATAACTGCGGATAGCGTTGACAATAAAGAGCAGCTGCCGCAGTGACATGGGGAACTGCCATACTGGTGCCATATTTGCGTGTATAAAGTTCATCTGTGTTTTCCTTGGGACTCGCAGCACTGAGTACTTCTGTTCCAGGGGCAGCAAAATCAATATTGCCACCTGTACTAGGATCTAAGCCTGCATTAGAAAAGTTAGCCACTTTTAGGTTTTGATCAACCGCTGCGACGGCGATAATACTTTTGGTGTTAGCTGGATTGCCAACTGGCTGTGGCGTAAATACTGGCCTCCTACTTTCATTTCCAGCAGCAGCAATAATTAAGCAGTTCTTTCGTAGCGCTTTTTCCCCGATTCGCTCAAAAATCAACGAAGGTTTTTCGCCCAATTGGACGGGCGTACCCAAGGACAAGGAAATGATTCGAGCATTCTTTTCTAATGCCCAATCAATTCCATCTACTATACCGCTGGTGGTTCCCAGGCCTTTATTATTCAGAACCTTACCTACCAACAAATCAGCCTGTGGAGCTATTCCGTAGTGGAGCTCTCCCATAGTTTTTTTCCCACCAATAATCGTCCCAGCACAATGCGTTCCGTGACCATGTGGATCATCTGACCAGTTTTCGTCGGCAATGAAGGATAGCCCCTTAATACTTTTAGACTGGAAATCGGGATGATCCAGATAAATTCCGGTATCCAATATGGCTACACAGACACCCTGCCCTTCTTCAACGGCATTTGAGAAACCAATGGCCTCTAGTCCCCAGGTCATCTTCCTTGCAGTAGGGGATGGCTTGTTTTTTTCAATGACCAGTTTTTCTGCTAGGGCAGACTCTAGCATTTTGACTCTTTGCAGTGTTTTCTCCATTTCAACTTTAATAGTGGAAATAGAGTCAAAAGTGCTTGATATGGAATACACCTTTTCTCGCTCCCAATGAATGACCCCAGGAGTCTTATGGATTACCTGCTGAAACCGATCCATATCTACCTGTTCGACTACCGCCACATTCAAATGCTTGAATACAAGGCCGGCTCCCTCATCATACACGTCTTGTGCTCGCAGCTTATCTCCTAAGTCTTCGGATGAGGCAAACTTAATACCGAAACTGTTTTGCATCTTCTTGAAAGCTGCTGGATCTTTTGCATCTTCAATTAGGAGTATTGTTTTATTCGTTGTCATAATGAATCTAATACTAAATCATACTTACCACGACATCCGAAATAAGCAGGTGGATGTCTTTGGGATGAATCGTTGCTTTTATCTTTCTAGCAAAGTTCCTGAGCGAGACATGTTGGTTTAGACTATCCCACAAGGAGGAAGCTCCATCTAGAGTGGAAGCACGCAGGAATTGTTCTTCGGAAATCAAACCTTCCTGCAAGGCTGAGAGTATCAATTGTTGTAATAATTCATTAGATACTCTCAGCTTTTGCTGGTTGTCCTCTAAGTTTTCAATGAGTAGGGCTTGCAGTTTTTGAAGAATCGAAAAAATCGAAATCCAATAGTTTTCTCGCCGACCAGTCCTCACTTTTTCAAGTGTGACGGGGTTAAACCCACGTTTGGCCGTCTCCAAATAGCTACTTAAGCTGGCCACGGCCAACTGTGCTTTAGTAGCCCTGATAGAGGTGAAATATTGTTCGATCTCACTGAGGTAAGTAGGAAGTTGATCATCAATCTCCAAACTCTTGGAAAGGTAGTACCCATTCAGCTGGCTAAACTGCTGAATAAACTTTTCCGTTTGTTGGACTAAATGATGATAAAAGGGTTGCATTAATCAACAGTGATTTGTTCAACTTCATTTCCATTTTCATCGGTAACTTTTCGAATCATCAGGCCTTCTTCAACCAATTCAAGCTCCAAGTGTAGCAATAGCTTTTCATTGTCCTCTGGAGACATACTAGAGGTCTCTGGCGTAATTTCCAATCGATGAATATTGGTCTTGACTGGCCTATATTGCTCCTTGATTGTATCGTCAAAAGCCTTAGCAATGGCATTATCTAGGCTTTCATTTTTCCCTTCTGCCGTTCCAAAGTTCTGCTTGCGAACCGTTTTCTTAAGGAGTTCGCGGGTATCCCTGGGCGGCAGCCGATTATCTATCCCTCCGGTGACGGAATTATCTCGTTTTTCTAGACGCCTAAAGTGAGATTGAAATTCCGGACTCCTTAGCTTTTCTGGCGTCATTAGCTCGATCGGCTGCCCATGCTTTCTGCTAATATCAGTTAGGCGTGAATTCAGCTTATCAATAAACCTTTCTTCTTCAAGCTTGAAATCGTACTTAGTTTCCTGGTCTATACTATCGATGCGGACCGGGAGTTTTAGCTTAACATTAGGCATGGTAAACCTAGGAGCCCTGAAGTACTTCAAGTACTCATCCTTGGCGTAGCGCTGGGCGGTATCCACCGCAGCCTGATCGGCCAACTGGCGGGCCTTCAGCAGTTCCTGATGGATGTAGCCGAGATAATCTGAAAGTGTAATCATTGGACTTATGCACTTAAGAGGCCAAGTACTTTTTCCAATCCAGCGGGCATTTCATCATTGGTGGCACGAACCTTTACACCCATGGAATATTCTTTTTCTACCTTAATACCGGTGGAAGCAGAGCGCTTATAAGAAACGTTAACGTCAAATTTTACCGGGCCAAATTTTCCTTTGGCACCGACATCAATACCTAATTGAGAACTAACATCTCGGGTATAAGTAGAATTCAGCTTCACGTTAAAGTCAATATCAAGGGTTTCGATTCGTAAACTAGGAATGCTAAGAATGGTAATAAATGGTACCGTTACTTGTACTGTTTCTGACTCACCAGAAGAAGTCTCTCCCTCACCTGTGCTAGGTGCTGGTCTAGTATAAGAGAAATCAACCATTTTTAATTTGGTGCCCTCTCCCTCTTCATTGGTTTCAAAAGCTACCTCTTTGATGAAGGAGGCAGTAGAAAGGGAAGCATTAGTTTGAGCCTTAACGGCTGCTTCCATGGGTCCACCGATTAGGGTCGCGAAATCAATACTTCCCAATTCAGCGGCAAAATCTGCATTGGCCGCATTCATCGCCCCAAAAGTCGCTTCATCTAGCTGAGCAAGGCCAAAAATGAGCTGCGTAACATCCTTAGATAAATTTTGTAAGCCTTCTTCCCAAGCGGGGTCATAAGCCTCCTGAAACTTTTCTACAATCTCTTGTACGGTCTTCCTGGTATGGACTTTATCTTCTAATTCTTCCGGCAGCAAACCATGTATCTGTTCATAAGCGGTATCCCCAATTAATGTACGTATTCCCGATAGTAGCTGAAGTAGTTCTTTCTTTCCTGGTTTTGAATGATCTTCCGATAAACGCTTTTTTAGAGATGACATAATAAGGTGTGTTTAATAGTGAAAAAATTCATAATGTTTTTTCAGCGCGATTGGGTTATCTTATATCTAAGAACGCGTTTAAGAATTGCTTTAGAAGTCAGTGGGAGGGAAATTGTTCTGTGGGAGGCTTTCTTGCAGTGGGACCTTTCTTTTTAGCGCAACTCGGCAGGTGTGGACAATCCGGCGAATGCCTGCCTGCCTGTCCAGATTAATTTTAATTATACTCTTAATACCGTTTGCTTGTTGTTTAGTACCGCTTATCTTTATAGAGTGTACTTATTGTAATAGAATTATGTTTCAATTATAGGATTGTTTTTAACATTAATCCTGCAGAAAAAAGCTTAGTTTAAGAAATTTGAACAAAGTATTGTTTGATATGCAGGGGGTAGCTTTTGGGTATATTATTGAGTTTTTTTGGCCAAGGCTTCCGATAGTTGTAAATTGACGATACAACTATTCAACATCTAGCATGAGTCTGAAAAAGCAGTACAAAGGCTACCAGTCCTTCCAATACCTGGAAAAAGATCGGGATTACAAGTATTTCGAATTGGCCAATGAAATTGATCGGGTACCTTCCAATCGAGTTAAGCTCAATACACAACAAGAGGAATTAGTCACCAAAATATTAAGGGATCACGTTTTGATTAGTGTGCACGAGCATCTGGGCACCTTCCCAAAGGATATTAATCAGACGCCAGCCTACATTAAAGAAGGGCGCATGGCCACAGCTTTCGAAGGCTTATCGCGGAGCCATTGGGACTGTGTGTTTGATAATCTAATGAATGGGGTGTGTCAGATCCACTCTAAAGGAGGGTGGAAATGGAGTGAAGTGATCCATGATCTGGGGATGAGGTTGTGTGATATTGCCCATCAAGACTTTGTGATCCATTGTAAATCGGTGGAAGACATTCATCGGGCTCATCAGGAGGGCAAAGTAGCTTGGGTAGCAGTAATGGAAGGGGCTATGATGATTGAGAATGAGTTGGATAGGATTGATCTGTTGTATGGATTTGGACTCCGCTCAATCGGCATTACCTACAGCGAATCCAATGCCTTGGGGTCTGGACTAAAGGAAGATCGAGATGGTGGGCTGACCAAATTTGGAAAACGAGCCGTGGATAGAATGAATAAAGTTGGATTATTGATCGACTGTTCACATACGGGGGATCAAACGGCTCTGGATACCATAGAGCATAGTAGTAAACCGATCATTCTGAGTCATATCGGTGCGCAAGCCCTTTGGGGTACCAATAGAATGGCCCCCGATGAGGTATTGATAGCTTGCGCAGAGAAAGGAGGGGTAATCGGTATAGAAGCCGCCCCGCACACCACGCTAACGCCAAACCACCGCAGACATAATCTCGATGCCGTTATGGAGCACTTCGAGTACATCAAGGATTTGGTGGGGATTGATCATGTGACGATGGGGCCAGATACTTTGTATGGCGACCACGTCGGCTTGCATGGGGCGTACTCTGCTGCTCTTTCTTTGAAGGAATCTAAGGGTAAAGGCAAAGCGGGATTGGAATATGATCCTGTCGAGTATGTTGATGGCTTGGAGAATCCAACGGAAGGTTCCTATAATATCGTGCGCTGGTTGGTGAAACATGGTTATTCCGAAGAGGATATCTCCAAAGTAATGGGCAAAAATACCTTGCGCTTGTTGGAAGAAGTTTGGGTATAGATGAAGCACCTAATATATATGCTGATGCTCCTGGGCGTGTCCCAACTGTGTGCCCAGGGTGAGTTAACGGCTGTTTCGGTTGAAGTAGACATAGCGGATTCCATGCTACAGGTTCGGCAGGCTTTTTCGCTGAGTTTGGCCGATTCTGTGACTAGCTTTGACATCAAAGCTTTGCAATTTGAGGGGACGAGCCTAGATTTCTTGACGGCAAGCTTGGAGGGGGATGATTTAGTGCTGGAGGATATCCCTGAGCAGGGAATGAATAGGCTTCGGGTGAACAAAGCGGAAGGAGAAACCTGGTCAAGGGTAGTATGCACGTATGAAGCCAAGGTAAGGGGAAAGCAATTTTATCTTCCCTTGTTTTTTACCAATTTCTCGGCAGCTTCATCCCAAAATGACTTCTTTAGCATACAAATCCGTATGCCCAAGACGCAAAACTATACGGTACTTTTTCCGACCGTGAAGTGGGAAGAGTCGGGTAGTCAAGCGGATAAAGTAATGCGCTTCGAAGTACCGGCCTTACCTGCTTTCCTGCGCTTAAAACAGCAGGATGGAGAAAAAGCTGGGATCGCCTTAAATGATGCGGTTGATATAGGGGCTGCCTTCTTATTTCTCGGTATTGGGCTATTAATTTGGGTAAATCGGAAACGATTGAGCTATGGATAGATTTATTTTTTGGGGCTTATTTGCCGTGCTAGCGCTGATTGTTTTAGGCTACGTGGCTTGGATGTTTTGGATAGAAAACAGATGATCGACTTACAATTTGCCATATTCATTGGGTACTTCTTACTGGTTTTTTTCATTGGCTGGTTGGGTATGAAGTGGACCCGCTCCGAAGAGGATTACTGGATTGCCGGTAGTAAACTGGGGTGGGGTATAGGTGGTGCTACCATGGCTGCTACGCATACGAGTGCAGGTACTTTTATCGGTACTATTGGGGTGATCTATGCGGTTGGCTGGTCCTTTGGCTGGGTCTTGATTAGTATTCCCTTGGCGTATTGGTTTACAGTTGCGGTGCTGGCTCCGAGGTTTACCAGCGTCACAGAGTTGACGCTTCCTGCTTATTTGGAAAGAAGGTACCAGAGTCGATTGGCGAGAGGTATAGGTGGAGGTATTATTTTGATTGCCACCGTGGTATACATTCAGGCACAAGTGGTGGCCGGTGGTTTAGTGGCTAATGTCGTTTTTAATATCCCTCCTTTGACCGGCATGGTCATCTTTACCGCTATTCTGATCATCTACACTTTGGTTGGAGGAATGCTGGCAGTCGTCTATACCGATTTCCTACAAATGATCATCATGATCGTTGGTACGTTAATCTCTGTTCCTTTGGCTTTGCTACATTTTGAAGGATTGGCCAAGCTCATAGAAAAGGTAGAATTGATTCATCCGCATGCCATGCAATGGGGCGGCTTACCGACGGTCTTATTGATAACCATGAGTATGGCTTTCTTTCTAGGTTCCGTGGCAACCCCTGAAAAAGTGATCCGCTTGTATGCGATGAAAGACATGAAAACCATTCGCCGGGGCATTTTGCTAGCTATCCTCTTGGTCACGGGTATTAATTTACTAGTTTTCATCTTGGGCCTTGCCGCCATGGCTTTATTCCCTAACCTTCCCACCGGGGATCTAGCGATGCCGATGATTGCCAAGGCTGTTTTGCCCACTTTCGTGGGAACGATTATGTTGGCGGCAATTACTTCTGCGATGATGTCGACCGTGGACTCCCTACTACTGGTTGCTGGATCAGCGCTTTCTGAAGATATCTATCAAAATATGTTGAACAAGGAAGTGTCCAATAAGCGCAAGTTGCAGGTGGCTCGCCTTGGGATTCTGATCGTGGGTGTCATACCGCTGATCTCTATTCTGGCTGGCTTTGCGGAGGGTGAGTTGATTCAATTCATTGTGATCTTATTTACAGCCATCATGGCTGCCGGATTCTTTACGCCAGTCGTGGGAGGTATTTTATGGAAACGTGCTACGAAACAAGGAGCCATTGCTGCGATGCTGGGCGGCGTAGTGAGTACTGGATTATGGAAAACCTATGGCGATCCTCTGATCTATCCCGTTCTGCCCGGCTTCGTGGTCAGCGTCGCGGCTTATGTAGCCTTCAGTCTTTTCACACCCGCTCCTCCCGACGCTGCTTGGAAGCCATATTTTGAAAAGCAAGTAGAAGGATAGGGCAGGAAGAACTAAACCTGCCATTACTAGGAAGCTGGTGCCATTAATTGAGAAATGCTAATGAAAAAAGCTTTATTAATCCTAATAATCTGTTGCCTCTCATTCCCTCTATTACGGGCACAGCATTTTGGAGATTTCCCTAAGATCAAGAAAGAAAACGTATTGAATGATCTCGAGATCCTTTATCAAGCTTTGGATAAGTTTCATTCGGGGATGTATTGGTATACGCCGAAAGATAGTGTTGACCTCGCCTTCCAGGCAGCTAGAAATGAAATCACAGATGATCTAAACGTCTTGGAATTTCATAAACTCATGGCCCCTTTAGTTGCCCTTTCGCGCGAAGACCACACCAACATATATCTACCTGAAAGTATTAAGGAAAAAGTGGATGCAACGGCAAGGTTTATTCCGCTGACTTTTGTCTTCTTAGGGAAGGCGCTGTATTGCGTAAGAAATGGTTCTAATTTTGCAGATTTTACCTTGGAAGGAAAACAGGTCGAATCCATCAATGGAGAAGTACCTGCTACCTTAGTCAATACGTTAGGAAGCCTTTTTGCTTCTGATGGGTATATTAAAACCGTCAAGTATAGTGATCTGGAAGGGTTTAACTTCTCTAGGTATTACTACTATTATTACGGACAGCAAGATCAAATCGAAATCAAGCTGAAAGGGATTAAAGAGCCCATCATCGTTCCCTCCTTGAACATAGCAACGATTATTAAAAATCTAAGAGAGCGGTATAAAAAAGAGGACGATACGGAGGACAAAGACCCATTAGAGTATAAGATACTATCCGATTCTATCGCCTATATCGGAGTGCATACCTTTTCGAATTCGGATATCAGAGAACAATCAAAGGAAAAGAACCTGAAAACCTTTCTCCGCAATAGCTTTAGATCCATTGAGGAACAAAAGATAAAAACACTTGTCGTAGATATGAGCGAAAACAGCGGTGGGTCTGAGGGAAATGAAGGGTTGATGTATTCCTATTTCGGAGAAAACTACCAGAAGTATAAGAAGGTGAGAGCTAATACCCAAAAAGCAATCCTAGATAATGGTGTAGACAAACCCATTACACTAAAAACCTTCGGTTTTTTGGAAAGGATCCTCGTGAATACCAGGCAGGCAGACGGTTCGTACGAACGTAAGGAAGCCATTGGGAGAGGACTCAAAGCCTACAAGAAAGAGCCGGAGCAGAAGTTTACAGGAAAAGTATATGTCATCATTAGCCCCGTCACTTATTCCGGCGGTAGTGAGTTTAGCAATATGATGTATTCCCGGGGTTTAGCCACTTTTGTTGGGCAGGAAACGGGAGGAGGGTATTTGGGGAATACTAGTGGATATAGTGAAGAACTAGTACTGCCCCATTCAAAGATTAGAATATATGTTCCCGCTTTGCAGTTTGTTATGAATGTAGAGCCAAAACTGCCGATTGGCGCAGGGGTAATACCGCATTATGAAGTGATACCAACCTTTGAACAATATAGCCAAGGGGTCAACGCTTCGCTACAATACATCTTGACGCAATTGGAAAATGAAAAGTAAAAGCAGCCCTGAAGGTAATGAAACATCCGAAAGTAATAATCTTAACCTGACCCTGTGGAGTTGGGAAAACAACGATTTCAAGTTTGTTGCTTGCTCGCATTGATGCTCACTACCTTAGCGGAGATGAAATAGCAAAAAGGCTATTTCCAGAAGTAAGCTATATCACCAAGCACCCGGAGAAACTTAAGGTGGTTAAGGATGAAATCCTGGAATTGAGTAAGCGTTATTTTCATGATCAAGAGCGGACCATTTTGATCGATTATGTGATACTAGGAGAGGCTTACCTTGCAAAGTTCAAAGAGGCTTTCAAATCGAATTTAATGCTAAAAGTCTTATTACCAGCACGCGAAGTAATCTACCGAAGAGATCAGGAGCGAGATTGTTGGGAAAGTGGTCGGGCAATGATCGATCAGCTGTATGATCGATATATAGAATTAAGGGACAGCATTGGGGCTGAGCACTACCTTGACAATGGAAAAGAAACTGCGGAAGAAACGGTCAGTAAGTTAGTACAAGAGATCATGAGGTCCGATGAGATATAAAAAAATGAGGCCTTGTAGTATAATAGAATACTATTCCAATTAAACAGATGTTCTGAGATAGACCTTTGAAATCACCTAGACCTAAAGACTAAGCGAATGAGCAGGATCATAACCGATAGAATAACACCCATTCTCCTACTTATTGCCGCGATGATCACTGCATGTGGCGATGGCGTTTCGTACCTGGACCCTGATTACCCAGACTTGATCCCTAAGAAATACGCTGTTGGAATAGTGAACCTTGAGGGGCGATTACAGCAGAATTTGACCATGAGCCCCGATGGAGTAGAGCACCTTTTTACTATTACGGACTCGGCTATCTGGCGATATGAAAGTATGCTGCGGGTTAGGAGACTAAGGAATGAAATTTTGGTAGATACGCCTCAATTTGTCACTGACTTTGAATATGAAAACGAGTGGTTTATTGGGGAGCCCATGATCTCACCGGATAACCAAAGTTTGTATTTCGTGGCGGATTATCCGCCGGACCTTTGGCACTCGCAAAGAACCGCAGATGGAGATTGGGCTGCCCCAACGAAAATGACTGAGGTGAGTACCGAAAAGGATGATTGGTACGTCACTTTCGCGCGAAACCAGAATCTGTATTTTACGAATGGGACCGTGTTCAAAGCAAGCTTAGAGGAGGGCGAGTATAGCTCAAAAGTTAAATTAGATAGCCCATTCAACAGCAAGGATACCAGGGATCCGTGTATCTCTCCGAATGAGGACTATATGATCTTCGCCGCCACGGATAGCTTGACGGCTAACCAAAGTGATTTATTTATCAGTTTTGTTGACGCTGATGGTAATTGGACAGCTGCCCAAAACCTGGGCAATATCATCAATACGGAATACCTGGAATTTGCGCCCTACATTTCGCCGGATGAACGCTTTCTGTTTTTTTCGAGAAGAGAAAAATGGCAAAACGCTGCCTTCTCCAACATTTACTGGGTGGATTTGAAAGTCGTTGAAAAATTTCGCAGCCCAGTCAAATGAGCTATAGCGGTTACAGCTGCTGAACTAAGGCTCCACTATCATAGGTTTCTTTCCCCGCTGAGCAGCTAGGGGTAAATGCCAAGCCTAGGAATGTCCTCAAGGTCTCCTTGGGGGTAAGAGGCCTTGTGTTTTGGTATCTCCCGCTCATCTTTCCAGCGCTTTTTTTCAATATTTTGGCAGTGCGCCGAGTGAAACACGTAAATAGCTATCCTTCAACAGCTTACCCTCTTTTTGAATATCCTAATGTAACGAGCAGTCAAGTTTTAAATCGCCTAAGTAACACAGCGGCAAGTCTTTGAACGCTTTATCCAAGTGCTTTGGAGGGGTATGTCTATACCTTTGATTTAGTGATCAAAAGAGATCTGTTATCAAGAATAATGCTGACCAAATCTATCTAGCATAAAAGGTATCCTCACAAACAGTCTGGAAGAGCAATAAGGACTGGGGCCAAGATCAATTGGAGGAAAAATAAGGGATAAATCCTCGAAGTAAGCGCCCCTTTATCCTCGCTGAACTGGACAAATTTTACATTCCACTGGACAGATATTGTAATCACTGGACAGGCATTGCAGTGGGCTTGTTTGATGAGGTGGAAGGATAGATATTGTTGATGCAATTGAGAAAGAGAAGCAGTGCAAGAATGTTGAATGAGTTCTAGTTTATAGGTAGTTAAAATGTCAAGAATACGAAAACTAACTATAGAATTATTAATAACCTAAAACCAGTAGTGTCCGGTTAAGAAATAATAATTGCTAATTAACCGTCTAAAAAAGAGTGTTTTACACTGATTTTTATTTGTGACGGATTTGAAATAACTAGAATACCCAAAAGAGGGTATCAATGCATCAAGGAACCTACGTTTTTTCTCAGTTGATGAGTTTGATTCACCGCCAGAGCTTCAATAGATTGGTAGACAAGTACAATGGAAACTACAGAGTTCGCAGTTTCAGTTGTTGGCATCAATTCCTATGTATGAGCTTTGGTCAATTGACTCATCGTGAAAGTTTGCGTGATATCGTTACTTGCCTAAATGCTCATCAAGAGAAGTTGTATCACCTTGGTTTTACACAAGGAGTAAAACGATCAACCCTAGCTGATGCCAATGAAAGTCGTGATTATCAGATTTATGAAGCTTTGGCTTATAAATTGATTGCAAAAGCACGCAAGCTATATCAACGCAGTCCGACTGAGATTGACCTAAACAATATCATTTATGCTTTGGATTCGACAACCATTGAACTATGCTTAAATGTCTTTTGGTGGGCCCGTTTCCGTAAGCATAAAGCCGCCATCAAGCTTCATACCTTATTAGATGTGAAGTGCGAAATACCTTGTTTTATCTACATCTCAGACGGTAAGTATCATGATGTCAATGTTTTGAACATACTTGAGTTTGAACCTGATGCCTTCTATATCATGGACAGAGGATATACTGATTGGAGTGGACTTTATAGGATCCATCAATCAGGGGCCTTCTTTGTCATCCGTGCGAAAAAGAACTTGTCCTGTGAACGAATCTATTCCAGACAGGTAGACAAATCAACTGGACTGCGTTGCGACCAAACGGTTCGGCTAAAAGGGTATTATGCCTCAAAAAACTATCCTGAAAAACTCAGGCGAATTAAGTTTTATGATGCCGAGCATGAAATTCAATACGTCTATTTGACGAACCATTTTGAAGCTAAGACTATGCAAATCGTGATTCTATATTTGAATCGCTGGAAAGTAGAGATCTTCTTCAAATGGATCAAACAACACCTACGTATAAAACGATTTTGGGGCGAAACACCCAACGCAGTTAAAACTCAAATATGGATTGCCGTGTGCACCTTTGTGCTCGTAGCTATTCTTAAAAATAAGCTCAAATCCCAACACTCTTTGAATGAAATATTACAAATATTGAGTGTGTCGGCACTGAGCAAAATGCCTGTAAATCAACTGATTACTAATGTTAATACCAAAAAACCAAACACCCCCAATCGTAACCAACTGAATATCTTTGATTTATAACCGGACATTACTGTTATTGGCACTAAAGTTATTGCCATTTCTGGGTTGGCCACACGATAAGATAGTAGCAGGGCTGGTACAAGGGTTTGCTGCGCCGCAACTCACTGAAAGGACGAAATCGGAGCCAAAGCTTGTTCCAAAACCATCTACATTTTGCCAATCTATTCCAATGATATAGGTGCCTGCTTCGAGATTATTGAGACTAAGCGAAGGGCCTTGCGAGCTATTGCCCTCATCTTGACCATAGCAGGTACCAATACTATATCGGCCATCGCCAGGGGAACATCCTTGGAAAACCATAATCCTACTGTAATCTCCTTCGGCTTGGTCTAGGTCAATCTGGAGGTCAGTATTGTTGGGGACCGTGATGGAATAGTGTCGGTTTTCGCCTAGCTGGTCACCGCTAGGCAGGCATTGGGTATTTGTCCAGTACTGTGGCCCATCACCTAATCCTAGGTTAAATTGAACTGACTCCCCACAGCTAATGGGGATAGTCTCAGCACAAGTCTCCCCAGCAGCTAATGACTCGAAGGAATTGACCGTATTATTTGTGGAGAGATATCGATAGTCCAGCACTGGCTTTTTATGGGCTAGGCTGGAGGTAGAAGGAATAAAGTACTGACCAAATTCGTCGAAGCTATGAAAAATCCAATGAACGGATTGGACATTGTTGGCAGCCTGTAATCCGGGACTTGACCAAAATTGTCCAAAAAGCAGAAAAAGTAAAGACAGGGGTAGAAGTCTTTTCATGGCAAAGTGGAGTTTAGGTGTAATTATTTTATTGCTGTAGAAAATCTGGCGTTTGATGCTTTCAGCTTCCAGCGCTCAATTATAAGTAGCTTTAAAGACAACTTTGTTAGCACTTATGGTAAAAAAAATTAATTTAAAAACACCTGTCTATAACGGATATTGGTGTTTTGTATCTGATAACCATTTAGTTATGAGAGTAATTGGGGTTTTTGCAAATTGAAAAGAAGAAAGGCAAATGAAGGGTGGAAGGGTATCTTTACTATTTAAATACGATGTGCAGGATGAACTTTGTATGAAAAGTAAGAGGGAGAAGCCCTGCTCTAAGGGCTGGTTCTTGCGGGACTATCTTCTGAGTTCTAACAGGGAATTTGCAATAGATAAAAGCAGAAGAAGATAAGGCTCACTTATCTTTCCAGGCCACTTATGTTAAGCTGAGAAAATTAGGGTTGACCAATATTTCGTCTAATTTCAGGTCATGGGACTCCGTTGGGACGCTGTCGACGACTTGAAAAGGGTAAGCCAGTCCCACTTTGCGGGTACTAGGATGGTGAACCATGAAGTTGTCGTAATAGCCGCCGCCATATCCGAGTCGGTAGAGATGTTGATCGAAAGCTAGGCCGGGGACGATAATCATATCGTAAGTACCAGAGAATACTTCTTCCCCCGCAGGATAAGTCGTTCCAAAGATGCCTTTCTCCACTTTTTCTAGCTCCTGCAGAATTAGGTTTTGAAAATGGCCTTGGCGCAATGCCCTAGGCGCTACCACCGTCAGTCCCTGTGCTAGCAGTTTACCAATCAAGGGTTTGATATTGATTTCTGTATGCATGGGGAGGTAGAGGTGAATCTTCCGACATTGATGTTGTTCGATCCTATCCCATAAAGCCTGGCAGATCCATTGGTCATACTCGGCCTTGACGCTATTGGGCAAGGTGGCACGACGGCCCCGCATTTGTTGTCTCAGATCTTTCTTTTGGTCAATGATGGTCATGCACTAAGTCTTTTTACGTAAATGATAAAACTTTGGACTCAGTGAATCCATGACGATTTCCCATAGATCCTCATAAGGTATGATCTCAATGACATGGGATTGTTTGGCAATTTCAAGTGGAGAAGAGAGAAGCTTTTCGACGTACTTCTTCGCACGCCTTTCTACTCCAGCGCGATGAAAGTTGGAGGCCGGAATTTGCAATAGCATATTAATGAAGCAATTACTCCTAAAATTGTCATCCTTTCGCAAATATCTAGAAAGATACTTCTTGATAGCATCAAATCGATCAATGGATTGATCATAGTCCTTTTTGACGATGAAGAACAAGATCTGTATGATCAAGACGGGGATGTTTAGTCCACTTTTATCCTTGGAGAAGATCGGAATACTATTCAAGAATTTTGCCAAGCGGAAGTTTTCCTTTTGTGCTTCAGGGACATCAATTTTATTGATAAAGATGAGAAAATTAATGTAAGCATGATTGATCAACCATCTCTCCTTCAGATGAGAAACCAAAGATTTAAATTTATAGTGGTCCAATACCTCTTCCAAAATCACCTTGGCTTCATTATACCGCTTTGAATGTAAGGCAAGGATCATAT
Source organism: Saprospiraceae bacterium (assembly GCA_013214355.1). Classification (GTDB taxonomy): domain Bacteria; phylum Bacteroidota; class Bacteroidia; order Chitinophagales; family Saprospiraceae; genus DT-111. Next base: position 165,897 of record JABSSL010000008.1, on the reverse strand, counting down.
GCAATTCTTTGTTGATGAACCAGTTGTGGGTTCCCGCTCTTGAAAGATGAATGGCCTTGCTAGCCACTGCATTGCCTCTTTCAAAATTTTTTAACTGCGTGTAGCAGATTAGTAGATTATGATAAAATATGGATAGCGGATTCTTATAAGTAAAAGGTTTAGCTTCGAAAAACTTGATCCCATCTTCACAGATATCTATGGTTGCCTGATAATTATTAGCCGTCATGGTGGTCAGCGTCCGAATATAGTAAGCAACGAAGTGTAGATAGGGAGAGTCGTATTGCTGCAGATAGGGCTTGAGTTCTGCATAGAAGTATTCGGCTTTCTCGTGAATGCTATTATTAGCCGCTTTACTCTTGATATAATGGGACATAATCGTAACATAAAAGCCCTCTGCCAAAGCCTCCGCTTCCCAAATCTTTAGGTATTTTTTGAAGATCTGATCATAATAATCGAATTTCTCCAAATCGCCCATTCGAGATCCATAATGAAGTCGCAAATGCTTGCTAGACATGATGATAAACTCGGTTAATTCATATTCCATTGCTTTATTAAAAACCTTTATCGTCAGGGTAGTACCTGGAGACCGAGCGCCGAGATGGATCATCGTTTTCGCTGCAAAGAGGTTTTTAGAACAAGATAGGTAGGCCCGCTCATAATCGCTATGGGCTAGGTTGGTAGGAATAAAGAAGAGGCTACTGATTAGTTTTTCACGCAAAGACCGCTTAAGGTTTTTGTAATTGGAATGACTGGGAGGACTATTAAAGAAAAAAGCGGCTGCTTCTTTATCTGAACTGAAGTCCTCAGCTAGTAGCTTTTCGTAAAAAATCCTGGTTTTGGTCTTGTTAGCTTGGTCAATTGTGATCAGATCTGTTGTCTTGAGTCTTATAGAATTGACTATTTGAACTATTTCTCTAAGATTCTTCATCCTGCTTGCATTTAGGGAGAGCCAGACTGTTGTCCAAGTTTTTGGTTATGGCCATACAGAAAAAAAGTACCTTCTCTGACACAAAAATTGTCAGAAAATCAAAAAGCATTGAAGGGTAACGAGCCATCGCTCAGTGGTTACCGCAACTTATGATAACAGCCGGATGAACAGTGGAAATATTACAGTTGTCTTGTCAAGTCTTGAAATAAGGAAGAATGTGAAAGTACACCAATCAATAATTTGGACCACCTAAAGGCTACAATCAGGTTTAGCTAGTTCTTTTAAGCAAACTGGAGCTATGAAATGCTGTTTGGGAATGGGAAAAATTGGCGTAAGTCGGGATATGAGTTGAATTATAAGAGTAAAGTAGGGGTCAAAAGTTTTAATTGCGATAAAAATAAAAACTCAAAACTTTCGAAAATGACCCCTCTTAAATTGTCTTATAATAACGCTCAGTCGCCAAAGACTGTTGCGGAATAAACAGTTTTATCATGTTTTGGATAGAAGAGAAGAACTCGTCTTAAAGTAGCAAATCTTCATTTACAGACTGTACTTTGTTTACTTTCCAATCAATATAACAAAGCAAGTTCTTAATTGTTCAGAAGATTCTAGATGTAATTTTCTTCCCTAATTCTGGCTCCAAAGATAAAATATCTTAATTATCGGAAGCCACTCTCTTTGATAAAATTGCTCCACAACAGACTATAAATCACTCCTTCACTTTCCTTTTTAGTTTAATATGACTGGCTAATATAGGTTGAACAAAATAGATGAAGTGCACCTTTTTGAATAAAAGTGTTTTTTTAAAAAATTGATATTCAGTATTTTAAACAATAAACAGTTTCTTTTTATGTAAATCGTTGAAAAACCACCTCTGTTTTTCTGTCCTCGTGAATCGGTCCTATTGGTCATAGTTTTGAAGTGCGATAAAAATTAAAAAACTCAAAACTTTTCGATTATGACCTCTAATTCGATCACAATCAACGATTTCAAAGGATTGGTAGATGAACTTAACACACAAGAACAAAAGGAAGTCAAAGGTGGAATCATTGAACAAGATATTTTAGTAGGATAAGCCAAGATATGGAGGTGGCAAAGGAGCCTAATCCAGCTCACCTCCATATTCTGCCTCTGTCTCTTTTGTTGGAAAAAATATTTTTAATCCTTTTTGTAAGATTCTTTTTTTATAAATTATTGACAATGAGGTGATTGGTGTTTGTTGTGTGTTTTTTTGCTACATTTGACTGAAAACTGTTTCTTGAAAACTGTCCAGTTTTCTCATCCAGAAATAATATTCCTTTGTGTAAGTGAATACAAATAGTCATGAATCGGATCTCAAACAAAAAGATTTATCAAAACCAGTGGACTAAAATTCAGTATCAAATGATGGCTGATATTGAGATCGGAGTCCCGAGCAAGAATTGCCGAAATTTTGGCATCTGCCACATTAATCCTGCGCCAGCTTTTAGTGGTACAGTGCCGCAGATGCAGGATAGAAAGGCCCTTGCTATTTTGACTGTCTTCAGTCCCAAACATTTGGAATTGGACTTTTTGAAACAGAGCATGACTACTAAAACTTATGTGCGATTCTTTAGTGCTGACTATTTCTTGGTAGAAGAGGATTTCACTTATAGCACAACAGATGATTATGTATCCTTCACCATCAGTAGAGGTGAATACGAAATATGGGAAAATGGAAGCTTAATCAAAGTGGTCATTAATTAAGCGGATGTTTAAAATTAATCCCAGCCGGCCGTCAGGCGGACTTTCACTAATATGAGCGCCTCTCTTTGCCAGGCTTCAGCTAATTTTTGGGCCGTATCTTCCAGACTCCGATCCGGGGTTAACGGGATATGCCCCAAAAATGGAGCTTCGCGGCTGTGAGATCCATTTCATATTACTAGAAAACTAAATTTAAACTTACGCTCATTACTGAGTTTCCCTTTCGCCATTATTGATCTAAATGATAACAAACAATTAAACCCGATGATACTTGCTTATTGTAAGACTACTGTATGATGTTCCTTAATTAGGGATTCAACGGCTATGCGGCATTTCAAATTGCCGATTGCCAGGTCATATCTCAGTTGGGAATATCCCTTTTTCTCTTATTCATACCTAATGACTTATTGCTAACTGCAATGAGGAGTTTAGTTATTTGGCTCCAATGCGCAATGGGACTGAGGTGGCGGAGCTATATCCGCTACACAATTTTCACCCACCTTTATTCTTCTGCTAACTAATTCGGGTCAAGATATAGGAGAGAACCATACGCCAACACTAAATCTATCACATATGACCAATCTGGAATGGTACGTAGCCTACACCTATCCCAAATTCGAAAAAAGAGTTAGCGAGGCCATTTCTAGGACAGGTGTTCAAGCATTCTTGCCCCTTCAAATGTCTGTAAGACAATGGAGTGACCGTAAGAAAAAAATTGAACTGCCACTCTTTCCGAACTATGTTTTTGCCTACACATCTGTCCAAATGCTTTCCGAATTACGCCTAATCGATGGTATTACCCGATTTATTTCTTTTGGAGGAAAGTTTGCCGCCGCCAGCAATGATGAGATCCGAATTATTAAACGCTTACTAAGTAACAATATGACTGTACAACGGGAAAGGTTCTCTTTCAGAGTGGGTGACCCAGTCATTATTAATTACGGACCACTTCAAGGCATGAAGGGCAAACTAGTACAACGAAATGGGAAAAATCGTTTTGTCGTACAAATAGATAGCATTCAACAGGCCTTATCTGTAGAGGTTCCCGCGAATTACTTACGAGTGCTTACTGCTAGCACACCGTCCTCATAATCTGTAGCCGTTAAACTTCCTAAATATTTAAGCTGATGTTTGATAAGAATCAAAAGGTCTATCTTAAGCCTAATGTCGTTATTGAACCCTTGTTTGATCAATGGTATGCTTGGAGTCACTTGATCTCCCCTGCTACTGCAGCCAAAAATATCACTGGTCGACACCTCAAGATCATGGACTCCTATATCATGGCACCAAAGATTCACGCCGAGGCCGTGAAGAATCCCAAGATGTTGGGTGGGCCGTTTATGGACTTCGAAGGAGACCGTTCTCAGGACGTTAAACAAATGAAGGCTAACACTATGGCTAAACAGGAAGATCTGCTCGCATTGGCTAAGGCCATCGATGATCTTGATGCCATGCTGGAAAGAGAGGCTCATGGTTTTTCTCTTGAACCACTGTATGACCAGGTGCCAGATCTACTTAAAGGTTACGTAGAACTCGTCTATGATTTAAATAATAACGCATCTTATAGGTTGTTTGAGAGCCTGCTGTACAATAGCAAATTCTACAAGCCCTCCTCGCAAACGATTGCCCTTTGGCTAGCGACCGATGATGAGCGTCCTTTCGTGCTCAGTACGCCAAGACTAGATGAGAAGAATGTCTTGCCATTTGATATTGATTTTGCGGATGCACGAATAGATGCCTTGGCCAAGATGAAACGTGAAGCTCGTGCTTATGACGAGATAAAAGCACTGTATGAGATTACCTCCGATCAGGAAGCATTATTCGAAAGCTTCTTCACGACTGAGGCGCCACCAAGTTATGAGCCCTATACAGGCGATCAGGTGAGAATGAGGTACTTTGGCCATGCTTGTATTCTAGTAGAAACCAAAGATGTTTCTATCCTGCTGGATCCAGTGATCAGCTACTATGGGTACCAACAAAGCATTGATCGCTTTTCTGATATGGACCTGCCTGATCAAATTGATTACGTTTTAATTACACATAATCACCAGGATCACATCTTGCTGGAAACCTTGTTGCCCTTGCGGCATAAAATCAAGAATATCGTTGTACCCCGCACGAATACAGGAGCTTTACAAGATCCTAATCTTAAATTGATGTTCAACCATATTGGTTTTGAGAATGTGGTTGAGATCGACGAGATGGAAACCATCAAATTTGCCGACTGTATCATCACAGGTGTGCCATTCGTGGGAGAGCATTGTGATCTCAACGTACGCGCTAAAATCTGCCACCATGTCCAGATAGAGGATTTCTCCATGCTTTTTGTAGCAGATTCTTGCAATATAGAAAACCGACTTTACGAACATATTCAGCGTGAATTGGGAGATATAGATGTGGTTTTCCTAGGTATGGAATGCGACGGCGCACCATTGAGCTGGCTATATGGGCCACTATTGACACAGAAACTGGATCGAGCCAGAGATCAATCTAGAAGATTGGCTGGGTCCAATTTTGAGAGAGGTCGGGGACTAGTAGAAACTTTTAATTCACTAGAACTCTATGTGTACGCCATGGGACAAGAGCCTTGGCTAGAATTCATCAGCAGTATTCGCTATACAGATGAATCCAATCCTATTGTTCAATCGGATCGGCTGATTGATTATTGTACAGGGAAAGGAATAATTGCTGAACGATTATTCGGAGAAAAAGAGATCTTATATAACAAACATAAAACTAAGCTTGAAGAGGTGATGGGATGATAGAAATAAGGTACGCTGAGATCCGTAATGAATCCAAAACTATTATTTCTAACTATCTCCCACTATTGCCGGATGTGATGCAGCATCGCATCCGGCAGTTCAAGTTCCCTAAAGACGCGAAACTTTGTCTCTTTGGTAAATTACTACTGATAAATGGACTGCAGAGTTTTGGCTACTCGCATCGTATCTTAGAAAAGGTGCAGTATACCAGCTATAATCGACCCTATTTAGACAACGATATTGTTTTCAATATTTCGCATTCTGGCTCTTTAGTTGTGGTGGCTGTCGCCGAAAAACTAGATCTAGGCGTAGATGTCGAAGAAGTCAAACTTATTGATATTGCTGACTTCCAAGATTTATTTACTCAGCCAGAATTACAAAGCATCTATACGGCTATACGACCTCTACATCAATTCTTTACCCTTTGGACACAAAAGGAGGCCTTGATTAAAGCGGATGGTAGAGGACTTAGCGTGGAACTACCACAGGTTAAGGTCTTGCAATCCCCAGCTCAGGTCGAGGATAGGCCTTGGCACTTAACGCCATTACCGATTCACCGGCACTACATTGCCTACCTGGCTACCAGAAAGCTGGTAGCTCCAGATCAAATCCGGATTGAACGGATTGATTTTGAATAATGATCGCCTACATTGGAGCTTTAAAGCGTCTACGTGCAGCTCCAGAAAATAGGCATAGTGAGTAAACCTTCCATCTATGAACTTTCCTACTCTGGCCGAAGTTCTTCTGAGTTTACGCGAAGAAACTTCTAAAGGCATTTACTTCATCGAAGGAAACAAAGAAGAGCGATATCTAGCCTACGCAGATTTGTATCGTAGTGCTATGACGCGGCTTCAATTTCTACAAGAGAAGGGAATGAAGCCAGGCCAAGAACTTGTATTTCAATTGACCGATAATCAGGTTTTTTTGGAGGTTTTCTGGGCCTGTTTACTGGGCAAGATCATTGCTGTTCCTTTGGAACCAATCGGAAACGCTGATACGCGTCTGAAGCTGTGCAATGTATGTAGCTGTCTAAATGACCCCTACCTGATCGGGATGGAGTCCATACAAGAAGACTTATTGCAGCTGGATCTAGATATTGATCCCCAACGTATATTACCTGCTAAAAAGAAGGTGGAACCAGTGGTGGATCTGGCGACGGAACTAACACCGCCCAAAGCCGAAGATATTGCCTTTATTCAGTTCTCTTCTGGTTCTACGGGCCAACCAAAGGGCGTGGTGCTGACGCACCGCAACTTGTTGACTAATATCGCGGCTATTCACGCTGGAATTGATTCTCCTTCAACTGGAGATACCTTTTTTAGCTGGATGCCCCTGACGCATGATATGGGTCTAATTGGCTTTCACCTCACGCCAATGTTCGCCGGCTGGAATCATTTCATCATGCCTTCTTCGCTTTTTGTTCGCTTACCCAATCTTTGGCTGAGAAAGATATCAGAACACCAGATCTCCTTTACCGCTTCCCCAAATTTTGGATACAACTTTGTCCTACAATACTTCAATGAAAAGGAGTCGCAGGATCTTGACTTGTCTTCTATACGCGTGATTGTGAATGGAGCAGAACCCATCTCTTATGAACTCTGTCAACGATTTACGCAAAAGATGAGGCAGTATGGTCTGGCAGACCATGTCATCTTTCCCGTGTATGGCTTGGCCGAAGCTAGTCTGGCGGCAGCCTTCTCCCAGGTGCAAGAACGCCCCAAGGCGATTAAGGTTAAGAGAGATCAGCTAAACGTTGGACAAGCTATGGAACTGTGTGATACAGCGGAGGGGATAAGCTTTGTAAATGTAGGACGTAGCGTTCAGGATCTTAGTTTAAAAGTTACTGATGATTTTGGAAAAACCGTAGCTGAAGGACAGGTGGGACATATTAAAATCAAAGGTGCCAATGTCACCCAGCGCTATTATAATAATCCGGTGGTTACTCAACGTACCATTGACTCAGATGGGTGGCTAAATACGGGGGATCTAGGCTTTATTTGGGAAGAGGATCTGTACGTGACTGGACGTGCAAAAGAAATCTTCTTCGTAAATGGGCAAAATTACTACCCCCATGACCTGGAGCAGATAGCCGCAGAGGTTGAAGGTGTACAGTTGGGAAAGGTAGTAGTTCAAGGTTTTTTTGATGAGCAGGTAGGAGAAAATAAAATAATCGCCTTTGTCTTACATAAAAGTAAGAAACTAGAATCATTTGTACCCCTAAGCGAATCCCTCAAGCAATGGGTCTATCAACAAACGGGGATTGTTCTTTCCCTGTGTGTGCCAATTAGAAGAGTTCCCAAAACCACGAGTGGAAAGATCCAACGCTATCGCCTCTTAGCGGATTATCAAGCCGGTTGTTTCGATGAAAAACTCCAGCAATTACAGCTGTTAACCAATGTCTCGGAAGGTCTTGAAACTAGTGTACTAAATGAAACAGAGGAAAAACTGCTAGCCATCTGGCAAAAGATTTTTCAGCGCAAAGATCTAAATATCCATGATCGCTTCTTCAATCTTGGTGGCGATTCGTTGAAAGCAGCCCAAGCTATTCAATTGATTAATCAAGAATTTAATCTGGCACTTCCCAATCAGACCCTTTTCCAGTACCCAACGATTCGCTCTCTAGTCAAGCATTGGACTAGCATTTGTCAGGAAGCGGATGTGTGGTCGTCAGTTTCCAGTGCGACCGATGAAAATCTCATTTCGTGTTCTTCCGTGCAAAGGCGGCTATACTATCATTGGCAGCTATATCCACAGGCATTGGTCTACAACGTACCACTTATACTAGAACTGCAAGGTCAATTGGATCTCGAAAAAATGGATAATGCTTTTCGGGAACTTACACAAAGACACGAAGCCCTGCGTACCTCCTTCGAATGGAGAGAAGATGGGCTTTATCAAAGAATACATGCAGATATTTCATTCCAGCTCGAAATCATTAAACTAGCTAGTGTGCCACAGCCTAAAGATTGGCAAGCGCTGCTTCAGCCTTTTGATCTCCAGACTGGGCCGCTTTGGAAAGCGGTTGCTTTACAATTCTCGGAGCAACATTGCTATCTCTTCCTGGATTTCCATCATATTATTATGGATGGGACCTCGATGAAAATTATCCTAGACGAGTTGTTTCAATTGTACGCAGGCGTTTCTTTACCTGCCATCAGTAGTCAATATCGAGATTTCGTGGCCTTTGAAGCACATAGAGTAAAGCAAGAAACTTATGCTTCGGCGCGCAGCTTTTGGCTGAGACATCTTTCTGAAACTACTCCTGACACTACGCTCAGTAGTGACTTCGCTCGACCAGCTGTCTGGAAGGAGCAAGGCGCGCGACTTGCTTTCCCTTTTGCGGCAGAAACTTATCGGCAGATCCAGGTGCTGGCCGCAGAACAGGAAGTCACGCCATCTTTAGTTTTACTGGCACTGTTTCAGTGGTTACTTTCTAAGTATGATCGGGAGACTGCCCCCGTAGTCGGCATAGCAGTTGAAGGCCGAGGACATCCATTACTACATGAGACTGTTGGCATGTGCGTCAATAACTTGCCCCTATGCATGACGGTTCCCTCAGAGATGTCTTTCCTTTCTTACCTGCAGGCCTTCCGTAAAATATACTTTCAAGCATTGGGGGCTGGAGAGTATTTGTTTGAGGATATGATCCAAGATAGGAACGTAGAGCGTGATGCTAGTCATCAGCCACTTTTTGATACTATGTTCATGTTCCAAAATATGTTAGCAAGTGGTTTGTCCACTAGCAGTTTGAACGTTAAGCGGCTATTTTTTGATCCTAATACGGCAAAGTATGACTTATCCCTGGAGTTCATTCCAGATGAGGTACATCCTTCTTTTCAGCTTGAATATTCCACGGCTCTTTTCGAGTCAGATTCTATTCAGCGGCTCGGAGGTCAATATGGATTTATGGCAGCTGAGGTGGTCAAGAATCCTAAGGTGAGTATAGACGAGATCCAATTGGCAGTAGATTTTATTTCCTCTCCGCATGTATTTGCAGAGGAATCGACAAACCTCGTGCAAGGTTTTGAGGCGCAGGTGATTTCTGCACCAGATAAAGTAGCCTTGATTGATGGAAAGGAAGAATGGACCTATCAGACATTGAATGAAAAATCTAATGCCTTGGCTTCCACTTTACTGCTTAAGGGGCTTAAGCCGGAAGGAAAAGTAGCATTGCTAATGGAAAATTCCATTCAATTGGTAGTTGGAATATTAGCTACCCTTAAGGCGGGTGGAGCTTTCGTACCAATTGATATTGTATATCCGAGGCGACGGAAGCAATTCATCCTGGAGGATAGCGAAGTTAGCTTTATTCTTGCTGCGGGCGACTATGCTGCCGAAGCTTTGTCATTGGCAAGTTCACTGCCTCACTGCCAAGCGTTAGACCTGGAGGATCCCCTTACGTACTCCCCCTCGCTCCTAACACCTGAATTGCCCATCACTCCCGAGCATTTGGCTTATGTGATCTATACTTCTGGAACCACTGGACGCCCCAAGGGGGTGATGATCGAGCATCGCAATATTGTGAATTATATCTCTTATGCGATCTCCACTTATTTCGATGATCAGCCTAGCGGCATGCCATTATTTACTTCCGTTGCATTTGATTTAACGATTACCTCCATCTTTGCGCCACTCTTATCTGGAAATCAGATTATCATTTACAATCAAAAGAGCGCAGAAGAAAACCTTAACGGTATATTTTCTGATGATCGAATCGGAATAGTAAAGCTTACCCCTTCACATTTACGCTTACTGAATGCGATGGGATTGGAGACCACTGTAACTACTCAGAACTTAAGAAGTTTAATCGTTGGTGGCGAGGCTTTGAGTGTGAGTTTAGCACTTGCAATGCAAGATGCATATGGGGCAAATTTGAGCATTTACAACGAATATGGACCAACAGAAGCTACTGTAGGATGCATTGTTCATCGATTTAATTCGGGAAAGGATCAAAAAAGGGCTTCCGTGCCAATTGGAACAGCGATTACCGCTACGCAGGTCTACATTCTTGATGACAAACTTCAACACTTACCTCCGGGAATTCCTGGAGAAATATATATATCAGGTGCTGGAGTAGCTCGAGCTTATTTGGGTCGAGAAAACTTAGATGCGGAGCGCTTTCTCTCTGATCCTTTTGTACAAGGTCAGCGGATGTATAAAACAGGGGACCTGGCCCGCTGGCTTAATGATGGGACCATTGAATACTTAGGACGCTTAGATCAACAGCTTAAGATCAATGGTCATCGAATTGAGCTCCAGGAGGTCGAAAATACGATATTAAATGCTGGGGAAATATCCGAGGTGGTAGTGATTCCTTACCAGCCTGATTATTCTAATGCTAGTCGCTTGGTAGCCTTTTACAAGGCAGAACAGGAGTTCAATGAGCTACGGCTAGAAGCCTTTGTCCGTGAAAACCTGCCAGCCTACATGATTCCTGCCACCTGGAAATCCGTGATGGAAATTCCACTTACGGTGAATGGTAAAATTGATCAAGCGGCCTTACTAGCAGGCTTGGAAGATATGGAGATGACGGAAGTCGAGGCACCTAGTACTAACCATGAAGAAATTATCGCTAAAGTCTTTCAGCAACACTTGTCTAAGCAGTTGATCAATGTAAATGAGGACTTTTATTCCATGGGAGGGGATTCTATAAGCGCTGTACAAATTGCTGCGGGAATCCGTGCAGCAGGGCTCCAGATACAATCCAAAGATATTCTACTTTATCGGACAATACGACAACTCGGACAGAGAGCTACACCCTTGAAAGGAGTCAGTAACAAAGTTAGCGTACCACTAGCAGGAGAAAAACAGCTGACGCCCATTGAGAAGTGGTTCTTCGCCCAGGACTTGACTAACCCTCATTACTACAACCAGTCGATCTTGTTGCGACTGAAACAGCCTATTGATATACAGAGAATGGAGGCGGTTTTTCAAAAGCTAATCGCTATTCACGATGGACTGAGATTGAATTTCAATGTTCAGGAGAAGCGAGCCTGGTTTAATGCAGATCACCTAGTATACCCTTTCACGATAAAAAGTCATACGATAGAGAATCTTTCCGCTTTGCCGGAATTAGCACAAGCTATCAAGGGAACTTTTAACCTATCCAAAAGCCTCCTTTTACAGGCAGGTTTAGTTAAGGTTCAAGCGGAAACCTATCTCTTGATCAGCGCCCATCATCTTATCATTGATGGTATTTCTTGGCGGATTTTACTGCAAGATCTATATGAGCTGTATCAGGATCTGGATCGAGCTACAGCCCTAGCACAGAAATACGTAAATAATCTAGCTGAATGGTCTGTGGCCATCAATAAGCTTCCACTTGAACCTACGGAGACAGAATTTTGGGATAGGATCGAAACACAGCGCGCTCCGATCCCCTTTGACCATGCGACTCCGGTCTTGTGGGAGGCCGATAGGAGAAGTATCCGAATTCAACTTACTGCAAATCAGACACAAATTTTAATCCAGAGCGCTCAGCAACTATTCAAGACCGATATTTCCGCGATTCTCACTTTGGCCCTTCTTCGCAGTATGACCTCTTGGATGAAGACCGATACTTGTGTGTTTGAACTGGAAAGCCACGGTCGTCATCTAGAAAGTTTGGATCTCAGCCATACCATTGGTTGGTTTACTAATATCTACCCACTGCTTTTGAAATTGGATGGGAAGGACATAAGGACACAATTAGTGGGGATTAAAGAACAGTTGAAGAAAGTCCCCAATTATGGGCTGGGCTACAGCCGCCGCCGCTTTGATGAGCAATCATCCGAACCTTTCCAAGCAGCAGCAGTCCGCCTAAACTACCTAGGGCAATTAGCTGTCGATACGAATAATGACCTTTTTGAGTACCAACTCTGTGATACGGGTAGTGAAAGTGACCCCCAAAATCAAATGAGTGCGAAGATTGAAGTAAACGCTATGGTAATAGAAGGGGCACTGGAGGTTGAGATTAGCCATAATGAACGGCTACATCAGACGGAAACGATCCAACAGCTTGGTGACGATTTACAACAACAATTCAGTCTCATCGAGCAAACACTAGCCGATACCCAAGAGGTACATCTTAGTCCCTCAGATTTTGAAGCCGTAGAAATTGATAGCGAGGACTTAGCCCAACTCTTCTCTTAATATAGGCAAGTGAGCGGGCTTGCTCACCACACCTTGACCTAGAAAATATCATCAGGATGATCCTTGATAAGCAAAATGTTGCCGATATACTTCCTTTGACTCAGGCTCAGAAAGGGCTGTTTTTTCATTACTTGAATGACTCTAAGGCCACCGTATACCTCGAGCAAGTAGAGTTGAGCTTGTCTGGCTCTTTGAAGAGTGAGCTACTAGTTAGGGCTTGTCAAGAACTGATGACTCAGCACGAGGCTTTGAGATCTGTTTTCAGATGGAAAGGGATAAAGGAAGCCGTGCAGATCGTTTTGAAAGCGTGGGATCTTCCTATCACCATTTCCGATTTTTCATCGTATGAAAGAGCAGAATTGGAAGAACGCATTCGCTTATATAAGGAACAAGATGCTAATCAACAATTTGATCTAGAAGCCCTCCCTTATCGTTTTCATTTGATCAAGTGTGCGGATACAGAGCATCGCTTCATGTTTACTTTTCATCATATTCTGTTGGATGGATGGAGTTTAGGGGTAGTGCTTCGTGAGATATTAGAAAGATACCACTGCCTATTGGATGAATGTCCCTATTCCGTGCACAATAAACCCAAAGCTAATCATCTACATCAATATCTAAAAGGCCAAGTTTCAGATCCTGGTACTGTATCCTGGGAAGAGTATTTGCAAGGCTTCGATGCCAAATTTTTGGCCGGGAAGAATCTGGAAGTGAACGCTTCTACCAAGGATGTAAGCTATACGCAAACATTGGTTTTGCCAAAGCGCCAAATCAAAGCCTTTGTAGCTAGACAGAAGATTACGTTTTCCTCTCTTTTTAATGCAGTATGGGGACTATTGTTAAGTAAGTATCTGAATACGGAAGATGTCGCTTTCGGGGTAGTTAGTGCTAATCGAAATTATGACTTGACTGGGGTAGATCATTTTGTCGGGATGCTGGCTGAGACTTTACCATTTCGAATGTCGGTAGATGGTGAACAGACGGTAATGACTTTTCTAAGCCAAGTGCGAGATCAACAAGATCAGTGGGGACAAATATCTGTGTCCGCTAACAACATGCTTTCGACACCCGCACAGTTTGATGGAACAAAAGAACTTTTCAATAGCATTATCGCCTTTGAGAATTATCCGCTAGATACAGGTTTATTGAATGGGACCGGGAAGCTGAGCGTAGACGCTTTTGCACATCATGGTCAAACGCACTACGATGCTACCATTACTGTAGAAACCATAGAGGATATTAAGCTTAAGTTGAACATTCGACCGAGCATCGGAGATGCTTTTGCTGCAACTAAGATGCTGGGACACTTTTATCAGATCCTACAGGCATTTATCTCTAATCCTCAACAAAAGCTGAAGCATATTGATATGCTAACAGCCAAAGAAAGAAGCCAAATTCTAGAAGATTTCAATCGTGGCGAGGTCGCCTACGAGGGAGTAAAGACTTTGGTCGATATTCTGCGGTTACCAATAGCGCAATATCCAGAGCGCGTAGCTGTTGTATTTGAAAATCAACAGTTGACTTATCGGGAACTAGATCAAAAATCTAATCAATTAGCCAATTTCCTAATAAAGCGCGGCGTTTCCGCCGGAACGTTAGTAGGTGTGTGTGTGGATCGTTCGCTGGACATGATCATTAGCCTAATCGGAATATTGAAAGCAGGCGGCGCTTATGTGCCTATTGATCCGGCTTTCCCTAGCGATCGCATTGCTTTCATCTTAGCTGATACAGCGATGCAGGCCCTGCTTTGTGAGCCTAAGATCATGCCTGTTATCCAGCAAATACCGGTGCTGCCAAAGCACCTTTGGAGCACTCAGGATGAAGGTGTTGAACGAGAATCTACGGAACGACCTGAACTATCTATCGCTGAAGACGCAGCTGCCTACGTGATCTATACCTCGGGATCAACGGGCCGTCCTAAAGGGGTTTTAAACGAACATCGTGGGGTTGTTAATCGACTACTTTGGGGACAGGGTTTCTTCAAACTGTCGGTTGATGATGCTGTTTTGCAGAAGACTACCTTCTGTTTTGATGTATCGATTTGGGAATTATTTTGGCCGCTGATGGTGGGAGCGAAGCTGGTCTTTGCCCGCCCAGAAGGGCACAGGGATGCACAATACCTCAAGCAAATAATTGATCAAGAGGGCATTTCTACGATTCATTTTGTGCCTTCTATGCTCGAAGCTTTCTTGACGGAAGTAGAAGCGGGGGAGTGTAAAAGCTTACAACGAGTGATTTGCAGTGGTGAAGCGCTCAAACCGAAACAGGTTAAACATTTTGCAGATAAATTTGGTACCACGAAACAATACAATTTATATGGCCCTACGGAAGCTGGAATTGAAGTTTCCTATTGGGAAGTAGATAAGCAGACTGCTGAGGCGGGAAGGGTGCCGATCGGTAAACCTGTTGATAATGTGCAGCTATATATCCTGGATAGAATGGATCAGCTCTCTCCAGTGGGTACCTCCGGACATTTGCATATTGGAGGCGTACAAGTCGCTAGAGGGTACTTGAACAGAGTAGAACTAACCGATGATAAATTCGTCACTGACCTATTCAATCCCGCATACAAAATGTATCGGACGGGTGACCAGGCCAGTTGGATGGAAGATGGTAATATCGCTTATGAAGGTCGCTTGGATGATCAGGTGAAAATCCGTGGATATCGAATTGAATTAGGAGAAATTGAAAATGCGATTAATCGGACTAAGCAGGTCAGGTCTTGTGTAGTTGTTGCCAAAGAAGATCATCAGGGCCATCCTCGTCTAGTGGCGTACCTCGTACCTGCCGCTGACTATGATCAAGCGACATTGGAGACTGACCTAATGAAAAAACTACCCGCTTACATGCTGCCTTCCATCTGGATGCAGCTGGAGCGTATACCCATGAATTTCAATGGGAAAGTCGACAAAAAAGCATTACCCGAACCTTTTGTAGATGTACGTGAACAGGCCAGTTTTGTAGCGCCTAGCACTGAGGTGGAGGAACACTTGGCCACTATCTGGCAGGAACTCTTAGGGTACGAATCGGTTGGAGTCCACGACAACTTCTTCGATCTAGGGGGAGATTCGATCATTAGCATTCAGGTAGTGAGTCGAGCCAAACGATATGGCTATCATCTGAAGCCTAAACACCTATTTGAGGGACAGACCGTTGCAGCATTAGCAGAACTGGTTTCACAAGACGAAATCACTCCTCAGGCAGAGCAAGCTAAACTCAATGGAATCTGCCCGCTTTTACCGATACAAAAGCGCTTTTTCGAACAGCAACATGCGACGCCCAATCATTATAATCAAGGTATTCTACTGCAATTAGAAAAGGACGTTAGCTTTGATCTCTTGGATCAGGCCCTGCGCTATGTTGTTGAACAGCATGATGCTTTGCGATTCCATTACCAAACTGAAGGTAGCTCTTGGACTCAAGCATACGGATCCCAACGAGGGAAGATTGAAAGCATCAACCTACAACACTGCTCCGGAGAAGAAGGAACATCAGAAATCACTCGATATTGTGACCAAGCACAAGCCTCTCTTAATCTGCAAGAAGGGAAAGTTTGGCATGGGCTTTATTTCACTACTCCAGAGGCCTTCCCACATAACCGCTTTTTTTGGGTGATACACCACCTAGCAGTAGATGGTGTATCCTGGCGCATTTTGTTAGAAGATCTAGAAGCTTGCTTGGAACAACTTACGGCTGGCCAAAAACCAGTCCTTTCCCCTAAGACCTCCTCCTATCGGCAGTGGTCTGCAGCTTTGGAGAAAAGGTCGAAAAGTGATGAGCTGATAGCTCAAGTCCCTTACTGGAAGTCGGTAGTAGAAGATTTCCAAGGTGTTTTGGTCGATCATACTCAGTTGAAGACTGGGACTCGCATAGACCTTCCCGTTTTTCTTAGCGAGCAGATGACGGAGAAGCTTTTGACCAAGGTCAATGCGGCTTATCATACAGAAATCAATGATATTTTATTGGCAGCTTTGCTGCTTACTACCTATCAATGGACGGGAGAGCAACAGTTGCATATTGGTTTGGAAGGACACGGAAGAGAAGCGTATACGGATCAATTCGATTTGTCAAGAACGGTTGGCTGGTTCACTAATCTATACCCATTGAAGCTAACCTTAGAAGACAAAGCAGCAGCGCACTTGATCAAGTCAGTGAAGGAACAAATCCGAATCCTTCCGGATAAAGGCATGGGGTATGGGCTCTTACGTTACCTACACCCAGATGAAGCAATTCGCAGTGAGCTCAATACAAAACAAGCCTTCGATCTTATTTTCAATTATTTGGGCCAAGTAGATAATAGCGTGCAGGGAAGTTACCTGAAGGGGATAGCGCCGGAAGATCCTGGAAAATTTATCAGCACCGATAATACCTTTGGGATTAAAATTGAAATTAATGGGGCTATTGAAAATGGCCGACTAGGGTTTACCTGGAGCTTTCTAGATTCGGATTACCGAACGGATACGATACAGCATTTGGCGAAAGCGTACGTGGAGAATTTGCAATCACTGATATTGCATTGTAGTAGCCAAAGAGAAACGCATAAAACGCCCGCTGATTTTAAATTACAAGGGAAGATATCCCACCCTGAACTGGATTCATTTTTTGCACGTTTGCAAGAAAAAGGGATTTCTAGGGCACGAGTTCAAAGCTTATATGGATTGAGCCCCTTACAGGAAGGGATGCTCTTTCATCACTTATACGAAGCCAGCCCCAGCGCCTATGTAAATCAATTTACTTGTGATTTCACGGGGCTGAATACTAAGATATTTAAGGAGTGCTGGGAGCACGTGATGCGACGGCATACGATTTTGCGCACCGGCTTCTATTTTGATGAGACTAATGTGCCGCTGCAAGCGGTTATACAAGATATAAAGTTCCCCTTTGAAGAATTTGATTACAGTAATTTGACAGGATGGCAACAGGAGCAGCATATCACTAGATTCGTAGAAAAGGATCGAGACAAGGGTTTCGATTTTTCAAAACCTCCGCTGATGCGGGTGTCTATATTCTATCTAGAAGCGGATCGCTATAGAATGGTATGTACTTACCACCATATAGTCTGTGATGGCTGGTCCTTGCCCATCTTACTCCAAGAGATTAGAGATTACTACAATCAGCTCGGGGCTGGTAGTGACGACTCATCCTGGCCTACCGATCAGTTTGAGGACTACATTCGCTACCTGGAAGTCGGGGAGGAGGAACAACAACGAGCCTTTTGGACTTCCTACTTAGCCGGTTTTGAAACGCCTACACTCCTTCCTTTCGTGAAGGCGACCGTAGATCGGAATAAATGGGGAGGTGTAGTGAAGAAGAAAACGGTCACCTTAACTCCTTCGGCAAGCGAAGCGCTCAAGCAGTTCGCCATTCGGAATAGGCTAACTGTCAATACCATTTTGCAAGGGGTTTGGTCCTACTTGCTAGCCTATTACACCAATCAAACGGAGGTGGTATTTGGCGTGACGGTTTCTGGACGACCCTCTGATTTAGATCATGCAGAGCGCCGCGTTGGATTGTATATCAATACCATTCCCTTCCGCGCAAGCATAGATCCAGAGAACGAACTCCGTTCATGGCTAGAAGGATTGCAAGAAAAGCATTCCCAAGCCCGGGAATTCCAATATACTTCCTTGCGTTCCATTCAGAAATGGCAAGGTATCACGGGCGACTTCTTTGATAGTATTCTAGTCTTCGAAAACTACCCTAATAGACAGGCCTCTACAGCGGATGACCTTTTGCAATTTAGTAACCTTACCATTGATGAGCCAACCAATTACCTAGTAGCATTGACCGCCGCTTTAGATGAGTTGTTACATATTGAGCTGGAGTTCAAAGAGAATTTATTGTCAGAAGAGATGGCAGTGACGATCCTGGGGCATTTTGAACAGCTACTACATCAAATTGCCGCTTCGGAGCAAGCGCTACAGCTCTCGGAATTGAATCCCTTAACTCCTACCGAAAGGCATCAATTACTGCGTGAGTTTAATGATACGGCCACTTCCTATCCAAAGGATAAAACAATCATAGAGGTTTTTAGAGAGCAAGTAGTAGAAAATCCTAATGCTACGGCTGTCATTTGCTTGGATCAGGAGTTGACTTATCTCGAATTGGAACAGCGTTCAAACCAATTGGCTCACTATCTTTTGGCACAAGGAATTGGAGGAGAAAGTCCGGTGATTGTCTGCATGGATCGATCTGTCGAAATGTTAGTAGCGATCTGGGCGGTATTCAAAGCAGGAGGTACCTATCTACCCATTGATCCCGATTATCCAGTGGGCCGTATTAAGCAGTTAGCTAAAGATAGTCAAACCACTATCTTGCTGACAAACGCAACTAGACTAGCCAAATTTGACTTGCTTGAGGAACTTGCTGTGGTCGCGATTGATCAGCAATGGGAAACCATTGCTCAATTAGCGGTTAGTCCGCCACAGGTGGAGGTAGGAATGGGTGATTTGGCCTATATAATTTATACCTCGGGATCGACGGGAGTGCCGAAAGGCGTCATGATTGAGCATGAAGGAATGCTCAACCATCTGTACGAGATGATTAAAGTATTGGAGATGGACGCTGAGACTAAAATGCTCCAAAATGCATCTCCAAGTTTTGATATTTCCATCTGGCAATTCTTAGCTACCCAGGTGACAGGAGGTACAACGGTGATTTACCCAAAATCCTTAATACTACAGGTGGATCAGTTCATTGAGCACTGGATTAAAGATCAGTTGACTCATGTACAATTGGTGCCGAGTTATTTAAGTCTACTGTATGCTGAGCCTGGTTTTCTGGACCTGGAATTCCCTGCTCTAAACTGCCTGATCGTCACCGGAGAAGCAACCCCTAAAAAACTGGTAGCTACTTGGTTTCAACACTTTCCAACTATTCGGGTGATTAATGCTTACGGCCCTGCTGAGGCATCAGATGATATCACCTTGGCGGTAATGACAGAATTGCCGCAAGAGGACCTACTGCCTATTGGCAAGGTTGTGCAGAATATGCAGGTCTATGTCTTCAATCAGTGGATGCAGCTTTGTCCAGTAGGTGTGCTTGGAGAAATAGGGGTAGCGGGTATAGGTTTGGGAAGAGGATACATGAATCTGCCAGAAAGAACCGCAAAGTCTTTTGTCCCTAATCCTTTTGAGGAAGAGGGCTTAATGTACAAGACGGGCGATATCGGCTATTGGCTACCAAACGGAGAGCTGGTTTTCGTAGGAAGAGCCGACAATCAAGTTAAAATTAATGGCCATCGTATAGAATTGGGAGAAATCCGAACAGCCATGAGTAAAAGTGGCTTGATAGAAGAAGGAGTAG
This sequence comes from Saprospiraceae bacterium, assembly GCA_013214355.1. Taxonomy (GTDB): domain Bacteria; phylum Bacteroidota; class Bacteroidia; order Chitinophagales; family Saprospiraceae; genus DT-111. The sequence goes on along the minus strand of JABSSL010000008.1, from coordinate 146,049 downwards.
TAGTGGTGAAGTTGGATGAACGAGGCAATAAGCGCTTGGTAGCTTATGTTGTAGCGGATGAGAAATTCTCCAAGGAGGAGATGGAGGTTTATTTGGCGGCGCGCCTGCCAAGGTATATGATACCAAGCATTTGGGTACAATTAGAGGCAATGCCACTAAGCCCGAATGGTAAAATAGATCGGAAAGGCCTACCTGCTCCATCCAACAATATTAACACAAGGGATTTCGAAGAACCCAAAACCACTACCGAGGTATTGATGGCCAATATTTGGACTGACTTACTGCAGGTAGAAAAAGTAGGTTTACAAGACAACTTTTTTGCACTAGGGGGAGACTCAATCATTAGTATCCAGGTGGTAAGTAGAGCCCGACAAGCTGGGTATAGCCTTAAAGCTAAAGATATATTTGAGTTCCAGACACTTGCCGAACTGGCTAGCCAACTCGGAACGAATAATGCTGATACTATTCAAGAAAGTGGTCCATTAACAGGGGATGTACCGCTGTTGCCCATCCAGGAGCGATTTTTTGCTAGCAACTACATCCGCCCTGATCATTACAACCAAGCAGTTCTTTTCAATTTAGATAAATCCATTACCCAACAAGAATTAGAACCCATTGCTGCCACCCTATTATCACATCATGATGCCTTACGTTTGACCTATGCAAAAGAAGGACATGAATGGCGACAGTTCTACGGCCAAGCTAGTGGAGAAGTGAAGGTGGAAGACCTTAGTAGTGTAGCCATAGAAGCTTTACCTACACAGATCTCTTTACTTTGTCACCACTACCAGCACTGGATGAACCTTGAGGCAGGGAAATTAGTGCACTTTGTATTAATTCAAACGCCAGGGTCGGAACAACACAATCGATTATTTATTGCTGTTCACCATTTGGCCATGGACGGTGTGTCTTGGAGGATACTGCTGGAAGACTTAGGTGCAGGTATCCACGCGATACGGGGTGGTAAGATGCCCGATTTTGGAATGAAACCTACTTCCTATCGACAATGGGTGGAAACGGTACAAGGATATGTCCAGCAAAGAGCAGTGCAAGCGGAGAAGCCCTTTTGGCAGAAAATAGTACAGGCCTATCAACCTCTTCCGGTAGATAGGATTGGCGTGGAAGCTTTTCCTAACGGTCAGGATGACGCCTTGATTATTCAAACGCTCTCCACTGAATTGACGACTGCCCTTTTAAGCTCAGCTCATCTAGCTTATCGTACCGACGTAAATGATCTGCTATTGGCTGCGCTAGCTGAAGTGATTGGTCAATGGACTAATCAGGAACAAATTGTCTTTGGGTTAGAAGGACATGGACGGGAGCTGATCGATGAAGCAGTGGATATAAGTAGAACAATAGGCTGGTTTACTACTATTTACCCAGTTTGTCTCAATCTACAAGAGGCAAATAATGTGGGGGATCGCATTAGGCTAGTTAAAGAACAATTGAGACAGATTCCTGGGAAGGGAATGGCTTACGGAGCACTTAAATACATGGATGCCCGGCCCTCTTTATCCTTTCAGTTATCCAACCTGCAACCCTGGGACATTGAATTCAATTATCTAGGACAATTCGATAACCTATTTGCGGAAAACAACTGGCTACATCCGGCTAAAGAATCGATCGGACGTTCCATTAGCGCAGCCAACCAAAGAGATGCTAAACTCATTGTCAATAGCCAGATTATTGGTGGCCGACTGCAATTGCGTTGGGATTTTTCCAGCCAGCAGTACTATGAGGAAACGATAAATTGTCTAACCCAAGCTTTTGAACAAGAGTTAGAAGCTTTGATTGGACACTGTCAGGAAGTAGATGTACCAGTACTGACTCCGTCGGATTTTGGATTACAGGCTGAACTCAGTATCGCCGAATTGGATGCTTTCTTGGATGCACCAGTCGATCAGCTGAATAGAAGAACGCAGGTCAAGCATATGTATCCGCTAAGCCCAGTGCAGGAAGGTATGTTATTCCATAGCCTTTATCATGAGCAGGCAGGGGCGTATATAGATCAGATGCTTGCGGAATTCCAGGATTTGGACATTCCAAGCTTTAAAAAAAGTTGGCAAGGTTTGTTGGAGGCTCATCATATCCTCAGAACTGCCTTTTATCACGCAGAATTCGATTTGCCCTTGCAGGCCGTCTATGAAAAGGTAGAAGTCCCATTTTTGGAGACGGATATTAGCAATCTTGACAAGGAGAAACAAACCTTATTTATCAATAATTTCTTACAGAAAGATAGAGAGCAAGGATTTGATCTCACCCAACCTCCTTTAATGCGGGTCCAGCTATTTAAACTGGGAGTATCCAAGCACGCAATGGTCTGGACTTGCCATCACATTTTGACCGATGGATGGTCAACGCCGATTCTCCTGCAAGGCTTATTTGAGCAATACCGGGCCCTTTCTATCGGGAAGTTGCCGAGTCCTATTGCCACCGACCCCTATGAAGATTATATAAAGTTTATTCAAGATAGAGACCAGCAGGCAAGTGAAGCGTTTTGGACCAAGTACCTAGCATCCATTGAACAACCCTCTTTACTACCCTTTGTTTCTGATCAGTTGGATCGTAACAAAGGTGGGCAGAGTATGCAAAAGGAGACCTTAACCTTTGAGGAGTCCTTTTCTGAACAATTAAAGTCCTTCTCGGCTAGGCATCATTTGACGGTGAATACCCTGATGCAAGGGGTATGGGCATACCTGCTTTCCAGATATACGGGACAGGAAACCGTGCAATTTGGTGTTACCGTTTCTGGTAGACCATCAGACTTGGCCAATGCTGAGAATAGAGTAGGTCCCTACATCAACACCATACCCTTGGTCAGTACGCTAGATCAGCATACTAATATTACAACCTGGCTTACGCAGCTACAGCAGGATCATGCTACAGCTAGGGAACACCAGTATACTACACTCAATATGATCCAGCGTTGGCTGGGGTTAAAAGGAGACTTGTTTGATAGCATATTGGTATTTGAAAACTACCCCATTGGAGAAGACCTGATCCAGGAAGATACCATCAAAGTGGAGCGGGTACAAGTAATGGAGAGAACCAACTACCTCTTGACTTTAGCGATCAACCTGCGGGAAAAGCTACAGCTAGAGTTTAAATATAATGACCTGCTATTGTCGGAAAAAACGGTAAAGCGGATGAGTGCTCACTTCGCTCAGGTGCTGAAGGGAATAGTTACTGGTGGGCAACAGTATATCTCAGATTTACAATTACTAACCGCTGAAGAACAACAGCAAATTATAGTTGAGTTCAATGCTACTGATGCCATTTATCCCCGTGATAAAACCCTGGTTGAACTCTTTGAATCCCAAGCAAAAGCCAGAGGGGAAGATACGGCGCTGATCTTTCAGGGCCAGGAAATGAGTTACGCCGCATTATCTGCCAAATCCAATCAACTAGCTCATCTACTAAGGAAAAGAGGCGTAGCGGAGGGGCAACTTGTTGGCTGTTGCATGGACCGTTCTATGGAGATGCTGATTGCTATTTGGGGTATTCTAAAAGCGGGAGCAGCTTATATACCTATCGACCCCGGCTTTCCGCAAAATAGAATTGACTATATACTCAAGGATAGTGCTACGAGCTTTGTGGTGAGCAAGAAATCAGCAATAACAGAATCGCAACATAACCCGCTCGCAGAGTGGATCTGGCTAGATGAATTGGAAGAAGACCTCAAGAATTCCCCGGACAGCTTGCCAGCCCTATTATTGACGCCTGATGATCTTGCCTATGTCCTGTATACCTCAGGTTCAACCGGCATGGCAAAGGCTTGTAATCTATCGCATCGAAGCTTGGTAAACCATAACCATTGGATGTGGACACAGTTGTCGTTTAGCAGGACTGATATCGTTTTACAAAGAACAACTTTCGTTTTTGATGCATCAGTTTGGGAACTTTTCATGCCCTTGTGCTACGGTGCGCGATTACATCTGTGTGATTTCGAATCCTCATTTAATCCTACGATGTTACTGGATATCATTGAGGAAGGAGAAATTACCACGGTTCAATTCGTCCCTAGTGTATTACAAGCTTTCTTGGATTACTTGACTCCTGAGCATCAGAAAAGAATAAAAAGCCTGAAACGGGTGTTCTGCGGTGGCGAAGCATTGCATCCTAGCCTGGTGGCTCAATTCAGACAAAAGATGGATGCCACACTTTGTAACCTCTACGGTCCAACGGAGGCAACCATCGATGTAGCTTACTGGCGAGTGCCCTTAGCCTACGATGAGCAGGATATGGTCCCAATTGGGAAACCCGTATCAAACACGCACCTCTTCATTTACGATCAATATGGAGATCTAGTACCAATTGGCGTGACGGGAGAATTGCATGTCGGCGGGCCTCAATTGGCAGATGGGTACCTAAATAGAGTGGAATTAACGGCCGATAAGTTTATCGCTCATCCAGAAGACAAGCGATCCAAACTTTATCGAACGGGTGACTTGGCTAAATGGAGACCGGATGGTAACATTGAATACATAGGGCGTCGGGACAATCAGGTTAAGATCCGGGGCTACCGGATAGAGTTAGGTGAGATAGAATATATGATCTGCCAATATGATGGCATCAAGAATGCAGTCGTATCAGTGGATGAGGAGCCTGAAGGTTCTAAAAGATTAGTGGCCTATGTCGTAGCGGCTGAAGATTTTAATCGAGCGCAGGTAGAACACTTTTTGAAGCAGCGACTTCCCCACCATATGGTTCCCAATATTTGGGTAACGCTATCCACTTTCCCTAAAACAGTTAATGGTAAGATAGATCGCAAGGCTTTACCCAAGGTTAGCCAAGAAGATAGAATCCGCACAGCCTATTTGGCACCAGAATCCGAACTAGAGCAGCAACTAGCTGATATCTGGCAGCATTTATTGCAACTTCAGCAGGTAGGGGTAGAGGATAACTTCTTTGAATTGGGAGGGGACTCCTTGCTCGCCCTACGCGTAATTGCAGCCGTGCAGAAAAATCTATCCGTAACGCTTACTGTCAAGGCTATATTTGAATGGCCAACCATCCGAGAACTATCAGATTACATCAGTGTAGTTGCCGAGTCTACTCCGTCAGAGATTAATACCGATCCGGGAGAATACGAAATAATAGAATTATAGTCTTAATAACCGTTTTGTTTGCCCTTTGAAGATGTTGGCTCCCTCGCCAACATCTTTCCTTTGTCTCCTTTGCTGGCAGTGCCTGTAGAACACTTTACTGCCTCCTCATTTCATGTAATGCGATAATTGATGAACATGCTGAATAAGGAAATTATCCAATTGTTGAAGCAAGCTCGTAACAATGGGATTACCATCTTCACAGAGCAATCCAAGCTCAAACTGAAAGTGGAGAAAGGTAAAACCATTGATCCTAAGCTCCTGCAAGAAATTAAGACTAATCAGCAAGAGTTATTGGTTTTCTTGAAAGCAGAGACTGGACTACAGCGAGTCGGTCAGCAGGAGATTCCACGCAGAAGTGCTACTGGAAAAGGGGATGAACTGAGCCGACTTTCCTATGCACAGGAGCGCTTATGGTTTGTGGATCAATTAGGAGGAAGCACAACCTATCATGTTCCAACGGTTATTCGATTGGAAGGCCAATTGCAATTGGAGGCACTAGAGCAGGCCTTTATTCAACTCATAGAAAGACATGAGATCCTACGTACGACCTATCTGAAAAAGGATGGGGTGGCTTATCAACATGTAATGGGTGCTGATCAATGGCAACTACAATATATTGAAGAGGGGACATTTGATTCGGAGAAAAGTTGGAATATTTGGCTAAGTGATATTTTGGAGCAGCCTTTTGATCTCTCCCGAGATTATATGCTCCGGGCCCACCTGCTGCGCCGATCTGAGGAGGAACACGTCTTAGTGATGGTGATTCACCACATTGCTACGGATGCCTGGTCGATGTCAATCCTTATTGATGAACTTACGACATGCTATGCCGCTTATCTGCAAGGGGAAAAGCCAGCTCTTCCTTCCTTAAGCATTCAGTATACGGACTATGCGGAATGGCTTAGAAATCAATTGCCAGAGCAGCAAATGGAGCAGCAATCCGACTGGTGGGCGAAAAAACTAGCAGGCATTGAGCCTTTAGATCTTCCGACTGACTATCCTAGGCCTGCTATGCAAAGCAATCGCGGAGATCGGGTTTCTTTTTCTTTGGATAAGGCGCTAACCCAGCAATTGAACCTACTGAGTCGTGAAGCAGGAACAAGCTTATTCATGACGCTACTGGCTGTCTTTAAGGTATTGCTTTACAGATATACCGGCCAGACGGATATCTCCGTAGGTACTCCAGTGGTCAACCGAAACCAGGAGGAGTTGGAGCCACTGATTGGGTTTTTCCTCAACAACTTGTGCTTGCGCAGTGATCTCAGTTCTAATCCAAGTTTCTTGGATTTTCTACAGCAACTTACTTCCGAAACATTAACAGCTTATAACTATCAAGATATTCCTTTTGAACAAGTGGTTGATCGTGTGATTGAACAAAGAGATTTGAGTCGATCTCCTCTTTTTCAGACCGTGTTCGTACTCAATAACACACCTCCTCCGCAGAGATTGACCCTGGAAGGTGTCGAATGGGTAGTTGAACCCCTTCCTGTCATCAAGTCCAGTGTAGACCTGCATGTATTGGTCAACCAACTTGAGGAAGGATTACAGATTGAACTTACTTTCTGCCGGGACTTATTCGCAAAGGATACGATCGATCGATTAGGTAGCCACTTCCAGCAGTTATTACGGTCAGTAGCAGAAAAACCAGCTACACCCATCTTTCGTCTGCCCATGTTAACCGAAGCAGAGCAGAATCAACTACTTGAGATTTTTAATGATAATCAAGAGGCTTTCCCATTCGACAAGAATATGCTTGACTTGATTCAAGAACAAGCCGAGCAACGACCAGAAGCAATTGCTCTCCAATTTGAAGACCAATTGGTTTCTTATCGCGAATTGGAAGCCAAGTCCAATCAGGTAGCTCATTTTCTCCTAGATCTCGGCGTGCAGAAGGCCGCTTTGGTAGGACTCTGTATTGAACGCAATGCGAATATGATCCCAATTATTCTTGGGATTATGAAAGCGGGTGCGGGCTATCTACCCATCGATCCTGCATACCCTGAGGACCGACTGAATTACTTGATTCTTGACAGTAATGTGGATTACATTTTTTCCACGGCTACGGTAACAGCTGCCATTCCTAGTCCTCATCGAGCTAAAATGCTAATTATAGATGCGCTGGAGAGCCAGATTAGCCAAGCAGCTACTTCACGACCGCCTGTAGTTTTGGATCCACATGACATTGCCTATACCATATACACTTCTGGTTCCACCGGGCGCCCAAAGGGAGTCCTAGTTGAACACAAAGGCTTGGTTAATCTAAGTTTCAACCAGATTGAAGCTTTTGGTTTGGAGCATGATACTAAGGTGCTACAGTTTGCATCCTTGAGTTTTGATGCTTCTTGCTCTGAAATATTTACTACGCTTGGTGCGGGAGCTTGTCTCGTCATCCCTAGCCAAAAGGAACTGCTTTCTAAAGAATTATTAGCTTCTTTTATCAAGGAAAAATCGATAGAGGTAGCCACTTTACCCCCTTCTTATCAGGTATCTATGGAGGATGCCTTATTGGGCTTGAAAACTTTGGTTTCGGCAGGGGAGCCACTGAATGTAGATGTGGCGGAAAGGATTGACCAGACAGGAGTGAAAGTGATCAATGCCTACGGCCCGACTGAGAATACGGTTTGTGTAAGTTTGAGTCCGAAAGCGACAAATTATGGGTCAAAAGTAAGTATGGGGGCCCCTTTGGCAAATGTGGAAGCCTATGTCTTTCAAAACGAGTTTCAACTTTCCCCTATAGGAGTGACAGGCGAACTATATGTCGGTGGGGTACAACTGGCCAGAGGATACCTGAATCAAGTCGAATTAACAGCCGAACGTTTTATACAGACGGATGAGCCTACTAAGCGCCTATACCGAACGGGGGACCTCGTCTGCTGGCTTCCTGATGGTACGCTTTCCTTCGTGGGTAGAGCAGATGCACAGGTTAAGATTCGAGGGCATCGCATTGAGTTAGGTGAGATTGAGCAGGTACTCTTATCTCATGAGACTGTACAAGACTGTTCGGTGCTGGCTAAGCATATGCAAGGCGTCAATAAGCTAGTTGCTTTTGTAGTCCCCGTTGATACTTTCGATAAAGCGGCATTAAGTGCCTATCTCGAGCGTCAGGTTCCCGCTTATATGATGCCTGCCTTCTGGTTGGAAATGGCAGAACTTCCTGTGAATGTGAGTGGTAAGGTCGACAAGAAGGCCTTGCTAGATTATCCTCTAGAGCAGGAACAGAAGCTTAGTAGTGGAAAACCAACTACCGACTTAGAAGTAACACTCAGCAATATATGGAAAGAGCTATTGGGGTTGGAGGCAGTGGGTATCCATGATAACTTCTTTGAATTGGGAGGGGACTCGATTATCTGTATTCAGGCGGTCAGCAGAGCACATCAGGAAGGCTATTTGTTTCAGGTAGCTGATATGTTTGAACGCCAAACTATTGCAGATCTAGTACCCATCATAGAAAAGGCCGTGGAGTCAGAAGAAAGCGCTATAGCATTAGAAGGAGAATTAGATTTATCTCCCATCCAACACTGGTTTTTCGAGCAGCAATATGAAGAGGACCATCACTACAACCAAGCGGTACTACTAGAAATCGATAAGGCCATCACACCTTCTACCTTACAAAAGATCCTGGAGCAGCTCATCGTACAACACGATGTTCTTCGAACACGCTTTTGGCAAGAAGAAGGAGATTGGAAGCAGTCATATAGTCCAAGCAAATCTCAGCTACAAGTGGAGGATCTCTCCGACACCTCCAACTGGCAGGGAGCATTAACAGACGCATGTCAGCGCTGGCAAGCAAGCTTTACCCTCGAAGAAGGACCCTTAAATGCCTTTGTGCTCTTTCATACCCCCCAGGAAGAATCCAATAATCGATTTTTCATTGCTATTCATCACTTACAAGTAGACGGCCTGTCTTGGCGAATTCTTCTGCATGATTTCCAACGACTTCTATCTGCCGCAGAAGCGCAAAAGACGCTGGCACTTGGGGAGAAAAGTGCTTCCTATCGTTACTGGGTAGAACATTTGACTAGGCTGGCAAATGAGGAAATGATAACGGCTGAACAGGAATATTGGCGTTCCATTATCAATGCTTATGTACCACTTGATACCCGAACACAAACAGATGAATCAACAAGTGCTGAGTTTTCGCTGAGCTTAACGCCATCGCTTACCAAAGCATTATTAACGGAAATCCATCAGGCTTACAATACAGAGATCAATGATATACTCTTAAGCGCTTTATTGGAAACGCTCGCAAATTGGACGAAAAGAAAACAGTTGGTTATTGGTTTAGAAGGCCATGGCCGAGAACAGTTGGGGAAGCCGATAGATATTTCTTCCACAGTGGGTTGGTTTACCAGCTTGTATCCAGTTTTATTGTCTAAGGATGGCCAGCAAGATATCCAAACTCAGATTATCACGATCAAGGAACAGTTAAGGAGTATTCCCAATAAAGGTTTGGGATACGGCTTACTCAAGTATTTACGATCCGACGAAGATTGGCCAACAGGGCAAGCTTGGGATGTAACTTTCAACTACTTGGGGCAGCTGGATCATACCCTGCAACTGGATGGTGTATCACCAGCAACAGAAAACATAGGGGCTATGTCAAGTCTCCAGAATAAAGATGGAGCCAAAATCGCCGTCAACTGCGCCGTTAAAGGTGGTGCCCTGGTGGTAGATTGGTCCTATGCTGCTGATTTGTTTGAGCGGAAAGAGGTGCAGCGGTTGGCCGAGGATTACTTGTCTAATCTAGAATCAATAATTGTACATTGCCAGGCTCAGACCCAATCACATTTGACGCCTGCGGACTACGAACTCTCGGGGCAGATTACCCATCAGGAACTGAGTAGTTTCCTGGCAGAATTGATCGTCAAACAAGAAAGTGCCGAATTACCTGAAGCACTTTATCCCCTAAGTCCCTTGCAAGCAGGTATGTTGTTTCATGAGCTATTCAAATCTGAGGCTGGGGTCTACATCAATCAATTCATCTGCGATTTCTGGAACTTAAAACCAGCATTGCTAAAAGCGGCCCTACAAGCCCTACTGAAGAATCACACTGCCTTGCGAACCGCCTTTTTTCATGAAGACTTTGAGCAACCTCTACAAGGAGTATTTACAACCGTAGAACTTCCTTTTCAGATCGTAGATTACCGAAAACTATCCGAAAAGGAACAGGAAATCTCAATTACTGCTTCTTTGACAGCAGATCGAGTTACTCCTTTTGACCTAGAGCGCCCACCTCTAATGCGATTTACGCTTTTCCAGTTGAGTGAGGAGCAATACCGACTGGTTTGGACCCATCATCATATCATCTGCGATGGGTGGTCAAGTCCCGTCATGATGAATGAGGTATTGCAAAACTATTATCAGCTGGAAAAGGGTTTGGCATTGCCTGCGATCCCCGTAGATCGATATCAGGACTATATCAAATACATTGATCTCAAAGACATAGCTACGCAACGCTCCTTCTGGAACACTTACTTTGCGGGTTTAGAGAAGCCAACGCTTTTGCCCTTTGTACCGGATGGAGTAGAGCGGAATAAGGGAGGCCTTGCCGTAGAGACGGAATGGCTTCGATTCAATGGAGATTTCAGTGAGCAGGTACATGCCTTCTCTCGGCAGCACCATATTACCATTAATTCGCTATTACAAGGGGTATGGGCTTATTTATTATCCAGATATACTAGCGAGGAGCAGGTATGCTTTGGGGTGACCGTCTCAGGCCGGCCAACGGATTTGTCGAATGCAACGGAAAGAGTGGGGCTTTATATCAATACCATTCCCCTGGTCACTACCATTCCTTCTAAGGCAAATGTACTGCACTGGTTAGAACAATTGCAGAAGGGACACACCTCAGCCAGAGATTATCAATATTCTTCCCTAAATGATATCCAGAGATGGCAAGGGTTGAAGGGAGATCTGTTTGATAGCATATTAGTATTCGAAAATTATCCTGAGCAGATCGAGCAGCAAGCGGAGACAGAAAACGGACTAAGTATCGGTGCTTCTCGTTCTCAACGTAGTACGAACTACCTCCTTACGATCACAGTGGATGCTGGCGCTCACTTGAATATTGAATTCAATTACAATAGTGACTTACTAGATAAAGCCCATATTCAGGATATAAAAGCCCATTTTCGGCGGATTATTGAGCAAATACTTCTTAGGCCACAGCTACTGGTAAGTGACTTGAAGCTGCTAACTGCGGCAGATTATGGGACATTGCTTCATCTTGGAGAACCTAGTCCCACTAATGAAAAGGAAACGGTAGTTTCCTTATTCGAGCGTTATGCCGCAAAGGAACCTGATCAATTAGCCGTAGTTTGTGGAGATAGTGCTTTGACCTACGGAGCGCTTAATGCAAAAGCTAATCAGTTGGCAAGCTACCTGCAAGAAACCCATGCCATAGGTACAGGTGATCTAGTAGGCATCCTATTGGATAGATCTGATCTACTTGCCGTGGCTATGCTTGCGGTGATGAAAGCCGGAGCCGCCTACGTTCCGATAGATATCAATTTCCCTTCCCACCGAAAACTCTACATACTAAGGGATGCCAAGCTTAAGACCCTGCTAACGGATCCTATTCATTTCGAGGCAATCGAAGAAAAGTATCAAGGTAAAGTAGCGTTTGTAGAAGAGCGCTTATCTAGCTTGCCAACTTGCGATGAGAATTTACCCTTACAGACTACTCCACAAGATCTGGTTTACGTAATCTATACTTCGGGCTCAACGGGCCAACCCAAAGGCGTATTGATTGAGCACCATTCTATCATAAATTATGTGCAAGGTATCCAAGCTATCACGAATCTGCGAGAAGGGGCCTATTATGCTTCCATTACAGATATTAGTACAGATTTGGGTAATACTGCCGTATTCAGTGCCCTTTGCTTGGGAGGTACGATTGACATCATTAAAAAGGAACTGCTGGAAGATCCTCATGCTTTTTTCGAGTATTGTCAAGATCGCACTATAGATCTAATCAAGTTTACGCCTACCTTATTGAGCTCGCTTATGCCTTCGGCCCGGCAAAAGAAAGTAACTTTTACTAATCTACTGCTAGGTGGTGAAGCTTCTAGCTGGGATTTGATCGCCGAGATTCGTACTCATTTTACTGTAGAAAAGATACTCAATCATTATGGCCCTACGGAGACAACCGTTGGGGTGTTGGTGAATGATCTGACCCATATCCAGCAAGAACAGGCGCTGGCTCCACCAATTGGGAATCCTATTCAGCATACCAGAGCTTATGTTTTGGATGACCGACTACGTCCAGTTCCAGCAGGTTGTATTGGAAAAATCTACTTAGGGGGAGCAGGCTTGGCCAGAGGGTATCTAAATCGCCCTGCATTAACTGCTGACCGTTTCATTTCGGATCCTTTCTTAGAAGGAGCCAAGGTATATGACACCGGAGATCTAGGCCGTTGGTTGCCCAATGGGAAAATTGAATTTCTGGGTAGAAAAGACAATCAGGTCAAGGTCAGGGGATATCGGGTCGAATTGGGAGAAATTGAGCAAACTATTCTCCAGCATAAGGAAGTTCAACAATGTATTGTCGATGCAAAACGCAACCAGAAGGAGGAGACCGTATTAGTAGCCTATGTTGTAAGCAGACCAGGTTTTGATCTGTCGAACTTAAAAGAAGAATTGATAGCGCAGCTACCTGCCCATATGGTTCCTGTCTTTTGGATAAGCTTGGATCAATTGCCACGGACTGCCAATGATAAAGTAGATCGAAAAGCCTTGCCCGCTCTGGATCCTAAGTTGATAAATCGCAAGCAGTACAGAGCCCCTAAAACCGTTGTCGAAAAAACGATCGCCCATATCTGGGAACGCCTTTTGGTAGTAGAGCAAGTTGGATTGTCTGACGATTTCTTTGAGCTAGGTGGCCATTCTCTATTGGCGATGCGCTTGGTGGCAGCGATACGCAAAGAACTTCAAGTTCAGCTGTCGGTTAGAGCTATCTTTAACCATCCCACCGTGGACCAATTAGTCAGGCATATTTCTACGCTTGCTGATCATGTGGTTTTACCTGCTGTGGAGAAAAGTACAGGAGTGAAATCGACTCCACTATCCTATGCACAGGAAAGACTTTGGTTTATTGATCAATTTGAAGGAAGCTTGGCCTATCATATTCCGAAATACCTTAGGCTATCAGGGGAAGTTGACGTAGAAGCTTTGGAGTTGGCGATCCGAGCTATTCTTGATCGCCATGAAGTTCTGCGCACGGTATATATTGATGAAGAAGGTCAAGTTTATCAGCGTGTGATAGACGCGAAGGACTGGTCGCTAACCATTATCCCTGCTACTAATCCTCAAGCTGAAAAAGCTGAGCCCAATTGGGTGACCCAAGAAATACAGCGTCCTTTTGATTTGACACAAGACTACATGTTGCGTGCTTATCTAATGAGTGAGCGACCCAATGAATTCCAACTATTAATCGTCATACACCATATCGCTGCTGATGGTTGGTCTACTGCAATTTTGATAGATGAGCTAGTAAGTAATTATGAAAATTACTGCGCTGGCCAAGCTATCAATAGAAAGCCCTTGTCGATCCAATATGGTGATTATGCACAATGGCAGCGAACGTATCTGACACTGGATTATTTGCAAGAAGAACTCGAATGGTGGGAATCACAGTTATCTGGCTTGCCGCCTTTAAACTTGCCCACTGATTTTACTCGTCCTCCCATTCGCGTGAATGAAGGAAAAACAAGACAATTCCTAGTCGATAAGGAACTGGTAGAGAAATTACAGGTTCTCGCTGACACTAATGATGCGACTTTATTTATGACGGTTTTAGCTGTCTTTAAAGTACTGTTGTATCGCTACAGCAGTCAGACAGATATTGCGCTTGGCGTTCCGGTGGCTAATCGGGATCAGACGGCATTGGAGGATCTAATTGGTTTTTTTGTTAATACAATAGTTCTACGGACTGACTTATCGGGGGAGCCTCCATTTGAGCATTTACTGGCGCAGGTACGAGAAAACACCTTACAGGCTTACAGCCATCAACAACTACCCTTTGAGAAGGTAGTTGAACGAATAGTTATAGAACGAGATCCTAGTACTACCCCTTTATTCCAGGTTATGTTTGCTTGGAATAACAATCAGCCACTTGATGAAATAACGATCAAAGGTCTGGAGGTCAGTGGTATTGATTTTGATCATCAGCTGGCCATGTTTGACCTCACCTTTACACTAACACCTAGTGACAAAGGCTTGGAGGTTAGAATCAACTATTGCTCCGCTCTATTTACGGAGACGACCATCGAAAGGATGGAAAACCATCTACTAAACTTATTGCGATCGGTGGTACGGAATAGCCAGCAACAGGTCAGCATGCTCCCTTTACTGGATGACGCAGAAAAGAAGCAGTTAATCGCTCAATTCAATCCAAAACCGACCAATTTTCCATCTGATAAAACAATCGTAGATCTTTTTGAAGCACAGGTAAATAGGAATTCTGAAGCTCCAGCTATTGCATGGGATGACCAAGAGCTTTCCTACCGGGAGTTTGATCTTCGAGTCAATCAATTAGCCCATTACTTACAGCAACAAGGAGTAGGTGAAGGGCAAATCGTGGCCATCGCCCTAGACAGGAGTCCTGATATGATGATCGGTCTTTGGGCTATTCTTAAAACAGGCGCGGCTTTTTTACCTATTGATATTGAATATCCTGCCCAGCGAGTCGAATTTATATTGAGAGAAAGTGCTGCAGTACTGCTATTGTCGAAAACTTCCATCTTACAAAATTGGGGACTTAAAACAGCGGTCGACTGTGTTGAATTAGATAAGCAAAGAGCCCTCATCGCCGATCAAGCAACTACTGCACCACTGACTGTACGAAATCCAAAACAACTTGCCTATGTTTTATATACCTCAGGATCAACGGGTAAACCGAAAGCCTGTACGGTAAGCCATAGGAATTTGGTCAACCATAACCACTGGATGTGGCAGGAGTTTGGGTTTGCCGCAGGAGAAAGAATTTTACAGAGAACCACTTATATTTTTGATGCCTCAGTATGGGAGTTGAGTATGCCACTTTGTTACGGCGCTTGCCTCCAGCTATGTACCCGAGAGGAGGCTTATGATGCCGAAGCTATAGCCTCATTAATTAAGGAACATAAGATATCAAGCATACAGTTTGTTCCCAGTATCCTGGAAACCTTGGTGAATCACCTGGAGGTAAATGATAGTCTACAGCTTCCATCCCTAAAGCGCGTTTTCTGTGGTGGGGCTGCCTTGTCTACCTCCTTAGTAAAGCGTTTCCATAAGCATTTGGATAGCAAATTATTCAACCTATATGGTCCATCAGAGGCGACGATTGACGTTTGTTATAAGGCAGTGACAACAGACTTGGTTGAGCAAGCTACGATTCCCATTGGGAAACCTATCGCCAATTGTCGACTTTATGTACTAGATCAAAATCTGCAGCTGCAAGCTTGCGGTATTCCTGGTGAGCTATATGTAGCTGGGGTACCCGTGGGCAAAGGTTATCTTAACCAGCCTGACCTAAGCGCTGAGCGCTTTGTGGATGATCCATTCTACGAGGGACAGATGTGTTACAAGACAGGTGATTTGGCTAAATGGTCCGAGAATGGCGACTTGATCTATCTCGGACGCATGGATGACCAAGTTAAAATTAGAGGTCTACGGATTGAGTTGGGTGAGATAGAGCAGCTCTTGCAGACTTCCGAAGCCTTGCAAGAGGCTGCGGTGTTGGTCGAGGTAGATGACCGAGGAGAACCACATTTACTAGCCTATTATACCGCTGTTGCGGAAGTTTCATCAAAAGAATTAGAGACCTTCTTGCTCGCTCAACTGCCTACTTATATGATACCACGGCTTTGGATGCAGTTGGAACGTATGCCTTTAAAGCTCAACGGCAAGATTGATCGGCAGTCGCTTCCTCGTTTCGAGACATTTGGTGAAGGTAATAAAGCTTCAAAAGCGCCTCAAACGGAGACAGAAGAGACCTTGATGTCCATCTGGAAATCCCTGTTGCAGGTCGATACTTTGAGTATAGAAGATGACTTCTTCCGTTTAGGTGGGCACTCGCTCATGGCTGTTCGCCTTTGTTCCCTCATCAAGAAAGAAGTAGGTGTACACCCTTCCGTAAAGGATATTTTTGCCTACAATACCATTGCTACTTTGGCTGAGTATTTAGATACCCTTGAAATAAAATCTCTTGTACCGAATATTGCTAAAGTTGATCCTTCTACTGGGTCGTTACCACTCTCTTTTGCACAGGAACGACTGTGGTTTATAGACCAACTAGAGGGCACTCAACATTATCACATTCCGACCATACTTCGTCTAAGCGGACAGTTAGATTTAGCGGCCCTTGAATATGCTTTCTCTAGTTTAATTGGTCGGCATGAGATTCTCAAAACAGTATATCGACAAGCGGAGGGTAAGGCTTCTCAACGAATAGTGTCAGCACGGGATTGGGCCATTTCTCAGATCGATCCAATGGACAGACCATTGGAGGAAGTAATACAAGAAGAACTATCTCACGCCTTTGATTTGGAAACAGAACTACCGATACGGGTCTCACTTATACAAGAATCTTCTCTTACATATTTGCTGCTTATTAACCTTCACCACATTGCCGCGGATGGATGGTCAATGGGCATCCTTATCCGAGAATTAGTAGAGGGCTATTCCGCCCAGCTCGAGAATAGAACAGCAACATGGCCAACACTTAACCTACAATATCATGACTATGCGGCATGGCAAAAGGAATATCTGACTGAAGAGGTCATGTCGGATAAATTAGATTGGTGGGCGTCACGACTTCAGGATTTATCGCCCCTAGAGTTGCCCACCGATTTTTCAAGGCCATCTATTCAAAGCACCAGGGGAGGCAAATGTTCCTTTGAGGTAGGAGCTGATATCAAAAAAGCTTTAGAACAGCTAACTCGCAAGACTGGTGCTACGGCCTTTATTACCCTACTAACAGCTTTTAAAGCCTGCTTGTATCGGTACACGGGGCAGCAAGATATCGTCATAGGTACACCCGTTGCCAACCGAAATGATAAAGACCTAGAGGGGTTGATCGGCTTTTTTGTGAATACCATTGTATTACGAACCCAGTGGGATGGAAATCCTCGATTTATTGACTTATTGGAACAGATTAAAACAGGAACCATATCGGCACTTTCCCATCAGGATGTGCCATTTGAGAAGGTAGTGGAGCGCTTGGATCCGAAAAGGGACTTGAGCCGCTCCCCACTTTTCCAGGTGATGTTTATCTACGATAATTTACCCCCTCAAGAGGTAATAGAATTACCTGAACTGGAACTTTCTACCGTTGACCTTCCGCAGCGA
Organism: Saprospiraceae bacterium; assembly: GCA_013214355.1. Taxonomy (GTDB): domain Bacteria; phylum Bacteroidota; class Bacteroidia; order Chitinophagales; family Saprospiraceae; genus DT-111. Next base: position 128,614 of record JABSSL010000008.1, on the reverse strand, counting down.
TACACCAAATTTGATTTGACTTGTACCGTCGCTGAGACGCAAGATTCGATCCGTATAGATTTGGAGTTTTGCAAAGATCTATTCTCAGAGGAAACCATCTTAAGAATGGGTCAACATCTTACGCAGCTACTGACTGACGCTTTCTTGAATCCTCAAAAAAGGCTTAGTCAACTAGACTTGATGTCGGCGGAAGAACAGGATCAAGTCATTGAACAGTTCAATCATACTAGCAAGATTTATCCAAAAGATCAGTCGTTAGTAGATCTTTTTGTACAGCAAGTAAAACGCGCCCCGACGGCCATTGCCACGATCTTTAGAGAACAATCAATGACCTATGAAGAATTAGACCAGCGCTCCAACTGTTTTGCACAGCAGTTAATGGAACGGGGAGTAGGCAAGGGAGATCTAGTTGCCTTATTTCTGGATAGATCTTTGGAAATGATGGTGGCACTTTGGGGCATTTTAAAGGCGGGAGGTGCATATGTGCCAATTGATCCCGAATATCCACAAGATCGGGTTTCTTACATATTAGCAGATACTCGATGCCGCCTGATTATTTCAGATGAATATAATATTCCCAAAATTTCGAAGATATCGAGTCCATCACGGACCATAATTAACATTAACGCCATTAATAGTCATGTAAAGTCTTGTGCCCTTCCTGAAGTCTCTATCGATAGCAGCTCAGCAGCCTACGTGATTTACACGTCTGGTTCCACTGGCCGACCCAAAGGGGTGGTCAATGAGCATGCTGGAGTAGTCAACAGACTTTGTTGGGCACAAGATTACTTTGACCTTGGCGATCAAGATACCATTCTACAAAAGACCACTTATAGTTTTGATGTTTCCGTTTGGGAACTGTTCTGGCCATCGCTGGTAGGTGCTCGACTGCTTATAGCGGAACCTGGTGGTCATAAAGATCCACAATACTTGCTGGAGACGATAGAAAAACATGAGGTAACGACTATCCATTTCGTGCCTTCCATGTTAGAGGCCTTTCTAACTGACATCGAACCTGGTACTTGCAAAAGCCTCCAGCGTGTGATCTGTAGTGGAGAAGCACTTCGATGGAATCAGGTTAAACTATATCGGACCCAGCTAGGAAATACTCCTCTTTTTAACCTGTATGGGCCCACTGAAGCCGCTATTGACGTTACGGCCTGGGCTGTTCCAGCGGAGGAAGTACTTCCTTACAGTGTGCCAATAGGAAGCCCAGTGTCCAATACGCAGATGTATGTTTTGGATAAATACCTTCAACCCGTTCCAGTCGGAGTACCAGGCGAACTTCATATTGGTGGGGTTCAGGTGGCTAAAGGATATCTGAATCGACCTTTACTTACCTCAGAAAAATTCATCACCAATCCTTTTGAAAAGGATACTGTCTTGTACAAAACGGGTGATGTCGCTAAATGGCTTCCGGATGGCAATCTCCTATATCTGGGACGAAATGACCATCAGGTTAAGATCAGAGGATTTAGAATTGAATTGGGTGAGATTGAAAGGGCTTTGGAAAATAGTGAATGGATCCGGTCTTGCGTAGTTGTTGCCAAAGCCACTGAGGAAGAACATCAGCGATTGATTGCCTATGTAGTTCCTCAGCAAGGGTTTTCTGAAAAACTGATTGAACAAGAACTCAAAGAGAAGCTCCCCGAGTATATGGTTCCTGCACTTTGGGTAAGTATGGAGGAACTACCCTTAAACGCAAATGGTAAAATCGATCGAACGGCACTCCCCGCACCAGACTGGGAAAGTAGAGCCATCCACAGCTTTGTTCCGCCTAGTACCCAAACGGAGAAAGACTTGGTCATTATCTGGCAAGACTTACTCGGGCTAGAAAAGCTAGGTATCCACGATAATTTCTTCCGAGCTGGTGGAGATTCCATCGTCAGTATTCAGGTAGTGAGCCGGGCTCGGCGCTTGCAATATCACCTGAAGCCTCAGGATATTTTCAAGTATCAAACCATTGCAGAATTAGCCCATTACCTGGAGACTGCACAAAGTCAAAACCTCCAGGCAGAACAAGGTTTGTTGACTGGCGAACTGGGATTGTTACCGATCCAATACAACTTTTTTGAGACTCAACACGAGGTGCTCGATCACTATAATCAGGCTTTACTACTACAGATCGAAAAAAGCCTGGATGTAGCAAAGTTAGCTCAAGCCATCAATTTGCTTAGCCAGAGACACGATGCCCTACGTTTGTCTTATAAAAAGGAAATGGGAGGATGGAAACAATTCTATTCGGATCAAGCTTTCGAATTGAAACAAGCATCCTTGGACCATTTCTCTGAAGCAAGCTTCCCGGAGCAATTAGCTTCCCTGTGTAACCACTATCAGCAACAACTGAAGGTGACAGAAGGACAGCTAGCGCAGTTCGTTTTGATTAAAACACCATCCGAACAAGTTCATGATCGATTGTTGATAGTGATTCATCACCTAGCGGTGGATGGCGTTTCTTGGCGTATCCTATTAGAAGATCTTCATGATTTACTAACAAGGGCGCAGGAGGATGTGAGCTTTGACAAAGCTACTTCCTACCGACAGTGGCAGTTGGCCTTGGAGAAGTATGCTGCGACGGAAATTACCAGCCAAACTAAGGCTTATTGGGCGGCAAGCCTGGATCATTTCCAGGGGTTGCCTATGGATTTTACGGCGACCAAGGCAGTTAGGTACCAAGACCTTGCACATCTAGAGCTTTCCTTAGATCCTAAGCTTACTGCTGCCTTGACTGGGACTGTTCATCAAGCCTATAATACGATCATTAATGATCTGTTGCTGTGTGCTTTAGGAAAAGCGATTGGGACTTGGGCGAAGCAAAATACGGTAATGATAGGTTTGGAAGGTCATGGTAGGGAAACACTATCTTCAGACTTGGATGTGTCAAGAACTATGGGCTGGTTCACCAGCTTGTTTCCCGCTTCCCTTCAACTAGATTGGACCCTTCCGATCGGAGAGTTGATTAAGGGAACGAAAGAACAACTGAGGCAGATACCTGACAATGGACTGTCCTATGGACTGCTAAGGTTTCTACATCCAGACGAACAAACACGAGCTCGCTACAATGCTCATCAACCTTGGGACATCCTATTCAATTATCTCGGACAACTAGACCATGTTATGCAGCAGGATGGCCCCTTGAGTCCAGCCACTGAACCGGCGGGCACCCCTGTCAATGCCAGGAATAAGGTGGGGGCTAAGATGGCCATCAACGGTTCCATTAGTGACGGCAAGCTGCAATTGACCTGGAGCTATGCAAGTACGCTTTATCAAGAGCATACCATAACCACACTAGCCAATTCATTCAAGGAATATTTAACAGACATTATACATCATTGCATCCAGAAAGAAGACATGGAAAAGACACCCTCCGATTTTAGCCTGCAGTCCAAAGTCAGCCTAGAAGAGTTGGATGCCTTTTTTCAGGAGGAAGAACCAGCTTCTGGAATTGATATTTTGAAATTCTAATCTAATGACAATGCAAATCCGTAATTTTTTAGAGCGATTAGCTCAATTGAATCTAAGCCTAATCGTCAGAGGAGGAGAACTCATTTTGAAGGGAAATAAGGATAAGTTGAGTGCAGAGGAGGTTGGTTTGATTAGAGAAAATAAGGAGATTATCGACTTTATTCGAGAGAATAAGGCCGCCCTGATCCAACACCTGCTCGAAACGTCTAAGGCAGCTGTATATCGAAAACGCAGTGATAATATTGATTCGCTGTACCCGCTCTCTGTGTTGCAGGAGGGTATGCTTTTTCATAGTTTAGATAAAGGAAAAGGAGGTGCTTACATTAACCATTTTGTTTGTACCCTAGAACACCTAGAGCTCGAACCTTTCAAGATGGCTTGGCAGCACCTGATCCATCGACATACTATCTTGCGAACGGCTTTTTACTACGAAGAGTTTAGCCTGTTGCTACAAGGTGTTTTTAAAGAGGCTGATCTTCCGGTCCGGGAGTACGACCTGACTGGATTCACCAAGGAAGAACAGGATGCAAAATTAGCCGCTTTTCTGCAAGAGGATAGAGGGAAAGGGTTTGACCTGAGCCAACCGCCATTGCTGCGTGTTAGCCTGTTTAAAATAGAAGAAGACAAATACCAGATGGTATGGTTGTACCATCATATTCTTACCGATGGATGGTCAATTCCCATCATGATTAATGAGCTCTTGTCTACCTATAGCCAACTGATTGATGGTAATATGCCTAAGGTGGCCATTACTGATATAGATGCTTATGAAGATTACATCAAATACCTTGATCAGATTGACCGAGATAAGGCCAAGTCGTTCTGGCAGGAATACTTGAAAGGGGTTGAGCAAGGTAGTTTACTCCCTTTTGTGCCCTCCGGTCAACATCGTAATTACGGAGGCGCCAGCGTACAGAAAACACAACTGGAATTGGATGCTGCCACGCTAAAGGCCGTTCAAGCCTGTGCGAATGAAAATGAAATAACGGTCAACACATTATTACAGGGCGTTTGGTCCTATTTGCTAGCTCATTATACCAATCGCTCCGAGGCCATATTTGGTGTTACTGTTTCTGGTCGCCCAGTTGAACTTGAAAATGCGGAGCAAAGAGTTGGGCTATATATCAACACCATTCCGCTTTGTACCAAATTGCAAAAGGATATCCAAATAACAGATTGGTTGGTAGATATCCAGGACCAGCATAGCCAGGCGCGAGCTTACCAACATGGTGGCCTTCGAGCTATTCAGGATTGGAATAGTATCACCGGTACCCTTTTCGACTCAATTCTGGTTTTTCAAAACTATCCGGTTGGTAAGGAACTAGGAAAGGATATTCCCCTGGAGATTTCAGCGGTAGAAGTAGATGAAAGAACGAACTACTTATTGACCTTGGTCGTAGCGCTTCGTGAGCAGTTAACAGTCAACTTTATCTACAATGATGAATTGCTAGGTGCGGACTTTATTGAAATGATCAAGCGTCAGTTCAAGGAAACGCTGTTAGAAATACTCCATAAAGTGGATGGGGCGCTAGGAGATATTAATCTTGATGAAAAAACATCGATTCCAGGTCATGGAGAGTCTGAGATAGTCTATCCTTATCCAAGTGTACTGGAGCAATTCAAAGCTCAGGTCGAAACCACACCCGAAGCTATTGCGATTCGTAGCGAGGAGGAAGAGTGCTCTTATTTCCAATTGGAAGAGCGTTCAAATCAGATGGCTCGTTTCTTGCTCGATGCGGGCTTGAAAACGGAGGATAGGGTAGGACTTTGCCTAGATCGTTCCATAGATTTGATAGTAGCCATTTTGGGTATTCAAAAGGCTGGAGGCGCGTTTGTGCCACTCGATTCTGATCTGCCGGAGCCGCGGATTCGATATATGATCGAACAGTCTCAGGCTGCCTACGTGATCTCCGCAGGTGATCATATTACCTTATTTAGTGACCATTCAGGTACTTCCGTCATTGACTTGGATCACGCCCAAATGATGCTGGAAGCTTACCCTACCACGGAACTGGAAAAGCCAGTGTCCACTGCTCAGTTGGCCTATGTCCTATACACCTCAGGTTCTACTGGCCAGCCAAAAGGCGTAGCCATTGAACATCGCAACTTAAATAATTATCTCAGTTGGGCCAAGGACACCTACGGGGGAAATGAACCCATCAACATGGGGCTGTATTCCAGTATCAGCTTCGATCTAACTATCACTTCCATTTATCTCCCCTTGCTTACGGGTGGTAAGACGATTATTTACAACAAAGGAGCAAAGGAAGATAGAGTAAGTATAGTAGATGTGTTCGAAAATAATGAGATCAATGTGCTCAAGTTAACCCCTTCCCATCTGCGATTAATCGAATCAACAGCCACGGCAGGGGATGCGCTTCGGTGCTTAATCGTAGGAGGAGAGGCTTTACCTACCTCTTTGGCGGCTTCTCTTTACGAACGATATAGCGGTAAGATTCGGATCATAAATGAATATGGGCCTACCGAGACGACGGTAGGGTCCACTTATCACGAGTTTAACCCTGCCTTGGATCAATTGGATTATGTACCGATTGGTCAACCGATTGCTAACACGGTTGTGCGAGTGTTAGATGAGGAAGGGAGGCTTGTCGGGGCAGGAGGTACAGGCGAATTATTCATCGGAGGTGCGGGGGTCGCTCGGGCTTACTTGTTCAAGCCAGAGTTGACTGCGGACAGATTTGTAACAGCTCGCTCTGATTCTGATAATCGCCTTTACCGTACCGGTGATCTAGTCAGATGGCTTCCCAATGGAGCCTTGGACTTTATTGGGCGGATGGATAATCAGGTGAAGGTTCGTTCTTATCGGATCGAATTGGGTGAGATTGAAGTGGCTTTGCAAGGTAATGAACTAGTGAGCGATTGTGTGGTGAGTACACAGAAAGATACGGAAGGTGTTTTACAGTTGGTGGCCTATGTAGTGGCCGATGAAACCCTTGAGCCAGTAGCACTCAGTCAGTTTCTGGCAACTAAGTTGCCGCATTACATGATTCCTTCTCAATGGATGCAAATTGAGGAAATTCCGCTAGCCAAAAGTGGAAAAGTAGATCGGAAGTCTTTGCCTGTGATTGAGAGCACCACACTACTGAGACAAAAGTATAATGAACCCAGCACAAGTACAGAGATAGCAGTGGCCAAAATCTGGAGCAAACTCTTGGCCATAGATCGAGTTGGACGATACGACAGCTTTTTTGATCTGGGAGGGCACTCCTTGTTGGCGATTCGCGTGCTCGCAGCTATTCATAAGGAATTAGATATTGAAATAGGGATAGATAGTATTTTTAGTTATCCTTTACTAGGTGATTTTGCGGCTTTCTTGGATACACAACGGAAAGGGGCTTCTTTGCCTCCTATTACCAAGCAGGCCAGGGAAAATCACATTCCACTTTCCTTCTCACAGGAGCGCTTATGGTTCATTGATCAGTTGGAAGGTAGCACACATTATCATATGCCTAGTGTGCTGCGGTTGGAAGGAGATCTAAACCCTGCCGTTTTGCAGGAAGCTTTTGCAGAAATTATCAATAGGCATGAGGTCTTACGTACCGTGTATTATCAGCAGAAAGGGATTGGCTACCAGCAGATGCTTACTGCTGATCAGTGGCAGATGCCGCTATTGTCTACTGCCGACTTCATGAATGGTCATTCCTGGGAGGCTGCCCTATCAAACTTTGTGAATCAACCTTTTGATCTAGCCAATGACTATATGCTAAGGGCTATCCTAGTACAGCGTACTCCGGATGAGCATGTGCTGGTTATGGTGCTGCACCATATTGCTTCTGATGGTTGGTCGATGGCGATTCTAGTGGATGAATTGGTTGAACTCTATCGAGCGAAGATGGCTAAACGCGTGCCTAATTTGGAGGCGCTGGATATTCAGTATGCGGATTATGCGATCTGGCAAAGAAAGTACCTGACGGATGAGCTTATGGCTGAAAAGCTGGCTTGGTGGGAAGGCCAATTGAAAGGGGTGGAGCCTTTGGATCTACCAACGGATTTTCCTCGTCCTGCCATTCAAAGCACTAGAGGAGCTCGTAGCAGATTTCAGCTAGATAAAGATATCAGCGAGCAAGTGCGAAATTTGTCCAAAGAAACGGGTACCACCTTATTTATGACTTTACTCAGTGTCTTCAAGGTGTTGATGTACCGCTACTCTGGTCAATCTGATATCTGTGTCGGTACACCGGTGGCCAATCGTCCCCAGAAAGAAGTCGAGCCTCTGATGGGATTTTTTCTAAATAACCTGGCCCTACGCACAGATTTAGATGGCAACCCAGCTTTTGATCAACTCCTAGCAAAGATTAAGGAAGATACGCTGGAGGCCTACGCTAGACAAGAAGTGGCTTTCGAACAGGTGGTTGATAAAGTGTATCCCGAGCGTGATCAGAGTCGTAGCCCCTTATTTCAGGTGGTCCTAGTACTTAATAATACTCCTACCGCCAAAGAGATTGATCTGGATGGTTTGACACTTTGTCCGGAACAACCTGGATCTGTAAGTTCTACACTGGACCTACACGTTATGGTCGAAGACCGGGAAGAGGGATTGTCATATGTCATGACCTATGGGCCAGACCTTTTCCTACCGGAAACCATTGAAAGAATGGGCTTTCATTTCGAGCAATTGCTTCGGGCTATTGTACGAAACCCAAAGGAGAAGATTGCGGATTTACCAATGTTATCAGCCGCAGAGAAAACTCAATTACTGGAAGAGTTCAACAATACAGATGCTCCCGTCCTAAACGAAACGGTCGTAGATCTTATTATCGACCAGGCTAATACTCAGCCTGACGCCATTGCTATACAGTTTGAAGATCAAGTTATCACTTATCAACAGCTGGATGAAAGGTCAAATCAAGTAGCTCACCTATTGCAGGAACAAGGGGTGACGAAAGGAACAATGGTGCTATTGTGCCTAGAACGGTCTGTTGAGCTGATCGTTGGCATGTTAGGTATCCTTAAAGCGGGAGGGGTTTATGTTCCTGTAGATCCCGAAGCTCCCGCAGAAAGAATTGAATATATACTAGCTGATTGCTTGGCTCCTGTGGCCCTTAGTCAATCAGACTTAGTTGATAAACTACCTTCTAATGAAGCGCTACAGGTGCTCTTGCTGGATCAAGTAGATATAGCAAGCCTTTCTACAGCGCGGCCAACACAGCTTCCAACGCCAAAGGATCTATGCTATGTCATTTATACCTCTGGTTCCACGGGTAAACCCAAAGGTGTCTTGATCGAACATGCGGGATTGTCTAATATGATCTACTATCAAGTAGAGCGTTTTGGGCTGGGAACAAAAGATAAAGTCTTGCAGTTTGCTTCGGTAAGTTTTGATGGTGCAGCTTATGAAATATACATCGCCTTAGTGGCGGGTAGTACCTTAGTGATACCTACGAAAGAGGCCATACTTTCTGCGGAAGAGATGCAAACCTTATTGCAAGAAATCAACTTTGCGGCTTTGCCTACTTCCTATCAGCAGTTTGTAGAAGCAGGTTTGCACCACTTAGATACCTTAATTTCCGCTGGTGAGGCCTTGGACCCCACGCTCACCCAACAACTGATAAATGAGGGAGTGAAAGTGGTGAATGGCTATGGGCCTACGGAGTCCACCATTGGCGTGGCAGAATCGGAGGACCCTATTGATGAGTTTGGTAAAGTAAGTATGGGAACGCCACTTCCGAATACCAAAGTGCATATTCTGGATGAATTTGGTCAACTGGTGCCAATTGGAGTAAAAGGAGAAATCTGTATCGAAGGGATGCAAATTGCCCGCGGATACCTTAACCGCCCTGAGCTTAGTCAACAAAAATTTGGAACTACGGAGAATGGCCAAAGGCTTTACCATACGGGCGATTTGGCGCGCCGAAGACTAGATGGGAGTATCGAATTTTCCGGCCGAGCAGATCACCAAGTTAAGATTAGAGGTAACCGAATAGAGTTGGGAGAAATAGAGAAAGCGACTACCGCAATCTTCGGCGTGACCAGTTGCGTCGTCCTCGCAAAGCAAGATGATAAAGGTCAGAAATTTCTATCCGGTTACATCGTTCTGGAGGATAATAAGCCGCTCGAAGAGATTAACAAAGAACTCAGAGCTAGTCTGCCAGACTACATGGTGCCAGCCGTATGGATGAAGCTACAGACCTTACCACTCCTAGATAATGGTAAAGTAGACCGCAAGGCCCTTGAAAAGCTGGAACTGGCTCCTACACAATCTAAAAAACAAACAGTCCCTACTAGTAGATATGAAAAGATATTGGCCCAAATATGGGCTGACTTATTAGAAATAGAGGAGGTTGGAGTTCAGGACAATTTCTTTGATCTCGGAGGGCATTCACTCTTGGCAGTAAGAGTCATCGTAGCCATCAAAGAAGCGGCCAATATCGATCTAGATATACAATCCGTTTTTAAGTATCCGGTCCTAGAAGACTTTGCCGCTTACCTTGGCGAACAATCAGTAGAAGAGGAGATTTCCAACATTGGTCAACAGCTTCGACCAGACTTAATCCCCTTGTCTTTCTCTCAGGAACGATTGTGGTTTATTGATCAATTGGAGGGAAGTATCCATTATCACGTTCCCATGGTGTTACGCCTATTAGGGGACCTGGATAAACCTGTATTCGATTATGCTTTCCAGGAAATTATCGCCCGGCACGAAATCTTACGTACGGTCTATTTACAGCAGGAAGGCAGGCCTTATCAGCAAATATTGGCGCCCCAACAATGGGCAATTAATTGGAGGAGGCAAGCAGATTTTGGCAGTAAGCAAGCATGGGAGCATTGGCTGGAGGAAGAGATTAAACGACCTTTTGATCTCACGAAGGATTTCCCGATAAGAGTCCATATGCTAGAACGATCAGAAAAGGAGCACGTCCTGGTTTTAATATTGCATCACATTGCTTCCGATGGCTGGTCCAACGCCATCCTAATTGATGAGCTGGCGGAACTGTATCGAGCGAAGCAGGTGGGAAGAGCGACGATTCTTAGCCCCTTGCCTACACAATATGCGGACTATGCCATCTGGCAGCGTCAGGAGTTCAGACCGGAGATTTTGGAGGGTATGCTTGATTGGTGGGCTGGTAAATTGACGGATACGGAGCCACTTGATATGCCAACGGATTTCCCGCGCCCGGCCATTCAAAGCACTAAAGGCGCTCGCTATAGTAGGCGCTACAACCTGGATCTACTGAACCAATTGAAGGCATTATCACAACAGTCGGGTACAACTTTATTCATGACCCTTCTTGCAGGCTTTAAAGTATTGCTCTATCGCTATACAGGACAGACAGATATTTGCATTGGTACCCCTGTTGCCAATCGTACTCAAAAAGATATAGAACCACTAATTGGTTTTTTCCTGAATAATTTGGCCCTCCGAACAGACTTAAGTGGAAATCCATCTTTTGCGGACCTGCTCGACGCTGTTAAGGAGGATGCTTTGGAGGCTTTCTCGAGACAAGAAGTACCTTTTGAACAGGTGGTTGAACGAGTTGATCCAGTAAGAGATCAAAGTCGGAGCCCACTCTTTCAGGTGGTATTTATGTACAATAATACGCCTGCCGCCTCTAAGGTAGAATTGGATGGACTTGAATTCCGTTCTGAAGAATCAGATCTGATCCATTCTACGGTGGATCTCCACATAAATATGGAGGAATATGCCGATGGATTAGGCATTAAATTAACCTATTGCCAAGACTTGTTTAACTCGGATACGATACAACGGTTACTGCAACATTTTGAGCAGTTACTTTGGGCTATCGTACAACACCCGACGGAGAAAATAGGTCAACTGAAAATGTTGAGCCCTGCCGAGGAGCATCAGCTGATTTACGCCTTTAACGACACGGCTAAGGCATTCCCAGAAAGACAGACGGTATTGGACTTATTTCAGGCGTGTGTGCAGGAAACGCCACAGGCTACGGCCATCAAATTCCAAGAGCAATCCCTTAGCTATGAAACGCTCGATGCTTTAAGTAATCAGTTGGCTCATTATTTACAGCAAAAGGGTCTTGTAAAAGGTAGCTTAGTGGCCGTCTGCATGGATCGCTCAATCAATATGATTGTAGCCATTCTTGGGATTATCAAGTCCGGCGGAGTTTATGTACCGATTGATCCAGCCTATCCTGAATTTCGGATCAACTACATGATGAGAGATAGTGGAGCTTTGCTGGTACTTAGCGATGAGGCCAATGAGTCCTTGTTTAAGGCAGATCCTGCCGTCGCTCTAGTAAACTTGGACGCACTGGAATTGATCGAATCTGCTGAGCAGTGCTCAACGAATTTACAAGCCGCAGATTTAGCCTATGTGATCTATACCTCAGGCTCTACCGGACAACCGAAGGGCGTTTTGATTGAGCATGGGGGATTAGCTAACCTGATGTTTAACCAGATGGAAACTATGCCACTGGGGACGAATACCCAGGTACTACAGTTTTCTTCGGTTAGCTTCGACGCAGCGGCTTACGAGATCTTTGTGGCCCTATGCACAGGTAGTACGCTGGTGATCCCAGATAAAAACACGATTCTGTCCAGCGAGAAAATGGGCGTTTTATTAAAAGAAATAGATTTTGCTACGCTACCTACCTCTTACCAGCAATTTGTAGAGCCTTATCTCACCAATCTGAAAACCCTTGTTTCAGTTGGTGAAGCAATGGATAGCCAGCTCGCCCTGCGGCTACAAGAAGCAGGAGTACAAGTATACAATGGCTACGGCCCCACGGAAAATACCGTAGCGGCTAGTATTTCTTTACAACCAATTACAGCAGATGGTAAAGTAAGTATTGGGCATCCTTTCCGAAATGTCGCTACTTATATCTTTGATGAAAATGGAAATTTAGCGCCCATTGGCGTGATCGGTGAGTTATATATCGGGGGGGCACAGGTAGCCAGAGGTTATCTCAACCAAGTAGAGAAGACTCATGAGCAGTTTAAGCAGTACGATCTAGGAAAGCTGTATCGCAGCGGGGACTTGGCGCGCCGTTTATCGGATGGATCTTTGGAGTTTATTGGAAGACGAGACGACCAGGTGAAACTCAGAGGATATCGGATTGAATTGGGTGAAATTGAACAAGCTATTCTTCAATTGGATAGTGTCCATAGCTGCACCGTATTACTGACTACCGATGAGCAAAGTAATCAACAATTAACTGCCTATTTGGTCCCCGAAAGTGCGATGGATTTAGAAGAAATGGTGCTCAAATTAAAGCAGCAGCTTCCAGAATATATGATCCCAACCCACTGGAACTTGCTGGAGAGTATGCCATTACTAGCGAATGGTAAAGTAGATAAACAAGAACTTTCAAAGCTTGCTAATAGTAAAGTGGAAGGTAAGACCTATACAGAACCAGAAAGCCACACTGCTAAGGCTATTGCGAATATATGGAAGGAGTTGTTGGGAATTGATACTGTAGGAATGGAAGATAGTTTCTTCGATTTAGGTGGTCATTCCCTACTGGCAGTTCGTGTTATCGTAGCCATACAAGAAGCCTTACAGGTGGAATTGGATATAGAGTCGATCTTTTCTTATCCTAGTTTGCGAGAACTATCAGGTTTTGTAGATACACAACATACGGGTTCAGGTCTGCCGCCGATCACTGCCACTCCGCATGCGGATGAAGACGTTCCTTTGTCTTTTGCTCAAGAACGACTTTGGTTTGTAGATCAACTGGAAGGAAGTGTCCAATATCACATGCCTAGTGTACTACGTCTGAAGGGACAATTAGATGTCTCCGCCTTAGCGTCAGCCTTTAAGGAGCTGGTGGAGCGTCATGAGGTACTGCGGACGGTATTTGACCAACGACAGGGAGAGGCTTTTCAGCGGATTCGTTCAGCAGAAGATTGGTCCTTATCACAATATCAGCAGGAAACCTTCGGAGATGAAACAGCCTTTAGCGCCTGGTTAGAAGCTGAGCAGCTACGTCCTTTTGATCTCACGCAGGACTATATGTTACGCGCCCATTTAATTAAGGTAGCAGAGGAAGACCATATTCTACTGATGATTTTACATCATATCGTAGCAGACGGTTGGTCCATGGGCATCCTGATCAAAGAGGTGACCGAACTATATCAAGCCCAGCTGTCAAACCAGCTTCCGACATTACCAATTCTACCCATTCAATATGCCGATTATACCATCTGGCAACGTCAGAATTTGACAGATGCTGTCTTGGCAGAAAAGTTGAATTGGTGGGAAGAACAATTGAAAGGAGTAACTCCTTTACATCTTCCACTTGACTTTGAAAGGCCTGCTCTACATAGCACCAAAGGGGAAGTGTTAGAGTTTGAAGTGGATGCGGCGCTCATGCACGATCTTAAGCAATTGGCTAAAGATCATGGTGCTACCCTTTTCATGACCATGTTAGCGATTTTTAAGGTATTGTTATATCGCCATAGCGGTCAGCCTGATATATGTGTGGGGACTCCTATAGGAAACCGACAGCAAAAGGAAATTGAACCTTTGATTGGCTTTTTCCTCAACAACTTAGCCCTGAGAAGTGATCTAAGCGCCAATCCAAGCTTTGAAGAATTTTTGTCACAGGTTAAGAAAAGCACCCTCGACGCTTATGCCCATCAAGAAGTTCCCTTCGAACAAGTGGTTGACCGAGTAGATCCGGAGAGAGATTTGAGTAGAAGTCCACTTTTCCAGGTAGTCTTTGGGTTGAACAACGTTCCCCCTAGTGCCAAAGTGGAGATGGAAGATCTCATCTTATATTCTGAAAAGGGAGGGGCTATTAGTGCGACGGTTGATTTGCACTTGATGGTACATGAATCTGAGGAAGGGCTTTCCATCGGAATGACCTATGGAAAGGAGCTCTTCAAACCGGAAACCATGCTTCGCTTCCGACACCATTTTGAGCAGTTGATGCGATCAGTGGTGGCCAATCCTCGTACCTCTTTGTTAGAACTACCTATGTTGAGCGAAGTAGAAAAGTCTGAAATACTCAACCAATTTAGTGGAGAAACAAAGACGCTTTCAAATTATAATACCGTCCTCGCCATGATCGAGGAACAGTTTGCAAAGCAAGCTGATACCATTGCCTTACAATACCAGGATCAGCAACTGACCTACCGACAACTCGAGGAAAAATCCAATAAGATTGCCCATTATTTGATGGAGCAAGGAGCACGATCCAATGTACTGATCGGCCTATGTGTAGATCGCTCTATAGATATGATTGTGGGCATATTGGGTATCTTAAAAGCTGGAGCCGCCTATGTTCCGATTGATCCAAACTATCCACAGGAACGTAAGGAATTTTTGCTGAAGGATAGTGCAAGCGGACTGGTACTGGTAGATGAAGCGAATCATACCTCTATTGCTGAAACACCAGATCGGAAGGTAGTCAACCTATCCAATTACGAAACGACCTTTGCTCATTACCCCACCGATACGCCAGCGAGGAAGCTGACCAGCGAGGACCTAGCCTATATGATCTATACCTCGGGTTCTACGGGCCGGCCTAAGGGCGTTTTGATTGAACACAGGGGTTTGTTGAATTTGAGCCTTAATCAAATCAAAGCCTTTGGCTTGACTGAGGGGACTAAGATGTTACAGTTTGCATCTATAAGTTTTGATGCTTCTTGTTCTGAGATATTTACGGCTCTAGCGAGTGGTAGTCAACTGATCATACCTGAGTCGGATACTCTATTGTCTGCACAGCGACTGGGCGACCTCATTGCGACACAAAAAATAGAAGTTGCTACGCTACCGCCTTCCTACCAAATCTCTATGGAAGAACAGCTATGGGGACTGCGAACACTTGTGTCGGCTGGAGAACCCTTAAATGTAGCGATCACCCAACGCCTGCAAGAGAAAGGCGTCCGCGTAATCAACGCCTACGGACCTACTGAAAATACCGTCTGTGTTACTTTGACAGATGAACCTATCTCGAACTCAAGACAAGCCAGTATTGGCCAGCCTCTTACGAATGTACAAGCCTTTGTTTTAAATGATGCCAACCGATTAAGTCCGATTGGCGTGGAAGGAGAATTGTTCGTAGGAGGGGAACAATTGGCTAGAGGCTATCTCAACCAAGTGGAACTCACCCAAGAACGTTTCACTAAAGATCCATTTAATCCGGGTAAGCGATTGTATCAGACTGGGGATCAGGTTTCCTGGATGCCAGATGGTAATCTAGCTTATCTGGGCCGAAGAGATGAACAAGTCAAAATTAGAGGATACCGCATTGAACTGGGTGAAATTGAACATGTACTACGCGCTGCACCAAATGTATTGGATTGTGCGGTGATCGCCCAGAAAGAGAATGGAGTATATAGACTGTATGCCTTCGTAGTTCCACTCCCTACTGCTCAGGAGGTTTCCTGGTCCGACTATCTAGCGGAAAGGTTGCCTTCTTATATGCTACCTGCACAATGGCAAGAACTGGAGGTATTACCGTTGACGAATAGTGGGAAAGTTGACAAAAAAGCCTTGCTAGCAGCAGCGAGTGGGCAGGATCATGCTACCTATGTGGCTCCATCGACGGAGGTGGAACGTAAACTGGCCGCTATTTGGATGGACCTACTTGGGCTTGAAAAAGTTGGCATTCACGATAACTTCTTTGAATTAGGTGGAGATTCGATTATTAGTATACAAGCTGTGAGTCGAGCGCATCATGAAGGCTTGGAATTCCAGGTAGCAGATATGTTCGAAAATCAAACCATTGCCGAATTGGTCAATGTGCTGAAAGTTGGATCCGCCAATGTCAAAACAGAGGAAGGCTTGTTATCGGGGGAGGTCCCATTACTGCCTATCCAACAATGGTTTTTTGATACAGAACACCCCGTACATAATCACTATAATCAAGCCTTACTACTGCAATTAGATAAATCGATTACGGTAGAGCAGTTGGACGCTCTGGTAACGGCCATAGTTGAACAACATGACTGTTTGCGAATGTCCTATGCGATGAATGAAGGGCACTGGATACAATCTTATAACACTAGTATTAATGAAGGGCTGCGGGTAGACGATCTGAAAGCTGTTGCGTCAGACAAACTCATGGCAAGTATTTCGGCGTGCTGTGATCGTTACCAACGAAGCCTAGATATCGAGGCAGGCCAACTTTACCGATTCGTACTATTGAAAACACCCGAGGCAGAACAAAGTAATCGCCTCTTCATGGTCATTCATCACTTAGCAGTCGATGGTGTATCCTGGAGAATCTTGCTAGATGATCTGCAGCGGGCACTAGAGCAATTGAAGCAAGGCCAAGCTATTGACCTGGGTCCCAAAGGTAGTTCGTATCGACAATGGCACCAAGCCCTTTATGACTTTGCGTCTTCACCATGGGTGTCGGAGCAAACAGAATACTGGACGAATATCGTGGCAGGCTATAGACCACTACCAGTTGATAAAGCCCCAGATGCTATCTCAGCCAAGAAAGATCTATTTGTGTACAAAACCAGCTTGCCTACAGATTTAACGAAGCACCTGGTCATGAATGCTAATCGAGCTTATAACACCGAAATAAACGATCTTCTGCTTAGTGCCTTAGCGAAAACGATTGGTCAGTGGGCTGGAGTGCAGCAACTGGTGATCGGTATGGAAGGCCATGGTCGGGAGAGTATCAGCGAGGAAGTTGACGTATCGCGCACGATCGGATGGTTTACGAATCTATACCCAACTAGTCTGAGTTGTGGACAAGGAATGCCAGAAGGGCAACTGATCAAGACCGTCAAAGAGCAACTACGGCAGATTCCAGATAAGGGCATGGGCTACAGTGCCTTGAAGTATCTTCATCCTGATCCTACTATTCGTCAGCGCTTGGCCCTGAAACAACCTTGGGATATTGTATTCAATTACCTCGGACAATTCGATAATGCGATCAAGAATGACGGTTTAGGTGGGGCTGCGGAAAATCCTGGAGAAATGGTAGCTGAAGAGAATAGGTTTGGCTCCAGACTTGAGATTAATGCTTCCGTTAATGGTGGGGAGTTAGCCCTAGCTTTCAGTTACTCAGGGCTACAATATCAAGAAAGTACCATCGCTACCTTGGCCGCCAGATACCTGGATACTCTATCCGACTTGATCCAGCATTGTGTTAATAAGCAAAGTACGGAACATACCCCTTCCGATTTTGGACTACAAGACAAGGTAAGCAACAAACAGTTGGAAGCCTTCTTGGAAATTGAAGAAGAGGGAGCGGAATCAGATGATGACTTTTTGTTTGTTTAATTTTCTTACACTGTCACAGCATAGCTTCTTAGATCATCCATATCGCTAAATCGCTCATTATGATACTTTCAAATAATTCTACCTTAGCCAAGACACCGATCAAGCAAGTTCCCATCGTCTCCAACATGGACAGAAATCGTTTCTATCAGGATTTTGTTCGCCCGGAAAAGCCGGTCTTGATTAGAGGGCTAACGGACAAATGGAGTGCCTTAAACTGGAATTCGGATTACTTCAAAGAAAATGAAGGTGGCCTTAAATTGGCAGTAAAAATGGGTGATGTTTCTAAAGGTGAACGGGTACCGATGCTCACCAGTGAATACATTCAACTTTTGGAGCTACATGAAGCAAAACTCAATAATGGAGAGACTCCAGATAACCCTGGATACTTGCATGATGTCCCCTTTTTCTATCTGTTTCCACAATTTGTAAAGGATATTGAACCCTTCCCAACCCATCTCTTTCCGAAGTGGTATTGGCCCAACTGGCATAACTATATTCAATTTTTTATGGGCGCAACGGGAAGCCTCACGCCTTTACATTTTGACACCCTATGTACACACAATCTATTTTTTCAGGTAGTAGGAAGAAAGCGTTTTATTCTCATTCCTGCGGAGCAAAAGGATCTATGTTATATGGAGGGATGGCGATGGGCTAAATTCGACCCCAGCCACCCCGATTATAAGCGCTTTCCCCTTGCGAAAGGTATTGAACCACTAGAGGTAATTCTCGAACCCGGTGATATACTTTATATCCCTTCAGGAATGTTACACCAGGTACACGGCCTTAGCTTATCTATTTCCTTTAATATTGACTGGCACACTACATCCAGTGCCTGGAAGGGCGTCATGTCTTGGTTTAAAGGCGCTCCAAAGCAAAATATCTATTACAATAGCCTATGTTTAGCCGGCGTGGGCGGTGGAATACCTGCCAAATACATATTCCCATATTACAAGTCATATCTGAATTACGTGAGTTAATGAAGTAGCCTTTTTTAGCGAACATTTTACCCTTTACTATTCCCATGATTCTCTTTGGATGGATCAATGGCCTGGATAGTATTGGGGAAAGCAATATGCAATCCCAATCCTATACATTTCCATAGCCTGATAATAGGTAATACATGAGCACGCAAGAATTCATAGAAAAGCTGAATCAGCTTAATCTCTCCTTGGCAGTTTATCAAGAAAGATTGACCCTTAAAGGGTATTCTCATAAACTCTCTCCCAAGGAGATAAAAGCCATTTTAGGGCGAAACGATGAGGTGTCTCAATACATTCAATCCAACCGAGGACAATTACTGAAACACCTTAGTCAAGAAAGTAAGGCCAAAGCTGCGCTGAAAGGGAAACGCTCGGATAATATTTCAGCAGTCTATCCATTAAGCCCCTTACAGCAAGGCATGCTTTTCCATAGCCTTTACAATGGCGATGGGAATGCCGCTGCTTATCTAAACCAGTTTAGCTGCGACTTTACGGACCTTAATGTCACTGCCTTTCAGAAGTCTTGGGATTACCTTTTGAGTGGCCACAGTATTTTGCGGACTGCTTTCTTTTACGAAGAATTTGATCTTCCCTTACAAGCGGTTTTTAAGCGAGTACAATTGCCATTTGAAGTACACGATCTATCCAGGCTTTCCGAGCAAGCCCAAAGACAACGGCTGGAAAGCTTTCTGTTGAAGGACCGAGCGAAAGGGTTCAACTTCAAGGAACCACCCTTGATGAGAATTAGCTTATTTAAGCTAGATGCACAACGATATCGATTGGTTTGGACACACCATCATATACTTACCGATGGATGGTCGACACCGGTTATGATGAGCAAATTGATAGATTGCTATAAAGCTATCCTAGAAAATCGCCCTATCCCGGCTTTAGTCGAAGACCGATACGAGGACTACATTAGGTATATCGAATCAAAAGATGCCAAAGAACAAGAAGCTTTCTGGAAAAGCTATTTGGGCAATATCAACGGGCCTAGCCTACTTCCCTTCACTAAAGAAAATATTGACCGAAATAAAGGGGGAGCTAGTATCAAAAAACAAGAACTGAGCTTTGACCGAACCTTCAGTGAACGGATCGAAGCCTATGCACAACAGAACCACCTAACGATCAATTCGATCGTGCAAGGGGTATGGTCCTATTTGCTTTCTCGCTATACAGCACAAAACGATGTTGTTTTTGGTGTAACGGTATCTGGTAGGCCACCAGATTTAGCACGCTCTAGTGAAAGAGTAGGTCTATATATCAATACCATTCCATTTTGTACTGCGCTTGATCAGGAACAGTCCATTACCACTTGGCTCAATGATCTTCAACAAGCACATACCCGAGCACGAGAATTTCAGTATACAGCCCTGAGTACGATCCAGAAGTGGCAAAATAGGCAAGGGGATTTATTCGATTCCATTATCGTATTTGAAAACTATCCCGTTGGAGATGATCTGGTGAACGACCAAACGCTGGATGGGGGAGATGTGGAAGTAGATGAGAGAACTAATTACTTGCTAGAAATTACGGTAGCTTATGGAAGAACATTAAACATACAATTTCTATACAATGATGATTTGCTAGAAGAGCAATTTGCGGACTTGATAGCTGGACATTTTGAGTTTGTCCTGAGACAGATTATCGACTCGCCAGCACAAAAGTTGGCCGAACTTGAATTGTTGACACCGGAGGAGGTACAACAGCTCAAGTTTGATTTCAATGATACCGCCGTTCCTTACTTGAAAACAAAGACGATCATTGATTGCTTTGCGGAACAAGTCAGAAATAGGCCCCATGCGCTGGCCGTAGTGGGAGAAAAGGAAAGTTGGACTTTTCAGGACTTAGATGAAAGATCCAATCGCCTGGCTCACTTTCTTAGAGAAAAAGGCATCGGAGTGGAATGTCCAGTGCCCTTGTGTATGGATCGGTCGCCGCATTTCCTGTTGGCGATTTGGGGTGTATTTAAAGCAGGCGGAGCCTACCTACCCATTGATCCTACTTATCCAATTGACCGGATCAACCATATGCTGCAAGACAGTGGTGCACCGATTATGATTGGAATGACACCACAAAAAGCACACTTGGAAGGATTGCAAAATACCGAACTCGTTTTATTGGATCGAGACTGGCCTTTGATTGAGCAGTACCCTGCTACCCCTGTTGAATCAATGGTGAATATGAGCAATCTTGCGTATTTAATTTATACTTCCGGGTCTACGGGAAGACCGAAAGGGGTGATGATTGAGCACGAGGGGATGTTAAATCACCTCTATGCTATGATTGATGAACTGCAGATTGACGAAACGAGTAGGATATTGCAGAACGCCTCTCAGAGTTTTGATATTTCAGTTTGGCAGTTTCTTACTACCCAACTTACCGGAGGTACAACTTATATTTATGATCAAGCCACGGTAATGGAACCCGGGCGCTTTATGAATAACTGGCAGCGAGATGAACTTACCCACGTTCAGTTGGTGCCGTCTTATTTGAATCTGTTATTCGCCCAACCGGGCTTCTTACAACTCAATCTTTCTGCTACTACTTATGTACTCGTTACAGGGGAAGCACTCCCCGTGGAGCTAGCCAATCGTTGGTTTGCACACTTCCCTGAAATTCCTTTGGTCAACGCATATGGGCCAGCTGAGGCTGCCGATGACATTACCCTACATATTATGCGACAGTCCCCAACGGATGAACGGATGCCGATTGGTCAGGCAGTACAAAACATGCGACTTTATGTTTTTGATGAGGATTATCGGCTTTGTCCAGTAGGGGTTCCAGGTGAAATAGGAGTAGCAGGAGTTGGTGTAGGACGAGGCTACTTAAACTTACCCGAACGCACAGCGCAATCATTCGTAGACAATCCTTTTGAAGAAAAGGGGACATTATATAAAACCGGTGATCTCGGCTATTGGTCTTCAACGGGCGAATTGGTTTTCATGGGGAGATTGGATGACCAGGTAAAAATCAATGGACATCGAATCGAACTTGGAGAAATCAAGGAATTACTGCTCCAACACGATGAGATCAGGGATGCAGCGGTGATAGCCAGAGTCGATGATCTAGGACATAAAAAACTAGTAGCCTATGTGGTAGCGGAAACCGGATTCCAAAAGAAAGAGGTCGAGGCTTATTTAAGCAGTAGCCTTCCGCGATATATGGTGCCTGGCATTTGGGTGGCATTACCCCAACTGCCCTTGAATGTCAATGGAAAGGTTGATAAAAAGGCACTACCAGCACCCAGCCAGCAAACGGAACTAAAGGAAAACTTTGAGGCGCCCGTTTCTGAAACAGAAACGATCTTAGCCAATATTTGGCAAGAGTTATTAGGAGCGAAACAAGTAGGCATACAGGATAACTTCTTTGAGTTAGGCGGAGACTCCATTATCAGTATTCAGGTAGTAAGTCGGGCCCGTCAGAAGGGGCTATTCCTAAAACCGAAAGATCTGTTTGAGTTTCAAACGATTACCGAACTTGCGCTGAATGTACAGCATAAAGCCATCGAGATTCAAACCGAGCAAGGCCTACTAACTGGCCCTGCTTCACTGCTTCCCATACAACAACGCTTTTTTGACCTGGCTTACGCTAAGCCCCATCACTATAACCAGGCTTTGATCTGGGGAGTTGACAAGGCCATCTCAAGTCAAGAGCTAGAGAAGGTAGTAGCCCGTTTGATGGAGCATCACGATGCCCTGCGCTTAAAGTATTATAAAAAGGAGGGACAGTGGCTGCAAGAATACGGAAGCTATCTGGGGGAACTGGCCGTGGAAGATCTTTCACAAATTGCGGTAGAGGAACTGCCCAGGTTCGTGCCTGAGGTTTGCTATCGATATCAGGAAAGCCTGGAGCTTGAAAAAGGGGAGATTAGCAGATTTGTCCTTATCAAAACACCTGAAGGGGAGCCGCTGAATCGGCTTTTCGTTGGTATCCACCACTTGGCTGTGGATGGTGTCTCCTGGCGTATTCTGGTGGAAGATATTGAACAGGCGCTGCAGCAACTGTCGGAAGGTAAGGCTATTGATCTAGGGCCTAAAACCAGTTCCTTCAGACAATGGTCAGCGGCCTTGGCCGATTATGCCCAGCAATATAAGGTAGAAGCACAATTGGACTATTGGCTTGCTGCCAATCAAACCTATAAACCGCTTCCTGTAGATAAATCTAAACAGCCCCTTAAGGCCGATTATACCGCCCTTTTTGAAAACCTCTCCCCTGTCTATACAAAAATGTTGTTGAAGGAGTCACATAAGGCTTTTCAAACGGAAGTCAATGATCTCTTGTTGGCAGCTCTAGCGAAAACCTTTTGTGATTGGACGGAGGAAGACGCAGTAGTAATTGGACTCGAAGGGCATGGCCGGGAAGCTATTGATGACACTATCGATACGTCCAGAACGGTAGGTTGGTTTACAAATCTATATCCGGTATTACTATCCGTGGAAGATTCCACTTCTAGTACTAATATCATTAAATCCGTTAAGGAGCAACTCCGTCGATTGCCGGAGCGAGGTATCGGTTATGGAGCTTTGAGATACTTACACCCCAATGCAGATATAAGAAACCAATTTGAAGGTGCGCAATGTTGGGACATTGAGTTTAACTACTTAGGACAAATCGATAATGCCGTTCAAAGTGGTAGCTGGTTACACCAAGCGGGAGAAAGTGCGGGAAAGGCATCGAGCGTAGAAAATAGTAGAGATGCTAAATTGATGGTGGATTGCTTTGTGGTGGAAGGCGAGCTAAGGGTGAGCTGGAATTATTCTAAATATCAATACAAAGCAGGTACAATCAAGCGCCTCGCGACTAGTTTTATTCAAAACTTAGAAGGACTACTTTCTCATACTACTTCAGTGGAAGTGCCCCAACCTACTCCAGCAGATTATGGACTTAGCCAACATCTGCATTTTACGGAGCTAGATACATTCTTGGTAAGAATGGAAGAGTTAGGGCTGGCTAAACAGGGCATAACGGCTTTATATCCACTTAGCCCCTTACAGGAGGGAATCCTCTTTCACAGTCTTTACAATGCTAATTCGGGCGCCTATATTGATCAGTTTGTTTGTGAATTTGTCAATCTAGATCAGCCGGCTTTTAAGGCTAGCTGGAATCAACTTTTGCAGTCACATTCAATCATGCGAACGGCCTTTTTTGCCCAGGATTTTTCCCTCCCACTCCAAGCCGTATTCGAAAAAGTAGAGATCCCTTTCCAAGAGATCGATTACAGTGCATTGAGTCGAGAAGAGCAAGCTGCAGCTATTGCAGCTTTCATGGAAGAAGACCGAAGAAGCGGATTTGATTTGACTCGTCCTCCGCTAACAAGAGTTACCGTTTTTAAGCTGGATGATCGTCGTCATCGCTTGATCTGGAGTTGTCATCATATCCTGACGGATGGTTGGTCTACCCCAGTCATCATGGAAGAACTGTTGGTAAACTACGAGCGCTTCCAAAAAGGGGAGGCCCCTGTAGTACGAAAGGAAGACCGGTTCGAAGACTATATCCGTTACATTGAAGAGCAGGATATCCAACAGATGAAAGCCTTTTGGGAGGATTATCTGTCTCCCGTTGATGGACCTAGCCTATTGCCATTCCTTACTCCCTCGCAGGAAAGAAACCGGGGAGGGATTCATATTGAAAAGATCAATTTACACTTTGAGGTGGCCTTCACAAAAGAACTGCTACAGTTCGCGGCAAAACATAGAATTACCGTCAATACTATCATGCAAGGGGTTTGGGCTTATTTGCTTTCTACCTACACGGCGAAAAAAGATGTGGTATATGGCGTAACGGTTTCTGGACGACCTCCTGTACTTAGCAATGCAGAGGATAGAGTAGGGCCTTATATCAATACCATTCCGCTTAGCGCTACGGTGGATGCGAAAGCCAAAGTGGCGCCTTGGCTAGTTAACCTACAGCAGGGCCACACCCAGGCTCGGGAATATCAGTATGCTTCTTTGAATGCTATACAGAACTGGAAGGGGGTTAAGGGGGATTTCTTTGATAGTATCCTAGTTTTCGAAAACTATCCGGTTGGAGATGAGCTAATGGGCGAACAGTCCCTGGAGGGCTCTAATGTGGAAATGGATGAACGCACAAATTATCTCCTTACTGTAGTCATAGCACAAGCGCGAACCCTAGATATTCATTTTGATTTCAACAGTGATTTGTTGGAGGCAGCGCAGGTAGAATGTATCAGTGGTCACTTCAAGCAAGTGCTAACACAAATGATTAAGGGAGAAGAACTCCTGCTGTCTGAGATCGAAATGCTTACTGATGCGGAACGCCAACAATTGTTGCACGCATTTAATGACACGCAAAAGACCTATACACCAGCAACTATCTTGGATCTGTTTGACCAACAACTTACTGAAACGCCAGATTCCATTGCGATTCAGTTTGAGGATGAGGTACTTACCTACACTCAGCTGGATAATAAAGCAAATCAGCTTGCCCATTGCCTGATAGAGGCAGGCGTGAATAAAGGAGAACTGGTAGGTTTGTGTTTGGATAGATCGCTTGAAATGATGGTTGGTATTTTAGGTGTCATGAAAGCGGGAGCGGCTTATGTGCCAATTGATCCTGCCTTTCCACGAGAGCGAATAGAATTTATTGTAACAGATATAAATGCCAGTCTGGTACTTACTCAGGCTGATGTGGCTGAGAAGTTGATTGAGATTAGCTACAATAATGATATCAAACTGCTTGATCTTCAAAATCCACAATTATATGATCAATCTTCCAACGCGCCGGAGATCCAGCTATCTCCTAATGATCCAGCATATGTCATCTATACCTCTGGATCTACGGGCCGCCCCAAAGGCGTTTTGAATGAACACCTAGGGGTAGTCAATCGCTTACTATGGGGCTTGGATTACTTCAATTTCACCAAAGAGGACGTTTTCTTGCAGAAAACTACCTTCTGCTTCGATGTCTCTGTCTGGGAATTGTTCAGTCCACTATTAGCTGGCGCTAGGTTGGTTTTTGCTTCCACAAATGGGCACAAAGATCCCGTTTATTTACGTGAGCTAGTGGAGCGAGAATCCATTACCACTATCCATTTTGTTTCCTCCATGCTGGAAGCTTTCTTAA
Organism: Saprospiraceae bacterium; assembly: GCA_013214355.1. Taxonomy (GTDB): domain Bacteria; phylum Bacteroidota; class Bacteroidia; order Chitinophagales; family Saprospiraceae; genus DT-111. The sequence continues at coordinate 102,901 of JABSSL010000008.1, read as the reverse complement.
TGGAATTACCAAAGGGAGCTTGCTCAAGCCTTAAGCGAGTGATCAGTAGTGGCGAGGCGGTCCTACCCAATCACGTCAGGACACTCAGAGCAGCTCTACCCACTGCTGGTTTCTACAACCTTTACGGACCTACCGAAGCTGCGATAGAAGTCTCTTTTTGGGAGGCTCCAGTGCACTACTACGAGCAAGATTATGTTCCCATCGGGGAGCCTACCTGGAACACCCAATTACACATCCTTGATAGGCATGATAATCTGGTTCCTGTTGGTGTTCCTGGGGAGTTACATATCGGTGGAGTGCAGGTTGCTCGCGGCTACCTCAACCGTCCCATCCTTAGCTCAGATCGGTTCATTCCTGACCCTTTCAAGGAAGGGGCTCGCCTGTACAAAACGGGAGATTTGGCGGCTTGGCTTCCAAACGGCCAGATCAAGTACCTGGGACGAAAGGATGATCAAGTAAAGGTACGTGGTTACCGCATTGAGCTAGGTGAAATCAATGAGATACTAAGCCAATGTCCTGGAGTCAAGAGCAGTGTGGTAGTGGCCAAAAAAGATAAGTTTGGACAGGTTCGTCTGCTTGCTTATGTAGTCCCGAAGACGAGGATGGATAAGAAGCAGTTCGAAAGCTTTTTGAAGACCAAGTTGCCCGAGTACATGGTGCCTTCTGTATGGATGGAAATGGAAGAATTGCCGCTAAATTCCAATGGGAAAATCGATAGAAAACGCTTGCCTGCTCCAGATGCTACAGCGCTCAACCGAAGTGTATATGTAGCGCCTGAAACCGAACATCAGGTAGTGATCATCAACATATGGAAAGAGCTGTTGCAGTTGGATCAGATTAGTGTCTTGGATGATTTCTTTGAATTGGGAGGACACTCGCTGTTGGCACTTCGTTTACTTTCAGCATTGCGTAAAGCCTTCGAAGTGGATTTGGCAGTACGAGATTTATTTGAATATTCAACCGTAGAAAGCCAGGCCCAACTCTTGGAAAACCGTCAGCCACAAGCTGCTTTACCTACACTACAGGCTGTTGAAAGATCAGGGAAACTGCCTCTTTCTTTTGCTCAGGAAAGACTTTTCTTTATTGATCAACTACAGGGTAGTGTTCAATACCATATTCCCATGGTGATGTCATTTGAAGGAGGGGTGGATATCCTTTTGGTAGAACAGACATTCCAACAGATCGTCAATCGACACGAAGTGCTAAGAACCACTTTTCGAGAAGAAACGGGTACGGCATTTCAGTTTATTTTACCGCAGGATCAATGGTGTCTGGAAAAAGCCATGGCTACAGACTTATCCAACTCCCAAGCAGCCCAAGCGTTGATCATGGAGTTTATTGACCGTCCTTTTGATTTGGCCAAAGACCATATGCTACGTGCTAAATTGATTGAAGTAGAGTCCAATCGATTCCAGTTGGCTTTAGTGATCCACCACATCGCTGCGGACGGTTGGTCCATGAATATCTTAACGCATGAGTTTACGGAGATCTATGAGGCCTTGCGGAAAGGAGTGACTGCTGACCTCCCAAGCTTGCCCGTACAATATGCGGATTATGCAGTATGGCAACGAGAGTTTTTAGGAGAAGACGTGTTGGCCAAGGAATTGGTCTATTGGACCGAACAACTAGAGGAGGTACCTTCACTGGATTTGCCGACTGATTTTGTTCGACCAAATATCCAGAGTACTCGCGGCGCAGCCATAGATGTATCCATCAACAAGGAAGTTTATGCCCGATTGCGGCACCTTACACAGAAATATCAAACCACTTTATATACAACACTGCTGGCAGCTTTTAAAATATTGCTGTATCGCTACAGCAGGCAAAGAGATATTTGTGTTGGAACGCCCATCGCAGGGCGACAACAGGTCGAGACTCAACCTCTGATTGGGTTCTTCGTCAATATGCTCGCCATTCGATCTCAGCTTGTGGAGCATTCCACCTTCGTTGACCTGCTGAAACAGCTTAAGCAAACTACCCTGGATGCTTATGCTCATCAGCAGCTTCCTTTTGAACAGATCGTTGATACGGTAACAAAGATGCGTGACCTAGGTCGAAGTCCAATATTCCAAGTCACTTTTACTTTGAACAATGCCACTAGTACCAATCAAGAGTTAGGCAAGGATGTGGGGGCTTTGCAATCGGAAGCGATTGAAGAGCAATATGCCACCTTTGACCTCAATTTTGATTTGGAAGCGGATGATCATGGCCTAAAATTGAATGTACAATACTGTACAGATCTCTTTGAAAGGCATACGGTGGAGCGGATGATTAAGCACTATCAAACCTTATTAGAGGCTATTGTGCTCAACCCTCAACAAACCATAGAGAACCTGAATTTACTAGATGAACAGGAGCAAGCCATTCTGCTAGGGACTGCTCCCGCAGCAAATGGGATAAGGTTCAATGAAGGTTCTGTAGACTTACAAAATAATCAGCCAATAAACCTACGGTTTGAACGTATTGCCGCGAGAAGTGGAGCAATGACGGCCGTAGTACATCGAGCAGAACGTTGGTCCTACGATGAACTAAACGCCTATGCCAATCAGATTAGATATGTGCTAGAAAATATGGGCGTAAAGCCCGGAGTTTTCGTTGGCATCCATCTCGAACGAAGCCCCTTCCTGGTTGGGGCACTACTAGGTATACTAAAAGCCGGTGCGGTATACGTACCCTTAGATACGGACAATCCGAGCGAAAGACTTCAGAAAATGTTGGGCGATAGCCAAACAAATTTTTTGATTTCTTCGAGCGATCTCATGTCCAAGTTTGAGGAGTTAAAGCTAGATGCCTTGCTATGTGTTGATCAGTTGACGGCAGAGGGACGGGATATACTCTCTGACAAAACTCACTGCTTGAAAGATGCAAGTGATATTGTTGCTTCCTCTAGCACAAATGGTTCTAATCAAAACGAGCTGGGAAGCTGGGCCTATATGCTCTACACCTCGGGCTCAACAGGAACACCCAAAGGCGCGATAACCAGACATGATGGCGCCATGAACCATATATTAGCCGAATATCAAGCTTTGGACCTGCCTGATGGCTTCCACTTTCTACAAAGCGCTGGCATCGGCTCAGATATTTCCGTCTGGCAGATCCTAGGACCACTCCTGAAGTCAGGTACAACGGTGATTATTGATAAAGTAGATCTACTGGATTATGAACTATTGCTACAATGCCTCCATACCGAACAAGTACACATCGTCGAGTTCGTTCCTTCTTATCTATGGGGATTAGTTGAGTACATGCAACAAAATGCTACCGTTTTACCATTGCCAACTTTACAATGGATTATGATGGTAGGGGAGCAAGTCCCCGTGAAACTCGTTAACGCATGGCGTTCGATGTATCCTGAGGTAAGGATTTTGAATGGCTACGGTCCATGCGAAGCTTCCGATGATGTGGCTCAATACGAAATCACAGATGCCCTTGCTCCTAACACCCCTAGGGTCCCCATTGGGCGACCATTAGCCAATATGAATATTGTGCTTCTTGATCAAAATCTGAATTTATGCCCCATAGGCATACCTGGTGAGATCTGTGTCTCAGGAGTAGGCGTCGGAGCTGGCTATTGGGGGCTAGCGGAAAAAACAGCTCAACAATTCATCAATAATCCCTTTCAAGAACTACTGGGTGATACCTTGTATAGGACTGGAGATCTGGGGCGTTGGCTGCCCAATGGCAACTTGGAATTCTTGGGTCGCCTTGGAAGGCAAGTGAAGATCCGTGGACAAAGAGTAGAACTGGAGGAAATTGAGGCTTTTCTTAGAGAAGAATCCTGGGTGAAAGAAGCCCACCTGAAGATTCATCAGCCAGAACAGAACATCGATAAATTACTGTGTTTCTTAAGTCTGCAAGAAACACCCGATTTCCAAACAAAAATATTAGGAAAGTCATTCCTGAATGAAATAGACCAGCGCATACAGGCGTACTTACTGCAGCATGAATCTTTGCAAGATAAACTAATGACGCTGGATGGCGGCCTTACATTATTGCAGGAAAATCGATCCGAAACACTCTTTTTATATAATGAAATTTTTACGGAGCAGTGCTATCTACAACATGGCATTAAATTGCCAGAAGATGCCGTAGTATTTGATGTTGGAGCCAATATTGGAGTGTTTAGCATGTATGTCAGCTTGCTCTACCCCAAATCTCAAGTCTTTGCATTTGAGCCGCTTCCACCTACTTTTGATCTTTTGCAAGCCAATAGCGTGATTTATGGAGAAAATCAACGAATAAAGGCTTTCAAGGCGGGATTGTCCAATAGAGCACAAGAGGTCACCTTTACACACTATCCTGAAAACACTATGTTGTCGGGGCGATATGGGGATCTCAATGCAGATAAGCGCTATGTGAAAAGCGTCTTAGAACAGCAATTGGCTGCCTCCAGAGAAACCGAAGCATTAGATATTGACCTACTGGTAGGACGTTCCATGCGGCAGGAACAGTATCGGTGCCAATTACTGAGTTTATCCGATGTTATAGCTTCCGAAGGTATAGATCGTATCGACCTACTGAAAATAGATGTAGAGCGGAGTGAATGGGATGTGCTACAAGGCGTCAAGGAAGCAGATTGGCCCAAGATCCAGCAGATGGTGATTGAGGTCCATGATGAGGAGGGTAACCTAGCCAGGATAACCGCTTTGCTCCAAACACAAGGTTTTCAGTTTCATTTGGAACAAGAAAAGTTGCTACAGGAAACCAATCTCTATAATATTTATGCCTACCGCAAAAATAGGGACGAAAATAGAGGGGACACTGATCTACAACTGATCACTATTCCCGAGATCTTGAAGAGATTACAGACTAAGTGTAAGAAAGGGCTGCCACAGCATATGCAGCCGACGGAGTTCATTATACTGGACAACATTCCGCACAACCTAAGTGATAAGGTAGATGAGAAGCAACTCATGGCCGACTATGAATCTATACGCTCAGAGCAGCCTAACTCTACGACAAACTTTAAGGAAGCACGAACACCAACAGAAAAAGTATTGCTTGGAATTTGGCAGGAATTATTGCAGCGAGAACGTATTGGCATTGATGAAGACTTCTTTGAGTTGGGAGGACATTCCCTTCTAGCGATGCGGGTAATTGCTGCGATCAAGCATCAATTGCAAGTAGCGGTGCGTGTGATATCCATTTTCGAATGCTCCACCGTAGCTACTTTGGCTGCCCATATAGATACCTTGCAACAAGGTTTGGATTTACCTCCGATCGAGGTCGGTCCAAGACCTGAATTCATTCCCCTATCTTTTGCCCAAGAGCGCCTGTGGTTTATCGACCAATTGGAAGGCAGTGTCCATTACCACCTACCGATGTTGCTGCAGTTAGAGGGGCCGCTGGATCGTTCGGCTTTCGAATTCGCTTTCAGCGAGATCGTTAATCGCCACGAAATATTACGCACGGTCTATCAACAAGAAAAGGGGATAGCCAGACAGGAGATATTGCCCAAGGGGATCTGGCAACTCGCCTACCTACAAGCGGATTCCTTTGGAACGACACAAGCCCTGGAAGATTGGACACGAAAAGAAATGGATCGTCCTTTCGATCTTTCCAAGGACCATACCTTGCGTGTATATCTTATTGAGCAAAGCGCAGATAGGTACTTGCTGATGATCGTCATGCACCATATTGCATCTGATGGTTGGTCAATGTCTATTCTAGTAGATGAACTCTTTGAATTGTATTATAGTCGATTGGAGGCACGTCCAGCCAACTTGGCGGACCTTCCGGTTCAGTATGCAGATTATGCGCTTTGGCAACGAAAGCATCTTACCGATGAAATCATGCTCAAAAAGCTGGATTGGTGGGAAGCACGACTTAGGGATGCTCAGCCATTGGAACTGCTGACGGATTACCCACGGCCGGCCGTACAAAGTACAAATGGGGCGGAACTCAAGCTGATGTTAGATCAGGGTCTAAGTAAAGACTTGCAACGTCTATCCTTAGAACAAGGAGCAACTTTGTTTATGACTTTATTAGGAGCATTTAAAGTCTTGCTCTACCGCTTTAGCGGACAGAAAGATATTAGTGTAGGAACGGCGATCGGAAACCGTGAATTACAAGAGATTGAGCCTTTAATTGGCTTCTTCATTAACTCAATAGTATTAAGAACGAAAATAGACCCCTCGTGGAGCTTTGAAACGTTTTTACGACAGCTGAAAAAAGATACACTCAATGCCTTTGCACACCAGGAAGTGCCCTTCGAGCAAGTGGTAGAACGACTGGACCCGGAGCGAGATCTTAGTCGAAGCCCTCTGTTTCAAGCCATGTTTGTTCTACAAAATACACCAGGTACTACTAGTACAGCAGAAGAATCAATGGAAGGCTTGCGTTGTTATCCAGTGGCAGAGGCTCCCGTAAGTGCTAAGTTTGACCTTACCCTACGAGCTACCCAGAAAGAGGAAGGTATCCATTTGGAGTTAGAATATTGTACGGATCTGTTTAAGACCGAGACCATCTCCAGGTTTATGGGAGCCTATCAAGAAATCCTACAAGTTTTGGTCTCGAACCCGCAGACTATTGTCAGCCAATTTAGTTTGCTGACTGATGCCGAGGAACAAGAAATCCTCAAGCTAGCAGGCACTACTCCTGCTCCTTATGAACTCAATCTGACCGTTATTGACCTATTTCGGGAGCAGGTTGCTATCCACCAACAAGCTATCTGCTTGAGCCAAGGTGATACTGCAATTAGTTACCTGGAGCTTGAGCATAAATCCAATCAACTGGCTCACTACCTAATGGCAAAAGGGGTACAAGCTAGCACCTTAGTGGCCATTTGCTTAGATCGATCCATCGATCTAATGATTGCCATCTTGGGCGTGCTAAAGAGTGGAGCTGGCTATCTACCTATCGATCCTGAATATCCAATGGGTAGAGCCAACTATTTGCTGCAAGATAGCCAAGCGACTTTCTTGATAAGCGCGAGCACCATATCTCTTGCCGTCATGGACCTTGGATCAGTAGAAACGATAATCGTAGATCAGGCGGCGGAAAACATCCGCACCTTTCCTGCTACTACTCCAAATATTGGACCGGAAACGAATCAATTGGCTTACGTACTATACACCTCAGGTTCCACGGGCCAACCCAAGGCAGTCGCCATTGAGCATGCTAATCTTTCGAATTATCTGCAATGGTGTAGGGAAATTTATCCAAGCCATTTGACGGTTTCGATGGGTTTACATACTAGTATTGGTTTTGATTTAACGGTTACTTCAATCTTTCTTCCGCTCATTACGGGAGGACAAATAGTGATAGCAGCCTCTAAAGAAGAAGGTCAGCCAGATCTACTTCCTTTACTACAAGACGATAGGATAGATACGCTAAAACTAACGCCCTCGCATCTACGTCTCTTGACGGGTATGGACCTAAGTGAGTCCTCGGTTAGAACCTTAATCGTGGGAGGAGAAAGGTTGACAACGGGTTTAGCAGAACAAGTGACTGCTTCCTTTGCTGGTAAGGTTAAAATATATAATGAGTATGGCCCAACAGAAGCCACTGTGGGCTGTATTTGTCACCTCTTCCGCCCAGGCCAAGAAATGACGGATAGTGTGCCCATTGGAAACCCCATTTTCAACACAGATGTCTATGTGATGGATGAGGCCCAGCATCTCGTGGGCCGGGGAGTAATGGGAGAGTTATACATTGGTGGAGACGGTTTGGCCAGGGGATATCTAAACAAGGTCGGACTTTCAGTGGACCGTTTTGTCCAGCATCCTTTCCGTAAAGGGAAGCGATTGTATCGGACCGGAGATCGCGTTCGTTGGTTAGCTGATGGTAACATGATTTATCTCGGGAGAACGGATGAGCAGATCAAAATTCGAGGGCATCGTATTGAGCCAGCGGAGATTGAGGCAGTGCTACAAGCTCATGAAGAAGTTAATGCTTGCGTCATCATTGCACATCCAGATCACAATGGCTACGATAGATTGGTAAGTTATGTCGTGCCAAACAATACGCTAGATGCTAAGCGGTTGGAAGCTTATTTAAGCGAGCGATTGCCTAATTATATGGTGCCTAGTATATGGATGTCATTAGAACAAATACCCTTGACCGTTAATGGTAAAGCAGATAAAGAGGCCTTGCCTAAGCCAAGCCTGGCTCCTACGGCAGCGCAGGAATACACTCCACCTAGAACCATTGAAGAGGAAATCTTAGTAACAGCTTGGCAAAACCTACTGGGTATAGAAAGAGTAGGTGTGTTTGATAACTTTTTCTCTTTGGGCGGCGACTCTATCGTAAGTATTCAGGTAGTGAGTCAGCTGGCTCAAGCAGGATACACACTCAGACCTAGGGATTTGTTCATGCATCAGACGATTGCAGAATTAGCACCTCATGTGAAAACGGGTGCAGAAGAAATAGAAGCGGAACAAGGTAATCTGAGTGGTGCAGTCGGTCTAACGCCTATCCAATCCTGGTTCTTTGATCGGGCTTTTAATGAGCCCAATCACTACAATCAGGCTGTCTTGCTTCAGATAGATAAGAAATTGTCGCCGGAGCAATTGACAGAAGTGGTACAAAAGATAGTAGCCCAGCATGATGCATTACGCTTGCAATACACCAATGCAGGTGGAGAGTGGTTACAATATTATAGTGATCAGTCGTCTCAGCTCCAGCTTGAAGATTGGAGGGCAAGATCTCTCGAAGGATTTCCCAAGGAGCTGGAAGACCTTTGCAATCATTATCAGGAAACCTTAGCTATTGAAGCAGGGGATTTGTTTCGTTTTGTGCTGATCAAAACTCCTGCTGAAATCACTCATAATCGTCTATTGATAGTCATCCATCACCTGGCGATTGATGGTGTTTCCTGGAGGATCTTGCTGGAAGACATGACGCTTCTTTTGAATGCGGTAGAGAAGGGGGCAGCCTTGGAGTTGCGCCCCAAGACCAGTTCCTACCGTCAATGGCAGGAAGCCTTGGTAGAGTTGGCTATTCAAGATAAGCTTTTAGGACAATTGCCCTATTGGGAACAAGCGATAAATGCGTATCGACCTTTACCGAAAGAAAACACCCGTTCTAAATTTCCACTCGTTAAGGAGGAAGCTCAATATGCAGCACGATTGGATCAAAATTTGACTTCAGATCTTCTGCAACAGGTGCATCATGCTTACAATACACAGATCAATGACATCCTACTTAGCGCCTTGAGTCGCTGTTTATGTAGTTGGACTGGATTTGATCAGGTAGTGATTGGCTTTGAAGGACATGGAAGAGTGGACATTGCGAATAAACTTGATGTTAGTAGAACACTTGGCTGGTTCACCAATATGTATCCCGTAGGACTAGCGGCTCCCGCGCAGCAAAAGGAGGCAGACTTAATCAAGTCAGTGAAGGAGCAGCTAAGACAGCTACCAGACCAAGGGATTGGTTTTGGGGTACTCAAATATTTACATCTAGATCTGGAAGTTAGAACCCGCTTAGCCGGCGTCGTGGCATGGGATATTGTATTCAACTACTTAGGGCAATTTGATAATGCCTTAGAGGCAGATGGAGCATTGCTCGGTGCGGCAGAAAATACAGGTTATGCCAGTAGCCCCAACAATCAAATGGATACGCCTCTGACCATTACCTGCTCCATTGCCGCAGGCCAATTAATAATCGTCTGCTCCTACTCTAATCTACAGTTTAAGGCAGCTACAATTGAACAATTAGCAAATTCTTTTCTACGAGAACTGAAGGTGCTGATAGAACACTGCAAAAACAAGAAAGAGACCGAACATACGCCTTCTGATTTTGGGTTTGATAGTGCTGTGAGCTATCAAGATCTTGAAGCTTTTCTAAATGAAGAGGACGAAGACGAAGACTTCTTATCCATTTGATAAAATGAAGGGTCAAATGAACGTACAGCAATTTATTGGACAACTTAACCAACTGGATCTTGCATTGGAAGTCAAGAAGGGGAAGCTTGTGCTGAAGGGGCTACATCATAAAATGAAGCCAGCAGCCATCCAGGCAATTCTGAAAGATCAGCCTTTCGTGACCACCTTTATTCAAGGCAATAGAGCGGAACTGGTCAAGTACTACTCTTCTAACAAGTTGCCGGGTGATACAGCAAAACGGAGTGATCGGGTAGCATCTGTATATCCACTTAGCCCCCTGCAAGAGGGTATGCTATTCCACAGTATTTACGAAGAGGCTACCGGGACTTATATCAACCAATTTTCCTGTGATTTCTATCAACTGGACGAGCGGAGCTTTGCGAAAGCGTGGGGCTATTTGCAACAGAATCATACCATCTTAAGAAGTGCTTTCTTTTATAAGGAAATGGCTACTCCCTTTCAGGTCGTGTACCATGATGCTCCCATGCCCATTGAAAGACTCGATTTTACCGATCTACAGGGAAGCGCATTGGACCGCAAAATTCAAGCCTATCTAAAGCAGGATCGGGCCAAGGGTTTTGACCTTGGACAGCCCCCATTGATGCGGGCGAGCCTTTTGAAAGTAGATAACGATCAGTATAAAATGGTATGGACCAATCACCATATCATCAGTGATGGCTGGTCATTCCCATTGATCATTGGCGAATTTCTGGAAGCCTATCAATGCTACTTGACTGGAAAGCGCCTTCCCATCGTACCCATTGACAAATACGAAGATTACATCAAATACCTTCGCACTAAAGATATTCATGCTCAGCAAAGATTCTGGGAAGATTATTTGGCAGATATTCAAGAAGGGACCCTACTCCCATTTGTAGATAGTCAGCAAGAAAGAAATACAGGTAGTTTCGATACGCAGCGCTTAACCCTGCGTTTTTCCGACGATTTGAAACAGCGTATCCAATCCTATGCTACGGAGCATCATCTGACCGTGAACACCATCATGCAAGCGGCCTGGTCAATCCTTTTGTCCTATTATACTGGGAAAAAAGAAGTAGTGTATGGCGTTACCGTTTCAGGCCGACCGACTGATCTTCCGAATGCAGCTGAACGAATCGGTCTATACATTAATACTATCCCTCTTTGCGCTCATTTATACGGTGAGGAAAAAGTAATCGATTTCCTCACTAACCTACAACATGGCCATAGCGAGGCAAGGGAGTATCAACACTCTTCTTTGGCAGATATTAGGCGTTGGAAAGGCCTACAAGGTGAGTTTTTTGACAGCATTCTAGTTTTTGAAAATTATCCAACTAGTCCTTTAGAAACCGAAGAATCCGCAGGTGGCGTTTCTGTTGTGGATAATGTTGTCATGGTAGAACATAGTAACTACCTCTTGAGCTTGGTAATTACAAATGATGATGCTCTAGAGGTATTATTCAAATACAATTCTAGTCTGTTGGCCACCGGGCGTGTGCAATCTATTAGCCAGCATTTTGAGCTGTTGGTGCATCAATTGACTAGTGATCCAAAGCTGACCATTGCGGAGCTTAATCCACTGACCGTAGCCGAATACAATCTGATTGAGCAATTCAATGATACGGCAGCGTCATTCCCTAAGCATACCACGGTATTGGACCTAATTTCAGCTACCGCCCAGGAAAAGGCAGATGAAACAGCCCTGATCTTTGCAGGACAAACACTTTCTTATGGGGAACTTGACAAACGGGCTAATCAAGTGGCTTGGTCCCTCATAGAACAAGGAGTGAAGCAAGGCGATATCGTTGGCATCTGTCTAGATCGTTCTTTTAATATGCTCATTGGCCTATTGGGAATATGGAAAGCTGGTGGAGCCTATCTACCGATTGACCCCAACTATCCACAAGAAAGAATGGCCTACCTATTAAAGGATACTGCTACAAGGCTAGTCCTTTGTGATGCCATGACAGAAGCTAGTTTACCCTCCCAAGCATTGACCATTCGGTTAGAAGGTTTAAATAGGGATGGTTCTACTCCTGCTCCAGTGGTACAACTAAAGGGAAATAGTCCTGCTTACATCATCTATACTTCGGGCTCTACGGGACGACCTAAGGGCGTTTTGATTGATCATGCAGCACTCTTCAATCGCTTGTCTTGGGCCCAACAATATTTTGCTTTAGCCCCAGCCGATACATTGCTACAAAAAACACACTTCTGTTTTGATGTATCCGTGTGGGAATTGTTCTGGCCATTGATGGTGGGGGCAAGATTGGTTGTCGCTAAGCCAGATGGGCAGAAGGACATGCAATATTTGCAGGACTTGATCAAAAGACATGCGGTTACGACCCTGCATTTTGGACCAGCTGCTTTAGAAGTTTTCCTGATGTACGTCAATGATGACGCTTGCAAAAGCCTCCAGCGGATGATGTGTGGAGGGGAACCCCTTCGTCCAACGCATGTCAAGCTATTTGACGAAAAACTTCCACATACACGACTGTATAACCTATATGGTCCCACAGAAACGACCATTAATGTTAGCTGCTGGCCAGTGCCTAAGTTTGAAGCTATTGATCAAATTTCTATAGGGCATCCGATAGCCAACACCAAGCTATATGTCATGGATGAGTGGGGGCGTATCTTACCACCTGGCTTAAAAGGAGAATTGCATGTGGCGGGTCCTCAATTAGCCGTAGGTTATTTAAATCGACCAGGACTTACTCATGAGCGTTTTGTTATCCATCAACAGCTAGCCGGACAGCGCCTTTATGCTACCGGTGATATAGTACTTCAGCAAGAAGATGGTAGCTTTCTTTTCTTCGGTAGAAAAGATGATCAGGTAAAGATTCGTGGTTATCGTATCGAATTGGGGGAGATAGAGAAGGCACTAATGCGGAGCAATTTGTTAAGCCATTGCGTAGTCTTAAGTCGGCCAGATCAGTTCCAGCTCCAACAGCTCGTGGTCTATTACGTAGCGCATACGGCCCTTGAATCGGCCGCATTAGAACAGTATTTAAGCACTTGCCTACCGGAGTATATGATCCCGCGATTGTGGGTTTCACTGTCTACTTTACCCCTAAACAGAAATGGCAAGGTTGATAGAAAAGCACTTCCGGAGCTGACTGAAAAGGCTCCAGATAGTCAGGACTTTATAGCCGCTTCTAGTCTAATTGAAGAAACCTTACTCCAGATTTGGAAAGATCTATTGGGAGTAACACAAATCAGTGTTCGCGATAATTTCTTTGTTCTGGGAGGACATTCTTTACTAGCCATGCGCATGCTAGCTGGTATTCGGAAGCACCTAAAGGTTGACATACCAATCCGTACAATTTTTGAGCATCCAACCATAGCTACCTTGGCCCGTCAGTTGGACGAGCCAAGGTCGAAGGCCAATCGGCCAATTCTATCGAAAAAGGAAAGACCCGTTTATATACCCCTTTCCTATGCTCAAGAAAGACTGTGGTTTATCGATCAATACCAAGGCAGCCAAGCCTATCATGTACCCTCGATATTGCCGATGGGCGGAGCGATAGATGAAGTGATTTTGGCAAAAGCCTTCAAGGCTTTGGTCGAGCGCCATGAAATCCTGCGGACAGTGTATTATAAAGAGCAAGGAATACCCTATCAGCGCTTGTTATCCCATGAGGACTGGACGCTAACTCTCATTGGGGAGGAAGAGCTCGGTTCGCAAGAAAATTGGTATCAGTGGGCTACGGAAGAAATAGCTAAGCCATTTGATCTTGGCAAGGATTACATGCTACGTGCCTGCCTACTAAAGCGGCCGCTTGGTGAGCATATCTTGGTATTGGTCATGCACCATATTGCTACCGATGCCTGGTCCAATGAAATCTTGATCAAGGAACTTCTTGAATTCTACACGGCCTTTACAGAAGAGCGAGTAGTTACACTGCAACCCTTGGCCATTCAGTATGCTGACTTCGCCCTTTGGGAACGGGAGTATCTAAGCAAAGAAATCTTATCAGCGAAGCTGAATTGGTGGAAAGAGCGTTTGAGAGGAGCTGAACCCTTAGACTTACCAACAGACTTTGCACGTCCTGCTGTAAAGAGCAGCAGAGGAGGGGAGGAGTCATTGTCGTTATCGTTCCCACTCAGTAATGACCTGAAAGCACTAAGCGCAGAAAGCGAAGCCACTCTCTTTATAAGTATGCTGGCATTGCTAAAGGTGCTACTGTATCGATATTGTGGCCAAGCTGATATCTGCGTTGGCGCCCCGGTAACGGGTAGAAACCTGCCAGAACTGGAGCCCCTCATCGGCTTTTTTATCAATAACATTGTGTTGCGGACTAAGCTGTCAGGACAGGATACATTTGCCAATTTGTTGGCACGTATCCAAAGAGAAACCCTTGAGGCTTATGATTACCAAGATGCTCCATTCGACCAGATCGTAGAAGCCATTGGTGAGCGGCGAGACAATAGCCGTAATCCCTTGTTTCAGGTACTGTTGAGTGTTAATCAAGAGGCGCGTAAAAGTGAAACTTCTGGCAAGGCGCCAACGCTTAATCAAGAAATGCCCATATCATTCAATACGGCACTGGATCTGCATTTATCCGTCGAGGAATCAGCTTCAGGGCTTAGTTTAAGCCTTGCCTATAGCAGTGACTTATTCAAGCCGGTGACCATTAAACGGATGCTCAGTCACTTCGAACAACTTTGCCAAGCCGTGGTGGACGATCCCAATACGCCCGTAGGAAAACTTCGTTTGTTTGGGCAAGAAGAAGCGCAACAATTGCAATCTGGCTTCAATGCCACTCAAAAGGCCTATCCATTAGAGCAGACCGTACTGGATCTATTTGAGGAGAAGGTAAATGAAATGCCGAAAGCCATTGCAGTAGAATTCCAGGAGCAAAGGCTCACCTTCCACGAATTAAACAAGAAAGCTAATCAAGTAGCAAATTTTCTGCAGACGCAGGGCGTCGAAACGGGTAGTATGGTCGCCCTTTGCCTAGAGCGAGGGATGGAAATGTTGATTGGAATGCTGGGTATTCTTAAGGTAGGTGGGATTTATATTCCTATTGACCCGGAACTTCCGGAAGATCGAGTTCGCTATTTACTATTAGATAGTGGTACAAAATATGCGCTAACAGACAGCCCAATTGCAGCTACCCTACCTCAACTTACAGGACTAAGCTTGCTGGCCCTGGATCAAACCGATTGGCAAGCGGCAAGTGAAGAAAGGGAGAGTGTCGACCTAAAGGGATCAGATTTAGTCTACGTTATATATACCTCTGGATCTACGGGCTTGCCCAAAGGTGTGCTGATTGAACATCGAGGTTTAGCCAATCTGGTCTTCAATCAATTGGATACCATGCCGCTGGGACCCGGAAAGAAAGTATTGCAGTTTTCATCCATTAGTTTTGATGCGGCTGCTTACGAAATATTTGTGGCTTTGGCGAGTGGTAGTACCTTGATCATACCTGATAAACGAACCATTTTGTCTGCTAATGAAATGGGGGATTTGCTAAAAGGAGTGGACTTTGCTACGCTGCCTACCTCTTATCAACAGTTTATTGAACCGCACTTAGAACATCTAAGTACCCTAGTTTCAGTGGGAGAGGCTTTGGATAAAACCTTGGGGGAGAAGGTCAAATCCTTAGGCGTACAGTTGTTTAATGGTTATGGACCTACTGAAAACACCATTGCTACCAGCATCTCCCTTGCTCCTATTAACTCGGATGGAAGAGTAAGTATTGGAAACCCCTTTAGTAATGTCGCTATCTATCTCTTTGATGAGTTGGACAATCTAATCCCAATTGGGGTGATTGGGGAGTTGGTGATCGGTGGGGCGCAGGTAGCGCGCGGTTACTTAAACCAAGTTGAAAAAAGTCATGATCACTTTACTGAGAAAGAGGGAATGGGCCGCTTATATCGGAGCGGTGATCTGGCGAAAAGGCTACCAAATGGAGAATTGGAGTTCGTCGGGCGAAAAGATGATCAGGTAAAAATTCGTGGTTATCGTATTGAGCTGGGGGAGATTGAAAAACTAGTCAATTCCTTACCGTATGTCAATAGTGCCGTTGTTATTGCTTTACCAAATGACAATGGACAAAAGCAATTAGTAGGTTATATCGTATTTGGTGATGAACAGGCTAGCTGCAACCAAGTCAACGAATACCTCCGTCAATTGCTGCCGGAATATATGATCCCTACCTATTGGGAGATACTGGAGTATATGCCTTTGATTGCTAATGGGAAGGCAGATAAACAGAAGCTTCCTCGTCCAGATTTTAGCCGAGAACTATCACAAGATTTCGTGCCTCCACGTTCTGAAACAGAGAATAAGTTGGCTATAATTTGGCAAGAATTGTTGCAGGTGGAAAAGGTAGGAGTCTTAGATAATTTCTTCGACCTAGGTGGCCATTCTTTACTGGCTACTCGAGTCATCGCTCATATTGAACGCCAACTCAATGTAACAATTGATATCAAGGCAGTATTTGCCTATGCCCAGCTGGCAGAATTAGCCGCCTATATTGATCAAGCAGATCGAGGATTGCAATTGCCAGCACTGGCTCCGCAAGATCGGGCGGCCCATATCCCGCTATCTTTTGCGCAAGAACGACTTTGGTTTGTAGATCGATTACAGGGAAGTCTGCACTATCATATCCCAATGCAACTTCAATTAAATGGGCCATTAGATGTGGAGGCTTTGGAATTTGCCCTGCGCTCCGTGATTCAAAGACACGAAATCCTCCGCACCGTCTATGCACAGGAGGAAGAATGGTCAACCCAGCGGATATTATCAGCTGAAGATTGGCAACTTTTTCACGTTGAAGCCAAAGAATTTGCCCGGCAAGAAGATCGAGAAGATTGGTTGTCTCAAGACTTACATCGGGCTTTTGATCTTACCCAAGATTATATGATGCGTGCGCGTCTGCTGCAATACAGCCCGACTAAATATGCACTTTCGGTAGTGGTTCATCACATCGCTGCTGATGGTTGGTCCTTGTCGATCTTGGTAGAAGAAACCCTGCAATTTTATTATAGTAAACAGCGTGGAGAAACTCTTAACCTACCCCCATTGGCTATTCAGTATGCGGATTTTGCGATCTGGCAACGGAAGCATCTCACGGCTGAGGTTATGGAAGACAAACTCAAGTGGTGGGCGGAGCATTTACAGCCGAATACGCCATTGCAGCTTCCAACGGATTTTAGTCGTCCAGAGCGACAAAGTAATCGAGGAGCGTTCGTGGGATTTGAGTGGGACCTCGAGCTAAGCAAAAGAATTAAGGCGTTCTCCAAGGAAATGGGGGCTACGCTCTTTATGACCCTATTGTCGGCCTTTAAGTTGACGTTATATCGATATAGTAGGCAACAAAACATTTGTGTGGGTACTCCGGTGGCTAATCGGCCGCAGCAGGAGTTAGAGGGGTTGATCGGATTTTTTATCAATACCCTGGCCTTACAAACATCCATTGATCCTCAACGAGGTTTCAGAGATCTTTTGGAAACGATAAAAAGCAATACCCTAACGGCCTATGCTAACCAAGATGTACCCTTTGAACAGATCGTAGAGCACCTGGATCCCACCCGAGATTTAAGTAGGAGCCCTTTGTTTCAGGCTATGTTCGTGCTAAATAACAACCCTGCTACAGCACCCACTGGAACGGGAGACCTGGAGATGGTTACGCAGGCATCCGATCACTATCACGCTAAGTACGATCTTACCTTGGCGGTTTCTGAAAGTGAAGCTGGCCTAGAGCTAGGATTTATTTATTGCGCGGACCTTTTCCAAGAGGAGATGATTAGTCGAATGGCTAGGCATTTAAAGAATTTGATCCATGCAGCCCTCTTAGCACCCGATGAGGCCGTAGGGGCACTTCGCATGCTAGATGTGGATGAAGAAGAACGGATCATTGAGGGATTCAACAACACTAGACAACCTTTTACTAAAACGGAAACCGTCGTCTCCCTTTTTGAATCTTTTGCTAAGCACCATCCTGTACAGCTAGCCGTGGTAAGTGGCGAAAAGTCACTTAGCTATCAAGAATTGGACGAAAGGACCAATGCCATCGCTCATTTTCTAAAGGAGAAGTACGAACTTAAGATTGGAGACAGGATAGGATTGATGACCCAGCGTTCAGAATGGATGATTATAGGTCTATTGGCCATTATCAAAACTGGAGCCGCTTACGTTCCTATAGACCCGCGTTTCCCAATAGACAGGAAGCAGTTTATCGCCGCGGATACCCAACTTAAAACTTTGCTTACTGATCGTGTGAGCTTTGCGGATCTGGCTGCCCATTATGAGGGATCCTATGAATTATTAGAGGGTCGAGATTGGAGCGACCAGCCTATTACTTCACTAGCAACCAACCTTGGTCAAGATGATCTATTATACCTGATCTACACTTCCGGTTCTACTGGTAAACCCAAGGGTGTATTAGTAGAACACGCATCTCTGTTGAACTACGTATTTGGCATTCAAGAGCGGATCCAACTTGACGAGAATCCCTATTGTGCTACAGTAACGGATATAAGTACTGACTTAGGCAATACAGCCGTATTTGCCGCACTCTGCTTGGGAGGAACCATTGACGTTTTCTCCAGCGCGCTGCTAGAGTCTCCAGCTTCCTTTTTTAAGTATTGTGAGCAATTGGACTTAGATCTATTAAAGTTAACACCTTCTCTTTTGGCCTACTTGCTAGAAACGGAACCAGAAAGGCAGCTGCACTGCAGAAATCTGTTGCTGGGTGGGGAGGCGTTAAGTTGGACCCTCCTCAAGGCTTTGAAGGACCGTTTTTCTGGCTCAAAGATTTTTAATCATTATGGACCAACAGAAACTACGATTGGCGTGTTGACCAATGACCTAAGCAATGCCATTGAATATGCTAAATCTCCGCCTATTGGTAAACCGATTCCAAACACCTCTGCCTACATTCTTGATGAAAATCGAGCTCCCTTACCTATCGGGGTGATAGGTACTATTTATCTCGGAGGGGCTGGGGTAGCCAGAGGCTATCACGATCGGCCACAATTAACAGGCGAACGTTTCCTGACGAACCCTTTTACCAAAAGGAAAACCGAACGGATGTATGATACCGGCGATCTGGGTTACTGGCTTCCGGATGGTCAGATTTGCTATGCAGGTCGCGCTGATCATCAAGTTAAGATTAGAGGATATCGAGTTGAATTGGGGGAGATTGAACATACTTTACAGCAATGTGAACTGGTGGAAAGATGCATTGTGCTATGCAAACAAGATCAAGTCGGGGAAAATTACCTGTTGGCTTACGTAGTACCAAGAATTGAAATGGATATTCCTGCTTTGAATAAATTCTTGCAGGAGAAACTTCCCACCTATATGATACCGGCCAGATGGATTCGCATTGATAAAGTTCCTATGACGGCCAATATGAAGGTAGATCATAAAGCGCTACCTGATCCGGGGAATGACTGGCATCAGTCTACCTACTTAGCGCCGCGTAATGCACTAGAAACACAATTGGTAGAGATTTTCAATCAGGTGCTGCAAGTGGAACAACTCAGTGTCTCGGATGATTTCTTTAAGGTAGGAGGACACTCCTTATCTGCCCTTCGAGTGGTACTTAAAATTAGCAAGGTGTTGGACTTGCCTTGGCTTAATGTCATGGATTTTTTCAACCATCCTACGGTAGCAGGTTTGGCCGAATTCATTACCCATTCGCCTAGGACGAGCAAGCAGTTAACTCCCTTGAATAGGATAGAAGTGTCAAATGAGAATCTTTTCTTGATTCCCCCCATTTTGGGCCTTCCGATTGTATTCAACGAATTTGCCAAAGCAGCGCAGGGTCATTTGAATGCCTATGGATTTCGCTACAAAGGAATTCAATTGGAGGAGGATTTTGAAAAGGATATACCGAGCATGGCCAAGACTATGCTACCTGATTTGCTAGCCATTCAGCAAACGGGGACTTTCCATCTTTTAGGCTATTCTATTGGTGCCCTGGTCGCTTTCGAGCTCTCTGTTTTGCTGGAAGAACTAGGACACACCGTCAATCTAGTTTTAGTGGATAGAGATAGTCCTGGGTTTGCCGCTGGCTTATCGAAGAAGCAACGTAGAGCCCTACAAGCTGATCCAAGTCAAGCGAAAACTGAAACTGAAAATATAGATTTACTACCCAATTTATTCAGCGATCAAGAACGAGAACGTATACGACTACTGTACGAACATAACCATAGAATTGGTAAGGCATACCGCCCGACCTCAATCCTAAACAGTCCTATCCTTGCCTTGGAAGCGGCTGATGGCCGCAAAGGATCAATCATGCAAGCTTGGGCTAAGCTCACGACAAGCACTTTTGAACATCAGTGGCTGCCAGGACAGCATGACGATCTTTTCCATAAAGCGCATATCCCGAATATACTGCCATTGATTTACGAACGGACTCTAAAGGTGAGCCTAGAAGAAGGTTAGCTTGTAACAGTGTTGGATAGAAGGACATGAAAGCAAGGCTCCCAATATCTCTATGATAAGACTTACGTCAAATCTTACTGTTTTAATTCTGTAATCATTTTAAATCTTACTTATTATGAATCAAATCGGAAACATTCCTGCTATTGTCGAGGTCAAAGAGGAACTGGGTGAACTCCAGAAACTCGGCCTGGTAGCAAACTGGGAGTTGCCTTATGAAAATTTGTTGACGCGTCTGACTGCGGCAATATTTTTCATCACCCCAGTATCGAACGAAAAGCTGGAAAAAATCTGGGAAAAACTCTCCTCTTTTCCTATGCTTACTTACCGTGAGAATGAGGAAAAGAAGCTCTCCTCCTTGGAGTGGAGAGTGGAATTCAATAAAGGGTTCCAACTTTGATTCCTTGATTGGTAAGTTTTTCGAAATAGGGGAGTGGGAGGGTCTTAGATGAAAGGATCTAAACCCGAAGTTTTGGCTCTCCAAAACTTCCCTATTTACTTTTCTCAAACTATATGATCATGCAAAGAATAAAACTGTTTTGTTTTCCTTTTGCTGGCGGGACAGCTCGATACTACAGTCCTTGGGAAGGACAGTTGAAGCCAACGGTAGAACTGAGAGCCATTGAATTGGCTGGGCGTGGAAGAAGGATCACAGAACCGATGTACCAAGATATGCAGGCGCTTTTACAGGATCTACTGGATCAAATAAGCCCCACCCTATTTCAAGGGCCCTATGCCTTCTTTGGTCATAGTATGGGGGGACTCATTGCGTATGAATTAGCGCTAATGATTAAAGCCGCAGGTTTACCTGCACCTAAACACATTTTCTTCTCCGGTAGATGTGCACCAGGAATAGCGCGCAAACGTACCATTTATCATAATCTTTGTGACGAAGACTTCAAAGAAGAAGTGATGAAGCTGGGAGCAGCACCCCGTGAAATTTTTGAGGAACCAGAACTGGCTGAGCTTTTCCTCCCCATTCTTAGAAATGACTTTCGAGTCTCTGAAACCCACACTTATAGTCAAGAGAGGATTCCACTGGAATATGATATTTCAGTACTTGTCGGTCGGGAGGAACCCTATTCTGAACATGAGATGGCTAGCTGGCATCATCATACCCAACAGCGCTGTTCCATCCACTACTTTCCCGGCGGGCACTTTTTTATCAATCAACATAAAGACTGGATCCTGCAATACATCACCAGCACCCTATCTGCAAAATCCACTGCCAAGGGATTAGTCTGAGAGAGCTGCTTTTATTCCCCACCTTCATCGATTGAAGGTCTTTTATAACTACTATGTACTGGATAGATTTCAGGTCTATCTATTGGCTTCTATTGATGAGCCACGATCGATAGTTTGTCAAATGCATGGATAACCTAGTTCTTACCCAGCCCTTGTTGCGTGTCTGTCTAGATAGATAGATTTGAACCAACAATACTACGCATTTGATACACCATCCCACAATCCATTTATCACTATTCTTGAAACTAATCCTGATGAGATATCTTCCCTTTGCTTTATTGGTTGTCCTTATATCTGCTTGTTCTGGCCTATGGGCTCAGGCTAGCTTCGACTCCTCACTGGCCAGCCAGATAGATGAGCAGGTTCAATTATTAATGGAGAAAGGAGATATTCCCGGCTTAAGCTTGGTAATTATAGAAGGGGATACCACTTTGATTAAGAGTTATGGCTACCGAGATAATGATCGGATACAAGCCGTCGATGCTACTACTCGGTTTGAACTGGCTTCCTGCTCGAAAGCTTTTACCGGCTTGGCCATGCTGAAATTGCAGCAGGATAGCTTGGTCAATATAGAAGATCCAATTAGCCAATATTTGCCGAACTTCTCCATGAAGTACAAGGGGGAACCCCAGACGATCACCATAAAAGATCTATTGCATCACACCAGCGGAATCGCGACGGAAGCATTATCCCTCGTACCGGCGGCAGCAGGAGAAAAGGCTATAAGCCAAACTGTGGAAGCAATCAATGGAGGAGCGCTTGAGTTTCTGCCTGGTGAACGCTATGAATATTCTAGTCTTAATTACGACATCCTAGGGCTAATCATTGAGCGACAAAGTGGAATGGCCTTCGAATCCTACGTCCAAAAAAATATACTCGAACCCCTCCAAATGAAAGCAAGTTATTTTCAGGACGGAAGGTCAGATCCCGCGCTGGCGCAGGGGCATAAAATCAGTTTCTTCGCTGCGAGACCCTACGATCCGCCTGTGTACCAAGGAAATAATCCTGCTGGATATCTAATCAGTAATGCTGAAGACGTAGCTAAGTGGTTGCATTTTCAGCTTGGTTTAATGCGAACTGGCACACCACTTGACTCTCTGGTTCAGGCTGCACAGATACCTGATTTGTCTATACCAGGTGACCGTTCATCTTTCTCCACCTATTCAGCGGGATGGACCTTATCCTTAGCGGGAGATGGTCGAGTGTATCATGATGGCCTCAATCCTACCTATTCAGCTTTTGTGGGCTTTTTCCCTGAAAAGAATCGGGGAATTGCCTTATTGGCCAATTCTAATAGCGAGGCGACAACGGTGCTTGCCAGTCGATTAAATGCATTATTGAATGGCGAAGAGCTTGAGGATCCGGGAAGCTTTAACAGTATGGATCGGATGTTTTCCATGCTTACCTGGGTAATTGGCTTTGTACTGCTGGCCATTTTGGCTTTCATTGGATACAAGATCTACGCTTTGCTAAGTGGGAAAGCCAAATTCAGGTTTTCGGCCCTAAGCCTATTAGGTCAAGGGAGCTTGGCTATACTTACTTTGTCTCCCCTACTTTTGGGCATCTACCTCTTTCCAAAAGCCATGGCAGGTTTTTCTTGGGAAGCGGCATTGGTTTGGGCACCCGATAGTTTCAAATGGATGACTGGGACTTTGCTAGCCGTACTAGCCTTGAGTGGCTTGGCCTATCTCATCAATTCCACCATCCAAAATGAGAAAAAATATATAGATGCAGTACCTCCACTCATTGCCTTAGGTTTTGTCTCCGGCTTGGCGAATACGGGTTTGATCCTGATTATAACCATGGCGATAGGAGTAGAGAGCAGTAAATTACTATACTTTCTGTTTTACTTCTTTTTGGTCTTTGGGGTCTATATCTTAGGTAGGAAGGTGGTCCAAATCCGACTTACTCGCATTACCATTGGACTCATCATTGATCTTCGGATTAAGCTCGTAGAAAAGATTCTTTCCACTAGTTATGATAAGTTTGAGAAAATTGAGAATGGACGGGTCTATACTACCCTAAATGACGATACCAGAAATTTGGGGAATACAGCACGACTTGCTATTCAGTTGATTACCAGCTTGATGACGATTGTTGGGGTATTTGCTTATATGATGTTTTTATCCTTTTATACCTCTGTCATCACTATTCTCGTCATTATTGCCATCGCTATTTTATACAATGCGGTCGGGAAAAGGAATCAGCCGCTGTTTGAGATGGTTAGGGATACGGATAATGCCTATCTCAGCCAGCTAAACGGTATGATCAATGGTTTCAAAGAATTGAGTATTCATTTGGTCAAGCGGCTGGGGTACCAACGCGATTTGACTAAGACCATTGAGATTTTTAGGGATAAATACCTAAGTGCTCAGGTGAGTTTTATCAACGCTTTCCTGGTTGGTGAATCCATGCTTTTGATTGTTCTAGGAACCGTAGCTTTCGCTTTTCCTTTCCTTTTTCCAAGGGTAGGAGCTGCCACACTACTTTTGTACATCGTGGTCATGTTGTACCTGATTAACCCGATTAATACGGTGCTCAACGCCATACCTAGTCTGATGCAGATTCGTATATCCTGGCAAAGGGTACAGAATTTTCTGCAAGATATCCCTGCCAATATTGATTTGGCAAAAGCAGCAGAGCAGACCCTACCAAAGCCCATGCATTTAGAGATCAGAGACCTCAGTTATCTATATCCGGAGAATGAAGGGGATCGAAGATTCCACTTGGGGCCGATTAACCTTGAACTAAGTCGTGGTGAGGCACTCTTCATCGTCGGCGGGAATGGAAGTGGAAAGACAACACTTTGTAAAGTACTCACCTCACTTTACCATCCTGAAAGTGGAGAAATTTTAGTGAACGGAGAGCGAATTCCTCCGGCGCGTATGGGCGAATTCTTTTCTACCGTGTTTAATCCCATCCACTTATTTGAAAAACTATATGGGATAGATACGGAGGAAAACAAAGATCAGATCAATGCTTATCTAGACACGTTGAGATTATCCGATAAAGTGAGTATTGAAGCAGGACGATATTCTACGGTCAACCTTTCTCAAGGGCAAAGAAAGCGCTTGGCCTTGCTACAGTGCTTATTAGAGGATCGTCCAGTCTTTTTGTTTGATGAATGGACGGCAGACCAAGATCCGGAATATAGAAGATTCTTTTACCATACTATTCTTCCTAAGATGAAAGCCGAAGGCAAAATGATCATAGCCATTACGCATGACGATCAATTTTTTGACTTGGCAGACAAGGTATTGAAATTGGATATGGGCAAGCAAGAGAGCTTCCTGGTGTTAGAGAAAGAAGGAGTATAATAATAAGGAGGCGCTCTGAGAATTTGGCCTCCTAGCTGACCTTAAAGTCATTGACATGATCGATATTTTATTTTTTACAGATTTTGAAGAAGGCCACTTCCTGCCTACCTTGAAAACGGCTCAAAACCTTGAAGCAGCAGGCTATAAAATTGCTTTTGTTGGGATTACAGATGTGATGACAAAGGTGTCTTCCTATGGTTTTGACACCTACCCCATTTTTGCGGATTTATACCCTCAGGGCTTTGTCAAGCAGGTGAAGCAAAAGAGAGCTCAGCAGGTGGTGGTCAAGGAGCAACACTATGAACGATTATTACAGGGTGAACTAGATCCACTGATCGATCGTTTGCAACCCAAATTATTAGTGGTCAGCTTCTTTATCCCCATCGATAATTTGATTCTTCATTATCGCTATGGTATTCCTCAGGTTGTCTTTCAGACGTACTTGCCTGGGCCACACGAATTACCCGATCTGTCGGGGAGTCAGTTAGCTAATTTCGCTGCCCAGTTTTGCCTGAGACAGATTATGAGACTCACTGGCATTTTTCCTAATACGATGTTGAGCTTCTTGTTGAAGAAAGGTATTCAAATTACCCAGCTAGATGATGTCGTTGCACCAATTCGAGCAATGCCCCAATTAATGCCTTGCCCTCAAGCCTTTGATTTCAATATGAACGACCAGGATGAACGCAGCATCTATCTCGGGCCTTGCATTCGAAAAAGGGACGGAGTACATCAGGATATCAGTATTTTTTTACCGGACGATCCAAGTAAAAAGATCATCTATATGGCTATGGGGTCGCAAATTAGTGCGTATCCGGTAAAAGCCCAGCGGGTTTTTCAACAAGCTATAAATGCCATGCACGATCCGAGATTATCGGACTACCACATGATTATTGCTGGTGGCTCGTTTCGTGAAGAGCAGTTCCAAAATATCCCCAATAATGTCGGGATATTTAGTTGGGTACCCCAAATTGAAATCCTACAAAGAGCTGAGGTGGCAATCATCCACGGAGGACTAGGGTCTGTTAAGGAATGCATCTTCCAGGCTGTCCCCATGATTGTGATCCCCATGGGAAGAGATCAATTTAGCAATGCGGAAAGAGTAGTGTTACATCAGCTGGGTAAGCAATGCAAATTGGAAACTATTTCTGCCATCGGTCTGGTTGATGCTGTCATTGAATTGCAAAATAATACCGAGCTACAACAGTGTGTTGACGGCATGAAATCTGTTTTCCATAATCTTGATGACCAAGAATTGGATCTTCAATTTTTTCGTCAATATCTGATGAAAGTCCAACAGCTCATCCATTAGTGGCGTTTTTAAATGCTACAGCATTTTCAGCTGCTTTCGAAGGGACGGATTCAAACCCGATGTGTTATGAAAAATATTGCCATACTTACTCATATTGATTTCTGGAGAGGGGACGGCGGCCATAAGTCCCGGATTACTTCCCTCGCCCAATATCTTGGCCAACATGCTAACCTGATGGTGGTATATGCTGGCCCACTCAAACCAGGTGATAAGACTGTGATAAAGCGCAAGAACTTTTCTTTTCGGACCGTCTTTCTGGGTAACGCTACCCGCTTAACTAATACGGATTATGTAAGACGCTTCCGACAGCTGGTACAAGAAACGCATGTAGATATCTGTATTATTGAATACTTGCAGTTAGCTTTTGTTGCCGACTTTTTGCCCAAACACATGACCTTAATCTTAGATACTCATGATCTTATGAGTGAGCGAGCAAGATCTTTTCGGGCTTTTGGCTGCGAACATGAATCCATTACCTGGCGAGAGGAGTTGGCTATCTTCCAGAAGTTTGATGGGGTGATGCTGATTCAGGATAAGGAATACCGTAGGGTTCGGGCAGCTCTAGGCCCAGACAAAAGCATTTTGGCCCCTCACGGGGTAGATTTCCCACGGCAAGTCCTTCGTCAGAAGGTCCGCAGCCTTGGCTTTATTGGCAACTATTACACGCCAAATGAAGTAGGTCTGCGCTGGTTTTTGAAGCAAGTCTGGCCCCAGGTACGTAAGAGTGGAATTCAGCTTAACGTATATGGACAAATCTGGCGAGCTTTTCAGCATACCGAATATTAGCAAGTGAAGTTTCATGGTTACGTCCCGAATCTGCAATCCATATTTAACGACATCGATATCATGATCAACCCCGTTCAAATGGGAGCGGGATTAAAGATTAAGAGTGTGGAGGCTATGGCTAACGGCTTACCATTAGTCACCACTACACACAGTGCTACCGGACTGATGAAGGCCAAGGGAAAAGGTTTTTAATCGCCAACGAAGCAGAAAATTTCGCCTTTGCGCTAAATAGATTGATGATGGACTATGACCATCGCTGCCAGTTGGGGCGATTTGCCCACCGCTTTATCCAAAAGCATTTTTCTCAAGAGCGGTGCTTCAAGTCACTGCTACAATTTATCTATTCGAGGGAGGCTATCCTTAGTGACTGAGTCTATTTCCATTCCGATCTACGAACTACACGCAGCGGCTACACATGCACAGAACCAGTAGCCACCTGAACAAGAAAACTAGGAGCTAAGATTTTCTGCAAGAATCCTCTGATTCTAGCAAGTTTCCATGCTCCTTAGGAAGATACACTAAGTTCTATTTAATAATTCACTTTAATAATCAGTTATGCGAACATTTGATTATCTGGTCATTGGCGCTGGTCCAGCTGGCCTACAACTTGCTTATAATTTGGAAAAGGCGGGGCGGGACTATATGGTATTGGATAAGGCTGAGCAGGCCGGAAACTTCTTTGCTACCTTCCCGCGTCACCGAAAACTGATCTCTATCAATAAGGTCTACACTGGGCAAGAGGATCCAGAAGTCAATTTACGTTGGGACTGGAATTCTATACTCAGTGATGATCCTAAAATGCGTCTTGATCAATATACCAAAGAATATTTCCCTAGCGCAGATGATTTGGTTCAATATCTAAATGACTATGCCAAGCATTTTCAATTAAAAATCACCTATAACCAGGAGGTGACAGAAATTGATAAGGAAGGAGAAATATTTAAGGTCAAGACTAAGGATAATCAGGAATATGGAGCCAAAATCTTAGTAATGGCTACGGGTATCTTCAAACCCTATGTCCCAAATATTCCCGGAATCGAGCAGTGCGTAAATTATACCAATTGTTCCGTGGACCGCCAGGATTACAACAATAAACGGGTTCTAATTTTGGGTAAAGGAAACTCTGCTTTTGAAACGGCTGATCACTTGGTAGGAAACGCTTCCACGATCCACGTTTGCAGTCCAAACTCAGTTCGTTTTGCCTGGAAGACTCACTTTGTTGGCCATTTAAGAGCAGTTAACAATAACTTTCTGGATACCTACCAGCTTAAATCGCAAAATGCAGTATTGGACGCAACGGTACAGCAGATTGAGAAGCGAGATGGAAAATTTGCAGTTACTTTCCATTATAAACATGCTAACGACGAGATTGAGGAAATTTGCTATGATGAGGTAATCGTTGCTACTGGTTTCCGTTTTGACACCTCCATTTTCACGGAAAATACCACCCCCCTGCTCGCCCATAATGATCGATTCCCTCGCCAAACGAATGCCTGGGAATCTGCCAATGTCAAGAATATGTACTTCGCCGGAGCAGTTACGCAAGAGCGAGACTACAAAAAGCATACTTCTGCTTTTATCCATGGCTTCCGTTACAATACACTAGCACTTTTCCATTTGCTGGAGGAAAAACACCAAAACGTGCCGCTTCCCTCTACGACCCTTGCTACTACAGCTAATGATCTTACGGAGGCTATTATGAAGCGGGTCAATCAGAATTCTTCTTTATGGCAACAGTTCGGGTTCCTTTGCGATACCATCGTTGTTGATGAGTCCAATGATACAAGTAAGTATTATGAGACTTTACCGATGCCCTACATACTCAAGGATAGTCAATTTCAAGATAAACACCTCTTTACCCTAACCATGGAGTATGGGCATATCGACCCAGAAGAAGATGTATTTGCCATGGATCGCTTCCGAAGAGATGAAATTATGGACTCGGAGAAAAGTAAATTTTTACACCCCATCGTGCGACACTATTACATGGGTAAACTCGTTTCTGAACATCATTTGATTGAAGTGCTGGAAGCTAATTGGACAGATTACGACCTCCACTATGTACCCTTGAAATTGTATCTGGAAAATGAATTGTCTGCCGGTCAAGCAAGCGATGTGATGGATACGGTCCTGNCATCCAAGCATTGATACCTGGATGGGTCCTATTTCCGAACAAGATTATCGAAATCGAACATAAATAATTTTTATTTAAATGTTTAAATAACTAAAAATTAGCNTTTTGTGTTTTGGCACAGGGCTTGAAATACATTTGAACATGGACAGAGAATTACCGAAATACATCAAAATCAAGAGAAGAAGGAATATCACGATTTATTCCTTTATGACCATTGGCCTTATTGTTTCATCCATATGGTTTTTGCGAAATACCTTCCAAAACTCCGTTGATGGTCAACGTCTTCTCATTGCTACTGCGGAAATGGGACCCATTGAAAGTACCATCACTGCCAGTGGAGAAGTTATACCCGAATATGAACATGTGATTACCAGTTCTATTCAAGCAAACATTCAGGAAGTTTTAGCCAGTGTTGGGACGGTGGTAGAACCCGGCATGCCCATCTTACAGTTGGATAAGTCTTTTGCCTTAATTGACTATGAGAAACTGGAGGAAGAACTGAAATTAAAAGAGAATAGTATTAATAAGCTGAGATTAGATCTACAGCAGAAATCGCATGATCTAAAGATCTCCGACTCGACCAAAGGCCTTGACATCGTACAGTTAACAGCTGAACTCGACGATGCCATAAAATTGCGAGACATCGGAGGGGGATCACAGGAAGCTATAGATCAGATTAAGACCAAACTGAAGAAGGTCCAACTGGAAAAAAGAAAACTGGAATACGATCTGAGTATCGAAGAGAAACAAACGCAATTGAGTATCCGAGAACTGCAACTGCAAGCAAACATCCAGCGAAGTTCTATTAACACAATGCAAGAAAAATTGGATCGAGCCAATGTAGTTGCCCAGCGTAAAGGAGTGCTCACTTGGGTAAATGAAAATTTAGGAACAACGGTACAAGAAGGAGAAATACTAGCCAGAATTGCCAATTTAAGTAGCTTCAAAATTGTCGGTACTTGTTCCAATATTTATGCTGATCAAGTACTGTCAGGGCAACGAGTTATCGTTCAATTAAATAATGAGGAAACGACCTTGGGGACTATCGTCCAAGTTAGGCCTACCGTAGAAAACAATGTGCTAACCTTTGATGTGCAGCTAGACAAAAGCAATCATGCTCAGTTGCGTCCAAACATGCGCACGGAAATCTTCGTGATTACTGCCTCCAAACAGAACGTCGTGCGCGTCACGAATGGCCCCGCCTTTAAGGGAACCAATCATCAGAACGTGTTTATCGTGGATGGAGAGAATGCCGTTAGCAGAGCTGTGAAAATTGGTCTACACAACTTTGATTATGTGGAACTGGAGAGTAATGTACAAGCTGGAGAGAAGGTGATCATCAGCGATATGGAAAGATTTGAAGGCTTATCTAATCTGAAAATCAAGTAGCCATGAGAAGAAGGATAATTTTTATCATAGTCGGTGTGCTAACGGCCATCGACCTGGCAGGACAATTAGAAGCACTGAGCTTACGGCAAGTGATTGGTCTTGCTCAACATCAATCTATCGTAGCCAGGAAATCTCAAACCCTCAAAACCACGCGTTACTGGGAATACCGTTCCTACTTATCGAATTATCGGCCACAGATTACCTTAGAGGGGCGCTTCCCGGGGTTCAGCCGGACCTCTCAGGAGGTGATCCAGCCAGATGGTACCATCAAATTTAAGGGGGTTTCCCAAAGCAATATTATTGGAGCCATTACCCTGAGTCAGCCGATCACTTTTACGGGAGGAACCTTATTCGCAGCCACCGACCTACAACGTTTCAACAACCAGGTATCAAATAGCACGCTGTACAATGGAACCCCAATTATCTTCGGGATCGAACAACCTATCTTCGGATTCAACGAGTTAAAATGGGATCGCAAGATTGAACCCTTACGCTATTTAGAATCACAGAAGGAATTTACAGCTGAAATGGAAGGGATTGCTGTCACGGCACTAGATCTTTTCTTCACGCTACTGATTGCTCAGGTGGATTACAATATTGCGAGTACCAATGTGATGAACACGGATACCATTTACTCGATTACCCAACAAAAGTATGAGATGGGTAAGATCTCTAAGAATGATCTCCTCCAAATTCAGTTGGAAGGTCTTAAGGCATCAAAGGCGCAGATGACGGCCGAAAGAGACTTAGAAGCAGCTGAATTACAATTGAGATCCTTTATTGGGTATGGACAATCAGACAATTGGCAGTTACAATTGCCAAATAGCATCCCAGACCTACTAATCTCTGAAGATCAAGCGCTCCATCAAGCCAAAAATAATCGGCATGAAATCATTGCTTTCCAGCGCCGGTCGCTAGAAGCGGATCGGGAAATCGCGCTTACCAAAGGGACTAATGGATTTTCCGCCAGCTTGTTCGGTACGATTGGTTATGCTGCGACGGCCGAAAGTGCTTCCGATATCTACAATAAACCAGCGGAGCAACAGACCTTAACCTTGGAGTTTTCCCTCCCAATTGTCGACTGGGGCCGAGCCAAGTCAAGAACAGAGACGGCCAAGGCCAACCGCAAATTGATTCAAAATGAAATCGAGCAAGATCGTATTGACTTTGAACAGGTCTTGCTTACCGAGCTGACCTTGTTTAGGCAATACAAGAAGCAAGTGAAGTTGAACAAACAAGTTGACGATTTGGCACAGACCAGGTACGCCATTGCTCAGGATCGCTTCTTATTAGGGAACCTAAGCATTACCGACCTTATCCTTGCTCTACAAGAGAAGGACAATAGTAAACGCGACTATATTCAATCACTTTATAATTACTGGAGAACTCACTATCGCATCCGATTACTGACTTTATATGATTTTGAGTCTCGTCAAACCATTAAATACTAGCATCATGATTTCCCTACAAAATGTAGAAAAAGTTTATCAAACAACATCTATTGAAACTGTGGCTCTGGATGGAATCAACTTGGAAGTGCAGCAGGGCGAGTTCTTGTCTATTATGGGGCCTTCCGGATGTGGCAAAAGTACTTTGCTCAACATCATGGGACTGTTGGACGAACCTTCTGCCGGTGATGTGATCCTGAATGGCAGCAAAATTACAGGCTATTCTAACAAACAGTTGGCGAGATTCAGAAACCAGAATATTGGCTTCATTTTTCAAAGCTATCATTTGATTAATGATCTAAAAGTAATTGACAACGTCGAATTACCACTTCTGTATCGGAATATGTCCCGGAAAGAACGGTATGACTTATCAGTTGAAGCTTTAACAAAGGTGGGACTAAAAAATAGAATAGACCATTTCCCTAATCAATTATCAGGCGGGCAACGCCAACGAGTTGCCATCGCTAGGGCCATCGTCGGAAAGCCGACCATTATTCTTGCGGATGAGCCTACCGGTAATCTGGATAGTCGTATGGGAAATGAGATTATGGACATTCTCCTCAAGCTCAACGAGGAAGAAGGTACGACCATCGTAATGGTAACACACGACGAGTCTATGGCCTTGAAAACGCATCGTCTAGCACGTCTTTTTGATGGTACCTGGGTCGAAGAAAAGGCTTTTCAACACTAAGTCCTTTGATCAATTTATTCTAACGCAATTCATTATCAGTTCTATTATGATACGGAATTATATAAAACTAACGTGGAAGGTGCTAGGGCGAAATAAGTTCTTCACTTTCATCAGTCTCTTTGGGATCAGTCTTACCATCGGCATACTACTAGTGGTGGCTAGCCTCTTCGATAACATGGTGAATCCGAGTTATCCGGAAGAAAATCGAGCAAGAAGTTTACACCTGATGAACCTGAAATTAGAAGATGGGCAAGGTGCTAGTTGGATCGATGACGCTACGCCTTACTTCATCAATGATTTTGTCAGTAAACTCGAAACGCCAGAAGCGGTAGGAATGGTATCAAAGCCAGAAAAGCACATCTGTCTTTCTTTTGTGGGCAATAACAAGCTCAAGCTTGATCTCCGCTATGCTAACCAGGCCTTTTGGGACATCTATACCTTTGATTTTATCGAAGGGGGCCCTTTCCAGCAGTCTAATGTAGATAATCGAGACCTAGTAGCTGTTATCTCAAAAAAGACGAGGGACGAGTATTTTGGGGTCAATCAATCGGCTGTTGGAAAAATGATCAATACGGACTACGACCGATTTCGGGTTATAGGAGTCGTGGAGGATGTGGCAAAAAGTCAAACCGTGACCTACGGAGACCTTTTTGTTCCCTATACTACCGCTAAAGGAGGATTAGATTCTAAGCACTTTCTTGGAGAGTATATTGGAATCTTAATGGCTGCCAGGAAGCGAGATGTTAAGAAAATGGAGACGGAATACCAGGCATTGATTGATCGCCTGGACATTCCTGCTCCGACAGAATCGTGGCAGAAAAACCTTAAGATCTTCACTAGTGAAACCTTGACCTTAATGGAATCTATTGCGATTAACATCTTTTGGGGAGACCAAAAAGAAAGTGCGGCCAGAAACCTCAGACTGCTCATTGTGATTGCCATCCTGCTATTTTTATTACTCCCAGCACTGAATCTGGTCAATCTTAATGCAAGTCGCATCTTTGAACGCTCCTCCGAGGTCGGTGTCCGTAAAGCATTTGGGGCTACCCCCAAAACGCTAATGGTGCAATTTATCGTGGAAAACATTATCCTAACCTTGATTGGTGGCCTAATTGGTCTTTTGCTGGCTTTCTGCATTCTGCAGGTAGTTGAATCTGCTGAATTCTTTCAGAATGCTAGTTTGGGGATCAATTATCGAGTCTTCGTTTTTGGTCTTCTGCTTTCCACCTTTTTTGGCGTTATGTCTGGTGTATTACCTGCCAGAAGAATGTCAAAATTGAATATTGTTAATGCTTTAAATGGGAAAATCGTATGATACGCTTACTCTTTAAATTGATCTGGAATCAAAGACGCAAACACTTTGGAATTTTCTTTGAGTTCTTTTTCTCATTTTTGGTTCTGTTCGCTGTCTTCAGCTTTGGCTTCAGTTACCTGAAGCAATACCTAAGTCCGTTGGGCTTTGATTACAAAGATATTTGGGTCGTAGAATTGGATTGGAATGATACACCAGAGGAAGAAATTTCCGAAACCCTGACGTTGCTCAAGAATCAGATGTTAAGCTACGGTCAGATCGAAACCTTCTCTTTTTCGGGCAAAAATATTCCTTTTAGCACCAGTTCTGCAATAGACGAATTCTCCACGGAAGGAGAGCAAGTAGACGCGGATGTCTTCAAAGTGGATGACCGTTTTGCGGAATTGTTTGCCGTTAACGTACAAGAAGGCCGTTGGTTTGGCGAGGAAGATGCGGTATCTACCTATTCCCCAGTTGTCCTTACTGCTTCCATGGCCGAGCAATTATTTGGCTCTACCGCCGCCGCCATTGAACAACAAGTTCAATTGCGAGAGCAAACCCTAAAGGTAGTTGGTGTAGTAGATAACTTCCGCTACCGAGGAGAATTCTCTAGAGGAGTAGGAGGGGGAAATGGAATTTTCTTCAGAAAAGACCTGGACAGTAATCCACCCATTCTGATGGTCAAAGTGGATCAGGAAGCTAAAGCATCCTTAGAAGCGACCATTCGACAAGATCTTAGAAGTATTGCGCCTGGTTGGGTTATAGAAACGAATTATTTATCGGACCTGCGCAATAAAAAACTACGCTCAGCCCTAGTACCATTGGCCATTGTCCTCATCATAAGTGGTTTTCTTTTGGTTAATGTTGCCTTAGGACTCTTTGGCCTTCTTTGGCAAAGTATAAGCAAACGCCGGGGTGAGATTGGGATCCGAAAATCCATGGGTTCTTCCAATACCGAAATCACTATTCAACTGATTGGAGAGATGCTAGTATTGGCTAGCTTTGGGTTGATTATCGGCCTCTTTTTTGCCATTCAATTCCCCATTTTGAATGTCTTTGGCTTGTCTTCCAGCGTATATGTTGGGGCTATTATTGCCGCAGTAGCTAGTATCTACCTATTGGTAATCCTCTGTGCTTATTTCCCTTCTAATCAGGCCTCCAAACTACCCATAGCTAATGCACTTAGGTTTGAATAAGCAATGCTAATGTGACAAGTAGTTAGAAGGTTCAGTTCGGCTGCAATTGTCGTACTATTGATTAATCGTTCCCCCACTCAGAACGGGACTTTTATCTTATCATATTACATATATAGATTGATTTTTTTGGCGACCTACAAGTTCCATTGTAGGTCGCTCATGCCATTTTCTACCTTTTGGAGGATTGTCGATCGGAATAGCATCATCTATCTGAATGCTTGCTAAGCTTCTCAATCGGAGTATCCTGAAAGCCTTCCCTAGTTGTCGCTCATCATTTGATTCGCAAGGCAGGTAGGTAGATTACTGATAGCTTGATGCTCCGAATGGATATCCCTTTTGCCCATTTACTTCTTCCAAAATCACGCTTTTCTTTTCGTAAAACTTACTACTATGCATCAATTCTCTCACTATCATTTAGCTGAGAAGGCTAATATAATTACGGCTTCGGTTCCTGGTATCCGTTCACAAGAATTACTGAAACTGCAGGAAGAGATTGAAGGAAGCGTCGTTTCCTACCCAAAGAATTTTCCCATTGCTATTCGTCGCGCAAAGGGAGCCATTATTGAAGACGTTGACGGCAATCAGTTTCTGGATTTCTTTGCTGGCGCTGGCGTTCTGAACTTGGGACATTGTAATCAAGAAATCTTGCCCTACGTAGAGAGCCAACAACAAGATTTAATTCATGCCCTTGATTTTCCTACTGAAAATAAGATGAGGGCTATTCAGAATATTCTTTCTGAACTACCAGAAAAGCTACGTGATCGCTATAAGGTATCTTTTGGTGGACCTACAGGCTCTGATGCGATTGAGGCGGCTATTAAGCTAGCCAAAATAAAAACGGGTAGAGAGGGCATCATTGCTTTTGCTGGTGGGTATCACGGGATGAGTGCCGGCGCCCTGGCTGTGACCTCCGATGTTAACTTTCGAAAAAAGATTTGGTCGCTGATGCCCAATGTCCACTTTCTTCCTTTCAATTATTGCTATCGTTGCCCGTTCAGTCAGCATAAAGGTAAATGTAATTATAGCTGTGCGGCCTACTTGAGAGATGTAATTGAAAATCAGCATTCAGGGGTCAACAAGCCAGCAGCTATCCTACTGGAACCCATCCAAGGGGAGGGAGGTAACATTCCCGCCAGCAAGAGATATTTACAGGAGGTAATACAGATCGCAAGAGATCATGATATCCTAGTCATCTTTGATGAGATTCAGTCTGGATTTTATCGCTCCGGAGAATTTTTAGCCTTCATGGAATCCGGGGTGGAGCCTGATATTATCACCATTTCTAAAGGAATTGGAGGTCTGGGATTTCCCCTGTCAGGATTGATCTATAAGAAAGAGATTGAGGCTTGGGGGCCTGGAGCCCACATCGGGACATTCCGAGGTAACCAGGTTAGCCTAGCTGCAGCCAACGGTGCTTTCGACTTTGTTCGTCGACACAAAGTGCAAGAGTATGTAAAAGAAATCAGCACCTATCTGATGGAAAGTCTCCAGGAATTAGTAGGAATCTGTCCATTCATTGGGGAAATCAGAGGGAGAGGGCTAATGATCGGTATTGAATTCGTAAAAGATAAGCATACTAAGAAACCCTATGCAGCATTTGTCAATAACTTCAAAACCAATTGTTTCCAGCGTGGGCTTCTGTTTGAAGTAGGAGGTCACCATGGAAATGTAGCTCGTCTAGTACCTCCACTCATTATCACACCCAAGATTGTTGATGCTGCCATCGAAATCATGAAGAAAGGGCTGAAGCAAACCATGCGGAATGCCAAGGTGGCGTCCTTTGAGTTATCTGGTACCTTTTCTAAGTAATTTATAAATATTGAAAATCCTATGATACTAATTGTTGATGATGACCAGGCGGTATTGGCCTCTTTACGCTTTTTGCTAAGACAACATGATTATGATTGTGCTTGTGTGAAAGGACATCAAACTGCCATGGATTTCATACATAAGCAAAGACCAGATCTCGTGCTGATGGATATGAACTTCAGCGTGAAGACGACTGGTGAAGAAGGGCTCAAACTACTGCAAGAGATGCTGAAAGTGGATGCTAGTATACCCGTTATTCTGATGACAGGCTGGGCTTCCCTGGATTTAGCCATTCGTGGAATGAAAGCTGGGGCAAGAGACTTTGTCAGCAAGCCGTGGGATAACCGAAACTTACTCAAGTCGATTGAAACTACCCTCGCGGTGAGTCAGCACCAAGCTGTGACGCTTAGTCGTCAGTGCCTGGATGAGCAGTATGATTTTGGCCACATCATTGGAGAAGATAAAGGCTTTGTTCAAATCCTTGAAAGTGTGGCTCGGATTGCTCAGACAGATGCCTCTGTCTTGATCCTTGGAGAAAATGGAACAGGTAAAGAGTTGATTGCTGAAGCGCTGCATCAAAATAGCCTACGGAGAGATTCGTCCTTTGTAAAAGTAAACCTTGGTGGCATCTCCAATAGTCTTTTTGAAAGCGAATTATTTGGGCATAAAAAAGGGGCCTACACCGGGGCAGCCTACGATCGAGAAGGCCGATTCAGCCTTGCTAACGGTGGGACAATTTTCTTAGATGAAATTGGAGAGCTTTCTCTAGCCAGTCAAGTGAAATTACTACGGGTATTGCAAGATCAAAGCTTTGAGGCCTTAGGTAGCAGTCAGACCCAAAAGGTGGATGTTAGGGTGATCAGTGCTACCAATAGAGACCTTTCGGAAGAAGTCGAACAAGGTACATTTAGGGAGGATCTCTTTTATCGAATTAATCTGATTACCCTTAAGCTACCAGCCCTGCGGGAAAGGGCCGGTGACATCCCTTTGCTAGCAGCCTTTTATCTTGAAAACTTACGACGCCTCTACAAACGCCCAGGTCTATGCATCAAGGATTCGGCCATGGATTGGCTACAGGAGCAGAGTTTTCCGGGTAACATTCGTCAGCTCAAGAATTTGGTAGAAAGAACGGTTTTAATGACTGCAAAAGATCGCTTGGAAATTGACGACTTCCGCTTGCAGCTTAATAAGCCACGCCGTTCTAAAGATGGTAACGCATTACCGGAGGTGGGCGCTATGACGCTAGAGGAAATTGAAAGGGAAATGATTGTGAAAGCCATGAAACATCATAACCACAAGGTGGTTGAGGTAGCTGGTGCCTTGGGGATTACGCGCAATGCGCTGTATCGGCGTCTAGATAAATATAATCTTTCTACCAAAGGCGTCTAATACCTCTCTTCATCTGATGCTTCTTCTTCTTCTTATTCTTCTTCCTTTACCTTAATGTCCAACGTTTATGGCACTGCGCACGAAATATATTCTTTTTATTGTGCTGATCCATTTGGTGACGCTCCTATTGACTTTCTTTGTTTTTGATGATAATCTACTGCTGTTTATTCTCTCAGAGTTCTTTTTGTTGTGTTCGATTTATTATGCATTGCATTTGTATCGATCACTAGTGGAACCCATCTATATGATTTCCCGAGGTGCAGATGCCATTGCTGACGAGGATTTTACCGTCAAGCTCAAGAAGGTTGGACAGAAAGAGCTGGATAAGTTGATTATTGTGTACAATCAGATGATTGACAAATTACGACTAGAACGTGCTGCAACTACCCAGAAGAATTACTTCTTGGACAAATTGATTGCCACCAGTCCCAGTGGCATTATCTTACTTGATCTCAATCAGAAAATGCTGTCTTGTAACCCTAAGATTGAGCAGTTACTGAAGTATCCTAAGGCTAAGTTGATTGGAAAAGCACTCAAGGAGGTACCTACGCCCCTTTTGCAAAGGCTGGCCCAGCTTCCTAATGATACGACACAGACGATTCAACTTAATGGCATGGAGATTTTCAAGTGCCACAAGGCGCACTTTATGGATAAGGGATATCGCAATTACTTTCTGGTTATCGAAGAATTGACCGACGAAAGAATACAGATTGAAAAGGAGGCTTATGAAAAGGTGATTCGAATGATGGCCCATGAGGTCAATAACTCTATTGGTCCGATTAATTCCATCTTGGAGTCTCTCAACTTCTACACGGCAAACATTCCTGATGAGTATCGTTCAGAATATGCAAATGTTCTTCGGGTCGCTATAGAAAGAAATGAAAAGTTGAGTGTATTTATGAAGAACTTCTCTGAAGTGGTAAAATTGCCAGCTCCAATACTTGAATGCATTGAAATGAAGGGGTTGCTAGAAGATGTGGTAGGACTGATGAAATACCAAGTCGGTGATAAAAGGATTAACTTTACCTGTGATCTACCAAAGGCCCCAGTACTTCTTGAAATAGATCCTAGGCAAATGGAGCAAGTGCTAATCAACATTATAAAAAATGCGATAGAAGCTATTCCTGGAGAGGGAACCATAAGAATAGTATTAAAAGAGAATCCCATCCAACTCTTAGTGGTTGATTCAGGGACCGGTATTCCAGAACGGATTGCTCCTTATTTATTCACTTCTTTCTTCAGTACTAAGCCGTACTCCCAGGGAATTGGCCTGACACTTTCCCGAGAGATTTTGCTTAACCATGGATTCCATTTTTCCTTGAAACCCAAAGCCGAAGCCGAAACAGTTTTTGAGATTCAGTTCACTGAAAACTAGGGAGTAGTGTAGAAGCGCTTGACTGAATTGGCGACAAAAAGGCCATAATTGATTCATCTAGAATTAATTATGGCCTTTTTTTGTTTCTAGTCTTGTTGCCACATAGCGCTAGGCCAGGGCTAACTTTTAATTTGATACCCCACTTTAAAGCAACTAGAATTATGCGCTCAAATTAGCGGACTGTTACCAAATTGTACCTTCTTGATACCTACGTCTACCTCCTTCCGTCCATTTACACCTACTTTTTCGACATCAAAAGAAGCACAACAGGGGGAATGAAGAATCACGAATATCATATAGGTATCAATAGATCAAAGGGCAAATCTACTCAAGCTTGGAATGCTTTTATCTGTTTAATCTTGATACTACTGAGCTTCGTTTTGCCTAGCTGTTCCAACACCGCTGGCAGTCGAAGCAGGGCGGGGCAATATAGTGTGCTTGATTTTGGTGCTAAACCGGATTCCACTACCCTCAATACAGCGGCGCTGCAAAATGCCATCGATCAAGCCTATGCCGATGGCGGAGGGATTGTGCTTGTTCCGCCCGGTGTATACAAGACAGGGACGTTGTTTTTGAAGAATAACATCACGCTGGAGGTTATGGCAGGAGCCACCTTGCTGGGTTCAGCGCATATCGAAGATTATCAGGAGATGAGCTGGGGCCACAATAAAGACCGACAACCTTATCATCTCATTATGGGCCTCAATGCTAAAAACATCGAAATCCGAGGTGGAGGCACGATCGATGGCAATGGGCCTGCCTTTTGGAAGGATTATGACCCCTCAAAGGACCCGCAGTGGATCATGGCTAAAGAACGCAAGGTCAGTCCCATGCTGGAAATTCAAAATTGTGAAGATGTCCGAATCAAAGATGTCGAGTTAAAAACCGGGGGTGGGTGGACGGTTCACCTGTACGATAGTAAGCAAATTCAAATTCAGGGTATTCGCTTGATCAATAATCTTTTTGCACCGAACGGAGATGGTATTGATATCACCGGTTGTGAAGATGTAACCATTAGTGACTGCATAATCAAGACTTGCGATGATGCGGTTTGCCTAAAGACCACCTTTGATAGCAAGGAGTGTAAAAAGATTACGGTAGCCAATAACGTGATTGAATGTAGTTGCGTAGCCTTGAAGGTAGGCAACGAATCCTTTAGGGATATTTCCCAAGTAACTTTCACCAATAATGTGATTTATAATTCCTCGAGAGCCCTTGGTATTTATGCTGAAAGTGCTGGTAAAGTGGAAGATATCGTCTTTAGTAATACCATCTATGATTCTAAGTCTCCCTTTATCTACAACCGCCCGATTCATATTTCCTTAATGAAGCGAACAGGCCCAAGTGGGGCTACCGGTAATGCTACGCATAAGCCCGAAGTTGTATTGCAAGATGATGGAGGCAGGGAGCCGGTGCTTCGAAATATTATGATCAACAATTTTATCGGAAAAACAGAAGGCCGTATTCTGATCACCGCTGAACCTGGCAGAATGATCGAAAATCTAAGTTTACGCGATATTCAG
The DNA here is from genome assembly GCA_013214355.1 of Saprospiraceae bacterium. Lineage (GTDB taxonomy): Bacteria > Bacteroidota > Bacteroidia > Chitinophagales > Saprospiraceae > DT-111. The sequence continues at coordinate 61,785 of JABSSL010000008.1, read as the reverse complement.
CTCGACTATCCTTGGATAGAGGATCCTGAACCCAATATTGAACGAGCTAAAAGCAGCCAGTTTTCTCCCATGAACCCTAATGCCAAAAAAGCTAAAGCCGCTATGGTAGTGGAGAATGTAAAGAACCTTGTGGTAGAGAATTTTCATGTGAACTGGCCCACCACTGATGAGGTCCCCGAAGATTGGCGTTTTCCCAAACGGATCGCCAATGGTACTTTAGATGCCTTTTATCCGGATTACACCAAAGCACGACAGACGGAGTTGAGTGCTATTTGGGCTAGAAATATCCAGGGAGGGTACATTCGAGCCCCGCTGCTTCAATCCTCCGATTCCTCTATGCCCACCTTTGACATTAAAGACGCTAAGCTAAAAATGCTTCAATAAGAAATGAAAAATGTAATCAATGTATACGGTTGTTTGCTCTTGACGCTACTCGTAGGTAGTTGTCAAACGGTCGAAGAATCGAAGGCCCCTGAAAATGGTATTTCACCGGCAGACTCGCCCATTGTTCTGCAAAATAATTTGTTGGAAGTGAGGATAGAGCAATACGGCGGCCACTTTACGGGACTAGAATTGAAATCCAATCCAATCAACCCACTGACCTGGGCGCTTACCGCTGAGCAAATGCCAGCCAACAATAAAAATGGGGCTCCCTTCATGGGGCACTTTTTATGTCTAGGACGTTGGGGAGGCCCTTCGGAAGGCGAAATAGCAGCAGGGATTCCCCACAATGGGGAGCAATCCAATACCTTATGGCAAATTAGCAGCTTGAATGAAACAGAAGTGATCATGAGTAATGAGGCACCCCTTGATGGACTATCCGTGCAACGGAGGGTGAGCTTGCTAGAAGACGAGCCTGCCTTTTTGGTAGAAGAGCGTTTTGTAAATACCCATTCTTTGGGAAGAGTGAGCAATGTGGTTCAACATGTTACGCTCGGTCCTCCTTTTCTCTCATTACAAACCCTCTTTAACTCCAATGCAAAACAAGGGTTCAATCAGAAGTTATCTTATCCCGACCCGCACGCCTATGCCTATGAGTGGCCGAATGCCATCATAGATACCACAGCTAATCGTACCAACGATCTGAGAAGAAATGATCAAGTAGACAACTTTGTTTCGACTCATCTCTTCGATAATCAGGACAAGTTCGGATGGGTCAGTGCTTATGATCCTAAATCGGGTAATCTACTGGCTTATGTTTGGAGATTGGAAGAGTATCCCTGGATAAATATTTGGAGTCATTTTATCAATGACCAAGCCTTCGCCAAAGGCCTGGAGTTTGGCACCACTGGAATCGGACGGCCTTACCAAAGTTTATTAGAAAGGGATACGCGTTTTCATGGGGTGAACTCTTGGGAGTACATGGATGCGGGGCAGAAAAAAGATAAAACTTACCTCTGTTTCATGCTTGACCTTGAACCTGATCTTCCGAATCCGACGCTTAACATTACTGAGGCCGACATTTCAGTTAATGGGCAAAGGATCCTGGCTAATCCGCTATAGAAAGTGACCTGATTCAAATCTCGCTAATTAAAAAACTGCACATGCGTTTTACTTCCTCGCTTCGACCATTCTCCTATCCATTGCTCTGCTTAATGCTAGTATTGATCGGTGCTTGGGATTCCCCTTTTGTAAATTCCTCTGAGGTCAGCATTACTACTTTTGGGGCAAAAGGAGATGGGGAGACCATTAATACCACTGCCATTCAAGCAGCTATTGACGAGGTCTCAAATAAAGGAGGGGGAAAAGTCATTATTCCTGCTGGCATTTTTGTGTCCGGGACCATCTTCCTAAAAGATAAGGTAGAACTGCATCTAGAAGAGGGGGCTATTTTATTGGGCAGTCCGCAACTAAAAGACTATCCGATAATGGAGTTGAAAACGATTCGATCCTATACGGAAAGGTATACTAAGAAAGCCTTTATTTATGCCGAAGGAGCCAAACAGATTGCGATTACGGGGACCGGGAAAATTGATGGGAATAGCAGTGCTCCCGAGTTCCAAGCCGTTAAAGATATCTCAGTTAAACCCTTGGGGATAAAATTGGTGTCCTGTGAAGACATCCAGATTAGAGATGTTACCATTGAAAGTGCCGGTCTATGGCTGCAGCATTACCTGAATTGTTCGGCATTGACCATCACAGGAATAAAGGCCTTCAATCACGGAAATTTCACCAATGATGGCTTAGATATTGATGGTTGTCGAGATGTGCATATTGAAAACGTGTATATTGATTCTCACGACGATGCGTTGGTCTTTAAAAGTACGGGACCCGCAAAATGCGAGAACGTGACCGTACGCAATTGCATCCTCCGATCCCATTGCCACAGTTTGAAGTTCGGAACGGAAACAACGGGTGGATTCCAGAATATTGACATTGCCAATATTATTATCAAACCCAGCGCCAAACTTCACCCAAAAGCCAAACAAATGTGGCCGGTCAATTCCGGAATGGCTTTGGAGATTACCGATGGAGGGGTGATGGAAAACATTCGCATTTCTAATGTAAAAGCAGATAGTGTTTATGGCCCCATCTTTATCAAACTAGGTAACCGAGCTCGAAAGCATATCGATGAAGCCTCTGCCCCTAGGCCTGGCAAGATTAAGGATGTTTTCTTGTCAAATATAGAGATTACCAACGCCCTAAAGTTTGGCTCTTCCATTACCGGTTTCCCTGGGAATACAATTGAAAATGTTTCGCTAAAGAATATTTCTATTCACTATCAGGAAGCTCCCGGAACGGATGAAGTCTTTAGTGGGGAAATCCCGGAAAACGAAGCCTTGTATCCGGAAATCACGATGTTCACCAAAAAGGCCGACAAACGATATTATCTACCCGCCAAAGGGCTCTTTGCTCGGCACGTTGATGGGCTCAGTATTGAGAATTTTACCGTAGAGGGCGCTAAAGGAGAAAGTCGAAAAAAGTATCAGTTTATTCAGGTGAGTGGTTTAAAACTAGATAAAAAGCCATAGAATCGTAGGTGCTTGCTCCATAGCTCAATTATGACTAGCAGTTATCTTACAAGGTAAGGTGGCGCCCTCGATCTGAGGTGAGGAAGCTTTGATTTCTATTTCTCCTTTTACGTCTAGCGCTTGCAGCCAAATTTTGGCTTTACCTCGAAAGGTCTTTCGTTGATTGGATCGATAATTAGACAAGTCGAGCGGATCCCCATTATCAACCGCTATAATTTTTGCATTTCCTTTCACCTCAAAAGTTAAGGGTAGATCTGCTCTGGGGCACAGGATTCCATTTTCGTCTACAATTTCTGCTACTACAGCTAAGACATCAGTTCGATTTGCGGTCAACGATTCACGTTTGGGAATCAAACGAATACGATACGGCTTGGCACTCGTCTGTTGTTGGATGTGGATTACTCCATCTTTATGAAAAGCTTTTGCCTCAATAGTGCCTGGTTGGTAGGGCACGTACCAAATCAATTGCTCTCCCTCGTAACTTTGCTTACCTAATGACTCACCGTTCAAGAATAACTCAACCTCATCACAGTTCGTGTAAACAACCACAGGTATTTCAACTCCTTCTTTGCCTGGATGCGTCCAATGTGGCAACATATGGACCATTGGTTGCTCGGACCATAAACTCTGGTAGAGGTAGTACGGATCTTTTGGGAATCCAGCAATATCAATGATACCAAAATTGGCCAACCTACTTGGCCAGTTATTCGTTTCGCCTAAATAATCAAAACCCGTCCAGCGGTACTGACCAATCACATAAGGCAGTGAATCGATCCTTTGCCACATTTGCCTAACCCCAATTCTGGCAGTGGCGTTATCATAAGACGACTGATAAAAGAGTTGACCTCCCCAGGGATGATCTACTTCAATGGGTTTGTATACACCATTTTGATAGTACATACTTGTGACTTCATCCGTAAACACCTCCTTTCCTGTCAAATCCGGTATTTCACTCCTTTTTCCATTCAAAAACGAAAACTTCCCGGCTTTGCCACTTCTGCGCTCCCACATGGCGGGGAAATCACGTAAGCGCCAATGTGTTTTGGAGCGGTAAACGCCCCGCGTAGCGTAGGTGTGGGGCACCTCCGTTCCCAATAAAATCTCATCCGGAAACTGCTCATGATGATGTTCGAATTCGCCGGGGATTTCTCCATGGCCGTTAAAGCCTTTGATGCCCAGTAGGGTGGGGATCTCATCACCATCCATATCTCGACTGGGGTCCCTGCCACCTTGTGTGATTTTTCGGAGCGTATCATATTTACTGATGGTGTTGATCAGCTTTCTTTGTGTGGCTAGAGTAGGACCTCGTACTTCGTTACCAATGCTCCACATGATTACAGAAGGGTGGTTGCGGTCACGCTTGACGAAACGTGTCAAATCATTTTCCCAATGCTCTTCAAAATATAGGCCATAGTCATGGCTAGCTTTTTCCCTTTCCCAACCGTCGGTAAATTCATTCAATACTAAAAAGCCTAGGCTATCACATAAGCTGTAAAAGGTGGGTGAAAATGGATTGTGAGCCGTCCGTATGCCATTCGCTCCCATCTCTTTTAGTAACAGTAATCGATTGAGTAATACATCATCCGGAACAGCTGCGCCAAACGGACCGGCCGTATGATGCTCACAGACTCCCTTGATTTTCGTAAGCTGGCCATTGATAAACATGCCTTGCCCCGCTTGAAAGTCAATGTCTCTAAATCCAACTTTCTGTTCTGAGCGATCAATTACGACATTATTATGAACTAAAGAAACTACCAACCGATACAAGTAGGGGGATTCTACACTCCATTTTTGCACTTCCTTTAGCTGGCCTGGCAAAGTTTCTATTGTATTTGAACCAGCATGTAGTTCATAAGGAGACGAAAGGCTAGCTACAACTTGGTTTTCCGCATCGAACAGGGCGGACCTAACTATCCCGGAAGTACTTTCAGCCGTATGGTTTTCAATTGAAACTTCAACGGAGTAATTGGAAGACTGATCATCGTGTTTTGTAGATTCGAAGGCAACTCCCCAGTTTTCGATATGCACCTGTGGTTTCACTTTAAGCCAAACGTTCCGGTAGATACCAGAGCCTGTATACCATCTACCAGTTTTGAAATTGGTGTGATCAACACGAAGGGCCAAAATATTTTCACCCTTGATCAAATGCTCCGTCAGATCAACTTCAAAACCCAAGTATCCATGATGTTCGTGCTTTAGGTGCTTGCCATTTAGATAGATATCACTATTGATATATACCCCTTCAAAATGAACATAGATCTTCTTGTCTCCCCAGTTTCTATTCCAGTTAATGGTCTTGCGATACCAGCCAATGCCGGTAGGCAGGAAGCCTGTTTGCCAGTCTGCTCTGCTATTCAAATCATATTGGCCTTCTACACCCCAGTCGTGCGGTAAGTCCAGTGTCCGCCAGTCGGAGGTATTTACATCGATGGATTCACCATTGGCGACATCCCCTAAAAAGAACTGCCAATCGAAATTGATCTTTTCATCTGGGATAAGGTGTTGGGGCTCTATACACCCGCAGAGGAGTAATAAAAGGGTAAAGGAACCTAACCATATAGCTCTCATCTCCATCCTCATTTTTCGTGTATTGATTTCAAATATCCACTTAGAATTGTTTTAGAAGGTTTCCCAGAAGCACTTACAAGGATGTTCTTGAGATACCTTCTAGTACTTACGAGCAGGCGGCAAACCTCTTTCCTTTTTCCAAGCGGCCTTCATATCAAAAAAGGCCTGAGGAGAAATTACCCAACTTGCTGCTGCCCAAGTTTCATATTTTGCGATCATCTTTTCGGCCAATGCCGCCTGTTGACCGATTACATTATTGGTTTCACTGGGGTCTGCTTTGATATTGAACAGCTGCCATTCGATCTGTGAATTCCAACCGGTTTCATCTACCAAATACTTATTGCTGACTAGCTTCCAATCTCCTTCTCGCATCGCCCTTACTCCTTCGTGTTCCCAAAATAATGCTTCGTGTCCATATAAGTCCTCACCTTTGAAGGCGGGGAGGAGGGATTTTCCTGTATAAGCAGGGACGGGCTTACCCTCCAGCTCTTCTGGGTAGGCTACGCCAGCTATATCTAGGCTCGTGGGCAAGATATCCATGATGTGTCCCAGGTAGGTGTCATTCAGTTCTCCCTTAGCAATTTGCTTAGGCCAGTGGGCGATAAAGGGCGTGGCAATACCGCCTTCCTGCACCCAGCCTTTATAATAGCGAAAAGGAGTGTTGCTGACATTCGCCCAATGTGCGCCGTAGGTAGGGAAAGACCGCTCCGAACCCAATTCCCCGTCGGTTGGATACACTACATTGGGCATTTGCTCTGGACTCCCACCATTATCAGAGACAAAAACAATTAGGGTGTTGTCCAGTTCCTCCTTCTCTTCCAGCACCTTTATCACCCGACCAATTCCCTGATCCATGCGATCAATCACTGCCGCATACAGCGCCATTAAGGTCTCGTAGCGGTCCCTCTCCGCTTCAGGTATATCTTCCCAGGGAGGTAGGTCCTCTGCCCGGGCAGAAAGTGGCGTATCCGCTGTGATAACCCCCATGGCCTTCATGCTTTCGTATCGTTGGACTCGAAGACTGTCCCAACCCATGGCATATTTTCCTTTGTATTTGGCTATGTCTTCTGGTAAGGCGTGCAGTGGCCAGTGCGGGGCTGTGTAAGCCAAGTACATAAAGAAAGGTTTGTCATCATCTTCCTTGATAAATTTCACGGCGTAGTCGCTAAAAGCATCCGTCATATAGAAACCCTGTCCCGGACGATACAACTCCCCATTTAGAGTAAGCTTTAAATAAAGCGAGTCATGTCTCTTAGAAAAGGGCTTTAGGTTATAATAGCTAGAAGCTCCGTTGACGAAGGTAAAGTCTTTTTGGAAACCTTTTTGCTTCGGCCAATCCTTTTCCTGACTACCGACGTGCCATTTACCGACGTGGTAGGTATTGTATCCTTCTGGTTGTAGCAGCTGTGCGATGGTTGGTGCATCAGCCCGAATAGTACCTTCATAACCCGGGCGACCAAAATCTTCGTTCATGGCTCCGACGCCTGCCAGATGTGGATATTTACCCGTCAGTATGGAGGCTCTGGAAGGGCAGCATCTTGCCGCGTTGTAAAACTTAGTCATGCGCATCCCATTGTCGGCCAATCTATCCAGATTTGGGGTTTGGATTTCGCTGCCGAAACAACCTAGGTCAGCGTAGCCCATATCATCCGCAAGAATGACGATAATATTTGGACGGGTATCTTTTGCCCTATTTTCATCGGTTTGCTGCTGCACATTGGGCTGGCAAGCAAGCAATACTACCATGAGTAAAAAGAGGATCTTGCTAGAGTTGAAGCTTATCATTGTGGATCGTTCATTTTTAGGTTTTAGCAGGCATGTGTACGTTCTTAGTCGATTCCTAATCGCTCCTTATTCTTTTTAATATGACTGCGATCCGTCTTCGGACGTACGATCAGAGAGGGGGGCAATTCGCCCATCTCTGCAATGGCCGCTTCCATAGCACTGACCATTTCTCTCCGTTTCTCGGGATTCGTCTGGCTGAGGTCATTCAATTCACCAATATCCTCTCTTAAATTGAATAAAAGCGTATCATGTGCTGCGACTTTAGCATAGGACAAGGAACCCTTAGTCCCCGCAAAAGGCATTTTAATTTTCCAATCCCCCTTTCGGAACGCCCTGAAATCTTCGCCCATGGAATACAGGATTTCGTCTTTATTCCGGCTTCCTTCTCCCATTAAGACATTATTGATATCCACTCCGTCAAAGGCTCTATCCAGGGGTAAGTCTATCCCCGCTAGCTTGGAAAAGGTGGGGAATACATCCAGGAATGAAACCATTTCATCGTGGATGGATCCTGCCTTGATGGTTCCCTTCCACTGTACGATCCCCGGAACTCGCATGCCACCCTCGAAGGTGAATTGCTTGCCCTCTCGCAGAGGATCCGCACTACCCCCTTCAGGCCCAAATGGTAGCCACGGACCGTTATCACTGGTAAATATTACCACCGTATGTTCAGCAATTCCTAGGGTTTCCAGTTTCTTTAGAATTTCGCCAGTGCTCCAATCTATCTCTTCAATGACATCCCCATACAGTCCTCTTTCCGTTTTCCCTTCAAAATCTTCCGAAGCATAAATTGGGACATGGGGCATACTGTGCGGGACATAAAGGAAAAAGGGCTGGTCTTGATGCCGTTCTATAAAATCAAGTGACTTTTCGGTGTAGGTCTTGGTGATTAAACGTTGATCCACCTGCTGTTCCACCACCTCATTGTCTTTCATGTACACCACGCCACTCATGTCATTGGAATAGGGGATGCCGAAATACTCATCGAATCCTTGTTGAAGGGGCAGGTACTTGTAATGATGACCCAAATGCCATTTTCCTACGATTGCCGTAGCATAGCCTTTTTGCTTGAGTTGCTCCGCTAGCGTAATTTCCGATGGATCCATCCCCGTCCAGCTGTTTGGGAAAAACACTCCGTTGATTCCCATCCTTTTCGGGTCTCTTCCGGTTAGTAAGCCTGCTCGGGAGGGGCTGCAGACAGGATTAGCTGAATAGAGGGAGGTGAGCTTCAATCCCTCAGCAGCCATCTTATCTAGTTTAGGCGTGGCATACCCCAGGGCACCGTCAAAGCAACCAAGATCCGCATATCCAAGATCATCTGCCATGATGACAACGAAGTTGGGGAGTTTATTGAGAGTCTCCTTGGCAGGCGCTTTTTCATTGTTTTGACAAGCTGTAAGAATGAGTACTAGGAAAATGCTGTAGGTAAATTTCATAGATAAATGGACATTTAATAGCTTATGGTTTAGGTAAATTGATCTGCGTAAGATCTACCTGGTACCTCTCTTTTTTCGTTAGGCCATCCCAATCATCCGTTCGGAAGGGGGTAGCCGGCAAGCCTTCGGCATTATACAGGTTGAGCTTACCCGGATTGTCCGCCCAGGCATATCGAACGGCAATCGGCGTATCTACAAATGGGCAGGTCAACTCCACCCGGTTATCTTTAATCATTCCAATGGCATGATAGAATTGCCGGTCTACTCCAGCCACTACAAATCCTTTGACATAACCGTAAGGTGTATCCTTTTTTACCAGACCAGCACCTATATGATCAAAGGAGATGATGGCCTTCCCTTCCTTCACTTTCATGGCCTTGAAAGTAGGTCCGGCATGTACCTGATCTCTATGATAAGCGACTTTCTGGGCTGCTAGAAATAACCTGTGACCTATGGCTCGTTTGTGTTCTGGATGAATATCTCGGGCTTCCCCCAAATCGATAGCCGTAACCATGGCTGCACGAGGAAGGGAAAGTGCCATAGCTTGTGCTTCCCGCAACTCTGCCCACTGGCTATCAAAGAGGGTATCGTTTATGGGTTTGAAATTGGGCAGTTGGACATAGATAAAGGGTAAATCGGGCTGATTTAATTGTGCTCTCCAATCTTTGATCATCGCCGGGAATAAGTCCCTATATTCATAGGCCCGGTCATAGTTGTTTTCACCTTGATACCAGATGACGCCTTTGTAGGCAAATTCCTTGATGGGGTGAATCATGGCGTTGTAAGCCCCGGTGGGAGTAGATCTGCATTGCTCAAAGTCATTGTGCATTTTCGGTGGTTCTGCAGCTTGATCAATGGACTTGCCTTTGAAGTATTGCCATTTACCAGAAAGAAAATTCATGGAAGTTCTTTCATTGACAGGATGGAACAGATAGAACTCCTTTTTATCACTAGTGCCACCCTCCCCGGAGATATTGATTAAGCGCACCGTTAAGGTGTTTTCTCCCCCATAATTGATCAGATCAGGTTGCACGTTGACTGTCACCCAGTCCTTTTTGTAAAAGGAAGTATGGAGCGGAACCCCATTGATGAAAAAGGCTGCATAATCATCCCACCTAGCTAGCCTAAACTGTAAGCTTTTATTTTCGAAAAAAGCGGGGACAGAGAAGGTTTGTCGCAAATAGACTTCCCCGAGGTGGCCTTTCAAGTCTGGTACTTCCGAAAAGGTGAAAGGTAGTTTCAAGGTTTGTTGGAATCGATCGGGTGCCCAGGCACTGGTATCGAAGGGAAGGTATTGTAGGGCATGTTCCGCTACGAACTGCTTTCTAATTTCATGTACCGTTGGGGGATTTACGAGGCCCTTTTCTTTGTATAGTTTGCGCTTTTCCTCCAGCACCTCATGGATGTAGGGGAACCGTTGAATGGAGGGTTCGCTCAGCCAGGAAATGATGTCACTACCGCTGTAAGCTGCTAAGATTAGACCAATGGGAACCTCCTCCGCTTGGTGTAGTTCCTTACCGAAAAAATAGGCTGGCGCACTGAAGGGGAGGATGGAGGCTGGTGTAACAGGAGACCAGCCAGAGGAAGTAACATCTTGTCTCGGTTCGTTGGCATAGGCTCTTTCCATTTTAATGATCCTGATATTGGGATAATTGGCCTTAGGCACTTCCTGCGGTGCCCAGCTCGCCCTTTTCATGGCGTACGCCATATTGGACTGACCGGAACAAAGCCAGACGTCTCCAATCAGAATGTCATTCAATTGAATGGTAGTGTCCTTTGCCACAATTTCCAGGGTATAGGGCCCACCTGCCGCCAAAGGATCAAATGATACCATCCACTTTCCGAAGCTATTGGTCTGGGTAGTATTTATTTGGCCATTGAAGCGGACCGTAACTTCTTCCTCTAACTCCCCAAACCCCCAAACTTTAATAGGTTCATCCCGCTGAAATACCATCCCAGAAGAGAAAAAACGAGGTAGTTCAAGAGCATAGATACTACTCGGAAGTAAAATCACTAGGATAAGCTGGAAAAGCTTTCTTCTCATAATTGTTATTTCTTGTCAAATAGCCGAAGATCTGAACCATTGATGATGAATGTCTTAACCTTAGGATCAGAGCTTTCCGCCAAGGGCGCAAACACGTAGCCACCTTGTACATTACTGGCATAGAGGGCACTGAATTCGGCCATCTTCACTTTATCATATCCAGGATAGTGGACTTTGTCAAACTTGCCATTTTCGATGCGTTCTGGATGTTTCCACTCGGCGGGAATCGTATCCGTTTGATTCCAGATAATATCCAATCCATCTAGGGAGAACTTTTTGATATTGGAGACGACTATGGCTGCCTTCGCCTGCATTCCCACAGAATCGATCCCTAAAAACTGATTACTGGTGGCATCCGGGCCGTATTGTTCTGGATTCTCGATGTAAGGGTATTTCAGTTTGATATTTCTAAGGGTGATATTGGAGATGTCGTGACCATCATTGGCGTTGATCAGAATGCGCCCTTCCGTTGTGGCGGTGAAGTCTGACACGGTGACGTTTCTTACATTCCCGCCTTTGCGAATCACTTCCTTCGTCTTTTTATCTCGGGCATCCCAGGCGGCGATTTGAAAAGGTCGATTCAAGACTAAGGGGGCATTGGTATTGGCAATGATATTCGAAACGGTCACATTTTCTACGTCTCCTCCCCAGGTGGCATAAATCCCGAAAGCCCTGGAGGATTTGGTGATCACACAATTGGAAAAGGTGAGATCGGTAATGTTTTTCGAGGTCTCTCCACATTTAAGTGCGACGCAGGTCGTCTGCATCACGCAGTTGGTGACGGTAACATTGGAAGAGGTGCGACTATCGGTGGTGGTCTTTACACAGACTGCATCGTCACAGGTTTCAATGTAGGAGTTGGACACCATAACGTTGTTACAACCGGTTAGGTCTATGCCATCATTATTAGGTCCGAAGAGATTATTGACCAACCTAATCCCATCAATCACAATATGATCTGAGTTGAAGGCATGCAGGGTCCAACCAGCCGCATTGGTCAAAGTAATCCCCTCGACTCTTACGTTCGTACAACTATCAAACTCCACCATGGGCGAAGGGCGTCTGACGTGCTTTTTCATCCAGCGCGGTTTCACGTCCGTATGATCATACCAATTCTTACCCTGACCATCGATCGTACCACGCCCCTGGATGGTTACATTCTTGGCTCCCTTGGCTACGATCAGGTGATAGGGTGTTCTATCCTCATTATGGCCCCAGTAGAGACTATCATAATCCGCAATACTACTGGAACCTAGAATTTTAGCGCCGGGCATTAGCTCTAAGATGGTATTGCTTTTCAAGTAGATCGTGCTTGTCAGGAAATTGCCCTGCGGGACGATGACTTTCCCTCCGGCTTGATGCGCTTCATCCAAGGCTTGCTGGAAGGCCGTGGTATTCATGGTCAATGAATCTCCTACGGCACCAAAATCCAAGATATTATAGCTGCCATCGTTCGCTGGTGGTTGGCAAGCCATGGCCAGCACCAACAAGAGCAATGAGGGGAAAGTGCAGTACTTCATATTATTACATTGTGAGGATAGGAACCAAAGGAACGATATAGCCTGCTGATCAGGCGGGTCAAAACGTTCAAAAGGGAGTATTTTGGTATCAATTCCGGGGAAAGGTGCGGTAGGGGTGCTGGTGTGTTGGCGCAAAGGATGGTATTGTAACAACCTAAGACCTAAAACCGGAGGCACTGATTTTTATGAAGGTTCTTCGTTTCATAGGCAGTAGTTTACGACAGCATTGTCGATATATGGCTGATCCCGTTAGGAGAGGAGGTATTCTTTTAATTGGCAATGGCAGGAAAACTAGTTTTGATAAAGAGAAAGAGAAATGGTATCCTGATATTGCTGCTGCCAGTTTAGCAACTGCTCTTCTAATTCTTTGACTTTATCCGCGTAGCCCTCCTGATAATATAGGTTCCTAAACTCAAAAGGATCACTGTTTATGTCGTACAATTGATTCTTGTCTTTGTAGTTATCCGTAAGAACAAGTTTAAAGCCCGCTGGATCTACCCAACACCTCATTTTTTGGCTTATCGCGTTATTGAATCTTGCGGCAGAAACACGCTCCCTGATCTCCTTTTTTCCAAACGTTTGTTCCCATTTTCCTGGATTAATGGGATGCCATTGTATCACTACGGGTGATGGTTTTGCTTCTCCTTGCATCACCGGTAAAAGGCTTTTACCATCAAAAGATTCGGGTATATCTACCTGCATGGCATCGAAGATGGTGGGAAGCAGATCGATGAGACTAATGGGAGATTCGACTTTATGCATCTCTTTTTGTCTCGGCATTTTGACTAGAAAAGGAACCCTTGCGGAATGCTCGAACATCATCATCTTAGTCTGATAGCCTTTGCGGTTAGTCATTGCACCATGATCCGCTGTGAATATGATCAGTGTGTTGTCATATTGGCCAGTTTCTTTGAGGTGATTGACAATGTCCCCGATGGATTTATCTACATCATACAATTTGCCATAATACCTGACCAGTTCGTCCTTTTTTTGCTTTTCAGATAGACCTAAACTCCACTTTTGTGCTCTGATGTGATGTCTCAAGGGCGCATCATCGTTAGGGCCGGCATAGTAGGCGGAATCCAGACTGATTTCTGACGGAGCAAAAAGACTATTGTAGGGGCCTGTATTCGGTGTATGTACTTCCTGTGGGCTATAAAACATCACCCAGGGTTGATCAGACTTATTTGAAATAAAGTCTTTGGCCTTTTCATCCATAAAAGTAAGCCTGGAAAACTCACGAGGCATATTGACCATTCGCTTATAACCAAAGGTTCCATCTGGTTGATCAGGAACTAATCCTTTTTCCTGCGCCCAGTAATTATAGCCCGAATAGGGCTCATCCTTCCGTTCTCTAAATTTGTGTAGGATGGACCAGTACTCATCGAAATAATCTACCGCATGGGTGCGCTCTGGACCTATATGCCATTTACCAATGTAGCAGGTAGCAATGTCCTCCCGGGGCAGATAAGTCGTGAATGGAACCACTTGCTTAACAATCTCAGGATTAGCTACGTAGGTTCCCGAAACCCCACCGATGATCTGTGACCACGAGTTATTGAAACTCAGGGGTCCTCGATGGGGATACTTGCCCGTAAGAATGGATCCTCTAGAAGGCGTACAGACGGGTTGCGTTACATAAGCCTTTTCAAACACATAGGATTCCTGTGATAGTTGATGAATTTTAGGCACACGGGTTTCGAAATTACCGTAGACCGGAAGGGTCTCGAAGTTCAATTCTTCAATCAAAAAGACCAAGACGTTAGGGCGTTGTACCGTCTTATTGTCGGCTTCCCTAATCTTGGTACAGGTCCAGTTGATAGCGGACAAGAGCAACAGCAATACGAGGAATCTCATCCATTGGATTGAAGGCTTCATCATCTTATTGCACTTTCATTTCAGTCTGTACCGCCCAATAAGGAGATTCCGTTCTGGCTTCTGCCAAAAATTGCTCCAGCATTTTCACTACGTCCGGCTGCGTATCTGCCAAGTTGTTTTTTTCCGCCACGTCTTTGGACAGGTCATAAAGTTCCAATTTCCCTTCCAAGCCTTGTCGTACCCCTTTCCAATCTTTATATCGGATAGCTTGAAAAAAGCCTCCTTCATGAAATTCCCAATACAGGTAACGATCTGGCGATTGAAAGGACTTTCCTTGGAGGTCCTCCCATACACTGATTCCATCGATTTCTTGCGGCGTATCCGCCTGCGCTACTTCAGCCAAAGTGGGCATTACATCGGGGAAGTACCAGGCTAGGTCACTTTCCGTCCCTGCAGGAACAACCCCTGGCATCCAAACGATCATGGGGGATCTAATACCCCCTTCATACATGTCGCGCTTTCTAACTCGAAGCTCGCCTGAACTGTCAAAGCGCCCCTCCCAACGCCTGGCCGCGCCATTATCCGAGCAAAACAACACGAGCGTATTCTTGTCCAGCCCCTGTGCTTTGAGCTTGGAGAAGAGCTTACCCATATCTACATCAATCTTCTCTACCATGGCGGCATAGACCTTTTCTCTCCAACCCCAATCCTTGTCCGCAAACTTTAGGGTGTCTTTGGCGGGAATTTGGTATCTATCATGGGGTAAACAATAGGGGAGGTAGAGGAAGAAAGGCTGCTTGCTATTTTTATCAATAAATTGCAAAGCTTCCGAGGTAAAGAGGTCATGGCTGTAGGTAACTTCTACGCCCTCTTGGGGGCGATTCCCTTCCAACTTCAGCGTATCTTTATTCTGCCAGAAATAGTCGACGTAATGGTTATGGGCTCTTTTTTGATTGAGGAATCCTGTCCATTCATCAAAGCCCTGATCATTGGGCTCTCCGGCAGAGCCTGGTTCTCCTAAGCCCCATTTACCAAACATACCAGTGGTATAGCCTGCCGATTTCATTATCTCGGCCAGCGTAACATCTTCACTCAGGAGCGGGACGCGCACTGGATTAGGAGAAATGGCCGGATCCATGGGCACCTTGGTTTTATTTCCTCGTACCGTCGTATGCCCCGTATGTTTACCTGTCATCAAAGTACTTCTGGAGGGCGCACACACGGGCGAACCGGCATAAACCTGGGTATACTTTCTACCTTCTCGCGCCATCCGATCCAAGTTGGGGGTTTGGATCACCTGTTGGCCAAAGGCACCTAAATCTCCATAGCCTAAATCATCAACCATCACAAAGATGATATTGGGTTTAACGGGATCATTGGCCGTGGTTCCTTTCTCACCCGCACAAGCTGTAATCAATCCAACTACTAGCAAGCACAAACAAATTTTCGATAGGTCCATATTATCGTTTTTGGTTCCCCGACCACAATAATTGTCAGGGAAGGTCTCTTTTTTATTTCACTCTCAAGTTTTGATAGGTAGCTACCGTGTGTTCTTGATTGTATTGAGGGTTCCTTTTTGATGGAATAGGTACTTTATGCTCTTGATGGAAGCCATCCAATATTTTCTGAAGCCTGGCATACATTCTTGGCTCTATATCTCTGAGGTTTATCTGCTCTTCCCGATCGGAATCCAGATTGTACAGCTCATCAAACTCCTCCGCATAAAACCGCATTAACTTATAATGACCAACTCGCAGAGCAGAAGAGGGAATGGAGCGAAAAGCATATGCACCCTTAGCTGTACTTCCTCCGGGTAGGTACACAGGCGCGTACCAAAAAAGAGCCCGTTCTGCGATTCCTCCTCCGTTCAGAAGCGGGGTCAAGGAAACACCATCGAGGGCTTGTTCTTTAGGAAGGTCTATTCCTGCCCAGTCTAAAAAGGTTGGATAAAAATCACTCGAAATGATCGGGGCATCTATCTGCTGGCTACCTTCGAAAATTCCTGGAGCATAGATGAAGGCTGGTTCACGAATACCGCCTTCATACAGCGTTCCTTTGGCCCCTTTTAATGGTTTGTTGGAGGTACCTCTCCACGAACCTCCGTTATCTGAGAAAAAAACTAGAATGGTATTCTCCATTAAACCGGTGGATTCCAGTGTTGCCACCAAACGCCCGATATTTCTATCTAAAGTCTCCACCATTCCGGCATAGATGGGGTTATTTTGTTCATCAACAACTTCTTTGGCTTGATACTTTTCCTTTAGCGCCTGGGTAGTTTGAATAGGCGCATGGACCCCATAGGTCCAAAAATTGACATAGAAAGGCTTTTGACTATCCTTGGATTGCTTCAGAAATGCGATGACCTCATCGGTTAGCCTATCGGTAAGTTGCTCACCATTGGGGCCATCTTCTAGCGTAGGGTTATAATAAGGACTAAAGTAAGACCTGGGCGAACCGCGTTTCCATCCTCCGATATTTTGGTGAAAACCATGTGCAGTAGGTCCAGAAATAGAACCCTCGCCCAGGTGCCACTTGCCAAAATGAGCCGTGTAGTAACCCGCTTCTTGCAATAATTCAGGGAAGGTAATGATTTGTGGTTGCAAGGAATCTATACCGAATAGCGGAATCAATTCTTGGGCCCTCTTGTCGCCACGATCAGAACCATTGACCGAATATACTTTGTGCCTAAAAGTGTATTGCCCAGACATAATACTAGCCCGAGTAGGGGCGCAATTGGCAGCATTGGCATAAGCATTGGTGAACTGTATCCCCTCCTGTGCCAGGCGATCGAGATTAGGGGTTTCATAAAATTGACTCCCATTAAAACCAACGTCTCTCCAACCCAAATCATCGGCTAAAATGAAGATGATATTAGGCTTGTCGATAGCATTATCGGTTGGCGCCTCGCCGCAAGACCCTAAGCATGCAACACTGAGCATTACACACCACTTAATTAGCTTGATATGATTACCTACATCCATTATATACCTGTGTTACAAACTACACCTACTTAGCCTTATCACCTTCAATGCTGGCTAACTGCTTCTCTATACTTTTCGCCACTTTTTCAACGACAAGGGGATCTAAAAGCCAATTATGCTTCTTGTTTTTGATATGTGGCGGTATCCCCTCTCCATAAGCCCTGATCACTTTTAACTCATTCTTGACATAATCAATGTAAAACGGATCATCCTTAGCCAATTTTACGCCCCAATACAGCTTTACATTGGATTTATAGAGCATGGTCAAGTGAAGTTGAAAAAGGAGGCGCTCATTCAGGTCTTCAAAATCACTTTCCTTAAAGAGCGGTTTGGATTCCTGTAATTTCCACAATGCTTTCTGTACCAATACCAGTGCTTCGTCCTTCTCGGCAACTAGGCGTAGCAGCGTTTCCTTCGTCGGGTTCATCAGCTCATCGACCAAGGGTTGCCAAGACTTATCCCATTGAGCGATGTAAGGAATGCGATTCTCCGCATATTCGTAATGAGTGAGTTTTGAATGATTGCCAAACCACACCCCTTGCGGGAAATAGAGTTTATTGACCATATCGAAGGTGGGGCGGAGGATTTCCATAGCCGCCGCTGAAGCTTCCTCTCCATATTTCTTGCTGGCCCATTCCCGCCAGAGTTGCTCCATATCATACGCTGGATCATCCATCAGTTTTGAAAGGGCATAGATATTGATTTCATTGGGGGTGAAGAGGGCATCGTAGCCGGAGTGATCTAGTCTGACGTTATAGCCCACCACTTGTGGAAATTGTACCGCATGCTTCCATCGATATTGAAAATAATGAGGGGCTGCCCAGACAATAAAGTTTCGCCCCATGTACTCTGCTGAAGCATCGTATTCGATGATCTGTTTCTTATTGGGAAAAGCACCGATCATGGTGTTGTGCGTAAAGAAGGGCTGCCAGTCGTTCGGGACGCATTTGATCTGCACATAAATAGAGTTGTCAGATTTCAATAGACCTTCTTTTACCCATTCATATTCTGCTGATTCATACAGAAAAGTCCGGATAACTAGCTTCTTCTTGAACTTCAGGCAGACATCGTTTAGCGTCTTTATCAATTGCTCAAAACGATCCGGCATGCTCATTTTTGAAACCACCTGGTCATTGTCAAAAATCTTATATTCCGTCTCATGAAAGGTGATCTGTAGCCCAGCAAACTCAGGGTAATCCTGAAATATCTTTTCATAACGTTTGGCTAGATAGCCCCATAGACCCTCGTGGTCAAGGTTTACCTTGTTTGCTATTTTGAAGGTATCGGGAATATCTTCCAATTCATGGACCCAGATCCATGTTTCTATACCACGCTCTCTAGCCAATTGTGCTACCTTCTTTAGCTGCTTTCCCTGATCACTCAACGTTTTAGGATGGAACTCTTCCTCATACAGTTCCATGGCACTATTAAGTGCACCATGAGACATCACAATCGTATTGATATTGTAATCAGGAGCTACTTGTAGGGCCTTCTTCATGTAGGCGGTATCTAGTGCATGAAACTGCCAGGCGCGCAAGCTTGTGTTTTGAGCCCAAGCACTAAATGAAATGAAAAAGGCGAATAGAAAGAAGACTTGTTTATTGCTCATAACTTTTTGAATGCGCTGATGTTCTTCTTGATAATATCCATGTTTCGTTCCGTATCCTCCTTGTAGAAGCCATAGTAGTAATACAGCAACAGGTCCACATCGTATTGGATGATCTCTGGCAGATACTTCTCCGTATGATCCAGCTGCTCTCCGGTGAGATAGTGGTTTTCGACCAGCATCATGGTTTTTAGATTGTTCTTCCTTGCTTCCTTCAGGTATTTTTCGCCATAAACGGGCAGTACTTTGGTGGCTCGGTTTCCGGTATGGTGGGAAAGCTCGGTGGGGTAGGGGTGACCATCGGCTCCGTAAAAATCAAGTCCCTGAATCTTGGCTGATTCAACAATGACAGTATCATTTCTGCAAGCTTCATCAAAGTGTACGATCGTTAATTCAGGCTTCTGTTTTTTGAGCTCCAGATTGATCTCAGAAAAGAATTGTGCAAAGTCCTGTATGTATTTGACGTAGCTGGAATCTGGGTTGTTTTGCAAGGCTAAAGAAGAGAAATCTTGCCAGCCGATATAGGTAGATTTGGGTTCATCCCAGATGATACCGTCCAGATCAAACTCGCTCACCATCTTCGTCGTCATGTCCAAGAAGTATTGCTTTACCTCGGGGTGATAAAAGCTACTTAAGATGCCATGAGATTTGCGAATGATGGGCGATCCATCTTTCCGGATGGTTACCGTGTGCGGGTGATGATAGCCAAAGAGGGGCGGCTCAATAGGTTGACCGGCAGTAATGCCCGCCATTCTAGAAGGGACGGCATACACCTGCATACCTCTTTGGTGCGCTTCTCCTACAATAAATTTGATATTCGCTTCATTGTATTTGATATCATTTTCTGTGATTCCAATACAGATGATGTCCGTACCTAATGCCTTCATGCCATCGAGATCGGCTCTGACATTATTGGGTACCAGCGTGAAATAGCCTCCTCCGAAGTAATAAGCCCCTAATAATTTGTCAGAATTTGGCTGCGATGGCGGTTCTGATTCACAGCTGCTAATGGTCATCGCTAGGGCCATTAGAGCCATGGATAGACTGAGTATTGCTTTTTTCATAATCATTTCGGTTCTTCGATAGTACTCGTGTTTTGAGACATCCAAAAATGAAATTCCACGCTTCCCTGAAAGTTATCGTGTACTGACAGTTATCGTCAGTGGGCGCTTATAAATCTCATTTTAACAGCCTAAGCGCTTTGTCGAACAAGGTTCATTTCTTATCCAAAACAGCGATGGAGCTATTCTGTAGCTGATATTTTGCCACTGAAAGATCAGAGCTACGCTGTCCAAAATTATTGATGTATCCTCCTGTAAGGCCTTTACCCCATAATACCCCCAGTTCGATTTGTTTGGCCTTATTGTAATCGTATCGATGAACTGTCATGCTCCCGTTTTCAATTCGCTCCGGATATTGCCACTCTTCCGGCACCTGCTCTGTCTCCGGCCAAAAAACCTGGAAATTCTCCAATCTTAGATTGGTTAAATTCTCTGCAACGATGGCAGCGGGGGCAGCTAGTAAATCGGGATGTTTTTCTTTGGAAGGGAATTGACTGCTTCTAGCCTCGGCGGCGATCGGAGTGGGATCCTCAATCCAGGCGTAGTCCAGGGTGAAGTCTCTTAAGGTGAGGTTTTCGATAAAACCATCATCTGCTGCCGACAGTAAAATCCGACCATCGGTTTCCGCAGTAAAACCACTGATGGTCATATTGCGCACTCCTCCAGCCCGGATCGTATCGCTCCAACTTTCTACTTGGATGTGAATCGGCCGGTTCAGGACCATCGCCGCATTGGTATTGGCAACGATATTGGAGATGTTGATGTTTTCGTAGACGGCTCCATTAAAGGTATACATGCCGATTGCTCGGGAAGAACCAAAAACTACACAATTAGACATGGTGATATCAGACATGTCATGAAAAGACTCAGAGGCTCCCATTTTTAGTCCTACGCAAAGCGTTTCCATCACACAGTTAGTGACGGTTACTCGCTTCGTTTCCATGGCCAGTGGGCTGGTCTTTAAACAGATCGCATCATCGCAGGTACGTATGTAGCAATCGGAAATGATCACATCTTGGGATCCATTGATATCAATGCCATCAGAGTTTGGACTATAGAGGTTGTTGACAATATCCAAACCGGAAATCTTGACGTTTTTAGAATTGAATAGGTGAACATTCCAACCCCCGCCGGTTTTAACCGAGACATCTTTCATGCGAACATTTTCGCAGCTTTCAAACTGAATAAGAGGACTGACCTTTTCCTTTTTGGCGAGTATCCACCTGGGTACGACAAAGTTACCTTCCTCATCTTTTTCCGCCTCATCCGACCAAAAGGCCTCTCCATTTCCGTCAATTAATCCGGACCCGATAATGGCCACATTTTCTTGCTCTTTAGCAACGATTAAATGCCAGGGCTGCCGGTCTTTGTTATGTCCCCAAGAAAGCTTGGTATAATCAGCAATATTGGGCGAACCCAGCAAGGTCGCTCCTGCTTGTACATCAAGCGTGACGTGACTTTTAAGAAAGATCGTTCCCGATAGGAACACTCCGGGTGGAATTATTACTTCGCCACCTCCGGCTTGCTCCGCCGCATCGATAGCATCTTGGATAGCGCTAGTATTCAGGGTTTCTCCATCAGCGATGGCTCCGAATTCTGTGATCAAAAATTCCGTACTTACTGAATTCGTTTTGCAGCTGACCAGGAGCAAGGGCCAAACCGCAAAAAAGATTAAGCGAAAGCTATACTTATTTTTCATGCTGTACTTGATTCAATAATTCTTTTAACTGACTCACAATTTGTTGCTTTTGAGCAGCCACATTGTGGAACTGAAATGGATCATTTTGTAAATCATATAGCTCATAATCCTCGCCTCCCCAATCCATAAAGGACCAGGCTTGCGTATAAATGGCCTTTCCTCCTCTTTTGGATTCTATTAGAGCAAAGTCTTTCCAATCCATTGGCTCCCCTCTCATTAGAGGTAGTAAGCTTTGGCCTTCGAGATGACTCGGTGGTTTTATGCCAGCAAGACTCATTAGGGTGGGATAGACATCTAGTAATTCGACTACCCGCTTTTCCTTTCTACTTGGCATTCCATGAGGTACCTTGATGATTAGTGGGGCAACGACAGATTCATGAAAGAGGTAGTTTTTAAACCAGAGTCCATGAGCACCCAGTTGATACCCATGATCGCTGACAAATACGACGATGGTATCATCAGCCAAGCCTTTTTCTTCAAGTGCATTGAGTAATCTTCCCACTTGCTCATCTACAAAGGAAATGCAGGCATAGTAGGCTCTGATAGCCTCGCGTGTATCCTCTTCAGAAATATCAAAATTCGCCGCCCAAGAATGGTAGGCTTCGGCAGGCATATCGAGTCGATCATCCGGTACGCTTGGCGGAAGGGGTATCTCTATCTCATCATACAGCTCAAAAAACCGCTTTGGTGCAACTAGTGGGACATGCGGTCGGATGAAACCCGCAGCCAAGAAGAAGGGTGCTGTTCGTTCTTCCTTCATCAACTCAATTATAGTTGTAGCCACATTATAATCATGTTGGCGATCATCGCTTTTTTCTGCCCATAGCCAGGCTACTGCTCCTCCAGCCCCCGAAGGATGTTTACGCCAAGGTGTAGCATTGTAGTAGTGTCCATTGCTATTCAATTCAAAGCCCGGTACATCTATGGCTTTATCCCAAGCCTTGGGGTCGTCAGCTCCGGCACTTTGCCAGGCGATGGCATCCGGTACGCCTTGGTGGAACACTTTCCCTGCTCTCGCAGTGAAGTACCCCGCCTCGCGAAACGCTTGTGGAAGCGTCACGATATCCGGGAAAGACGCTCTAAGGTTTTGGCCTAAAGAATTGATACCTAAAGAGGAGGGGCGCATGCCAGAAAGCATCGATGATCTGGATGGATTACAAAGGGGTTGCTGGCTGTAGGAATTGAGGAAAGCGACGCCATTATCAGCGAGCTTATCGATATGGGGTGTGATCGCAATGGTATCCCCATAATAACCCAATCTGTTATTGAGATCATCTACATAAATCAATAGCACGTTTGGTGCTTGGATAGCGCTAGCTTTTTCCCGCTCTAGCTTACAGGCAGTAAGCAAACACATAAATGCCCCCATCCATCCAATGACTTGCACGCTCATGTTAGACTATTTGATCTGCACTACGGCCTTTTCCGGAGCCCGGAAAGCTTTTTGGATCTTCCCATATAGGTTATTAGCAGATAGAATAATATGCTTGGACGCTGAATCCTGTACTTCAAGTAATAACCCTGCCTCGGTGCTGGATTCAACGCCTTGAATTAAGATATCTGACGTTTTGGATACTGAAATTAGCGGGAAATCTTGCCTGGGGTTGGTATTCAGTCCCAGGTTTTTGAGCTGGACGCCGCTGGTATTGATCAACGAAATACTATTTGACCATTTTGGCTCAGTGCCATTCGATGCATCCCAGTGTAGGGAAGCATTACGGATCGAGATGTCTTCCGCATCGCTGATTTCGAAAATCTGCCTAGCTCTTTTATCGGGTTTGTCTTCGGCTTGTAGGCTAAGGTGCACATTGTCTAGCCGAATGTTTGAAATCCGCTTCATGTCAGGAAAGCCTTCAATTTTGCTGGTTCCTTGCCCGATTCCTGTGATGTTCTGGAAAGTCACATTTTTGATTTCTCCGACTCTAGAATCAGGATACCTTTTCTTTACTACTAACCAAATGGGGTCACCATTCCCCCACCAGTTAAAGTGTTTCCTGTCGGTTTCTAGTGTGATATTAGAGAAAAGCAAGTGGTCAACGGTGGCTCCATCT
The DNA here is from genome assembly GCA_013214355.1 of Saprospiraceae bacterium. GTDB lineage: Bacteria > Bacteroidota > Bacteroidia > Chitinophagales > Saprospiraceae > DT-111. The sequence goes on along the minus strand of JABSSL010000008.1, from coordinate 38,244 downwards.
CTAATTACCACACTTAGTCCTCGATTGGTATTGCGAATGGTGCAGTTGTTGAAGGTGATGTGTCGAAAATCGCCATGGCTTTCGGTGCCTAATTTTAGGGCAGTGGAGGTGGATACTAGCGTACAATTGTTTACGGTAATGTTTTCGCAGGATTCATACCGTCCGTCTGTAATCGTCGATTTCAAGACGATAGCATCATCGCCGGTACTGATGATACAATTGCTAATGACCACATCTTGACAGCCATCTATATCGATTCCATCTGCATTTACCCCCTTGTCCAGGCTGGATTCCAGATAAATGCCATCCACGTAAATCCGATTACTCCACTTGAAATGAAGGGTCCAATCGGTGGATTCAATCAACGAGATATCTTGGATGCGAATATCTTCGCAGGATTCCAGGAAGACCATGCAGGTATACGGCTTTACTTTATAATACATCTTCATTTCAATACCCGCTTGCTTAGCATTTTCGGTAATATCTGCGATGAAACCATCCACTTGTTTCAAGTCTTCATAGGTGCGTCGGGCGCGCCCGTGGATAGTGCCCTTCCCTTCGATACCTATATTTTTGGCCCCTTTGGCATAAATCAGTACGGGTGTGCCTTCGCCAGCCGCTTTCCCACTATCATCTTTCTTGTAGACCGTGAAATCATTTTCGTAGTCTTTTTCTTTCAGGCTAGCATACAAAGTAGCCCCAGCTTCGAGCTGAAGTCTAACATTTGATTTTAAAACTAGGGTTCCAGACATATAATCCCCAGGAGGGAAATACACTTTACCCCCACCATTTAAGTGCGCCATATCAATGGCTTGCTGGATAGCGTTGGCACTATTGAAACTAGTATCTTGTTCAGCACCAAATTGAATGACACTGTATGTGGTTTGCCCCTGTAAGGAGAGTCCTAAGCATAGGATCAGAGCAACAATGAAAGGCGGAAGATATCTGGCCATATAGGTTGATTGTTTACAGCTTCAAGCTAGGGCGACTAGACTGCTTAGGAGTGACATGAATAGCACAAAATGGAGTAAATTGGGTACACCCCCTTATTTCAACTGTCCCGATGGACCATTAATCTCCCCTTCTAGCTCTTAGGCCTTCATCCATTACATGCCATAGGCTATTTTTCTTTCCAAACGACGACCTGGCCAGGTTGTAGTTCCTTGGAACCAAAAAATAGCTTGCTATCTTTTTTGATGTCAATGACTTGCTTTTGAGCTGTATAATTGACCGCCACCCATATTCCTTCCCGGAAGGTGGCAAAAACGTAAGGCGGTAAATCCAGCAAGGGGAAGGAGAGCTTTTGACCGTATAGCTTTCTTAAGACTTGATATTCCAGGTCCCAATTATCAGACCAGGCTCCAATGTAGGTCACACTTCCTTTGCCTTGTGTTTTATGGGTAATGGCCGGTGTGTCTTTATAAAACTGATCAGAAAAGCTGGCCCAGGTTTTGGTATCTCCTTGAGGGGATAGTAAAGTACCCCAGCTGTGCCAGGGATAGGTGGTATCCTCAAAACTAATTTTTCCAGGATATGCCGCAGGTAAATGATCATAAACCTGAATCTCACCGCCAATCAAATCCCAGATGGGTTCCTGAACTTTCATCTCCCAAAGATGGCCATTAGGATCTTTCAAGCCGGTGCGCGTGCTGATTACCAGCTGACCTCCTTCCGCCACATATTGCTGCAATTTGGCAATCATAGCTTGGCTAATGATCTGATAAGCTGGCACCACCATAAAAGGATGTTCCGCTACTGACCATTCCATGTCTTCTTGCACAAAATCAACTTGCACGCCCATTCGCTTGAGCGCGGTATAATAGGTATAAATATGCTGCCAGCTATCCCAATCCTCATGGTGTTTATAATTCTCCATGTCCAGGATGTTCTGATAGCTCATCAGAAATGCCGTTTTAGATTGTTGGATATACTCGGAGGTAGCATTTACATCTAGCTCTCCCTTGATACCTTCGATTTCTTGCAGGGCCTGAACAAACTCCTCCCCACCTCGATTAACGGTCACGCCATCGGTCATCATGATCCCATGGTGGTACTGCTCGCTGCCGTAGAGGGGTTGGCGAAAACGATAGGTGCAAATGAATTCATCGCCCAGCCCAAAAGCGTGCCAGACCCACATGCGCACTGCGCCGGGAAGTGGAATGGCATTCAAACTACCCCAGTTGATTTGGCCGGGTTGGAGTTCCATGATACCGGTATAGCCGTGGGTGGACGCTGCTAGTTCTTTGGAAAAAGATAATTCCATTCCACTGCCCAGGCGGTGGGCTAACTCATCTCCGCTGGTATTCAAGAAATTACTAGTTAGATACATGGTATGCGCGGAAAAGTCAAGGGACGAACGCGTCAGGAAAGGATCTACATTGGGAAGAAACTTGAAATAGGCGTAGTTGGTCGTAATCCATTGTCCTGACAAGGTGTGTTTTCGCAATAAGTCAGCCTGCTGATTGATATCATTGGCAATTTCCTGGGCAGTGTATAATTGGAAGTCCAGCAGCGCATGCGGATTTGTACCCGTAATTGTTTCATTGGGAATTTTGATTTCTTCAAATGCGGAAAATTCATAACTCCAGAAGGCGCCTCCCCAGGCATGGTTGAGGGCATCTAGGGTTTGGTATTTTTCTTTTACATATTTTCGGAATGCTTTTTCCGCGGAGGGGCTGTAGTCATAGACCGTCTGGATATGCGGTTCATTACCAATCTGCCAGCCCCAGATGCGGTCATCTTGTCCATATTTTTCTCCTAACTTTCTTACCATACGTTCCACATACCACTGGTAAATGGGATTGGCCAGGGAGGCGGTTAAGCGTGAGCCATTGTGGTGTACTCTTCGTCCTTGCTTATCCACCGAGAGCACCTCCGGATGCTTGGTGCTCAGCCAGGCAGGGACGCAAGGGGAGGGGGTACACATGATCACCTTTAGTTGATTCTCCGCGGCTAAGTCTACCACCTTATCCAACCAATCGAACTCATATTGTCCTTCAACTGGCTCCAGTTGACTCCAAGCAAATTCAGCAAGATGGATAAACTCAAAGCCTAGTTCGGCCATTCTCTTGATATCCCTTTCCCACTGGTCTTCGGGCCAATGCTCAGGATAATAATAGACCCCGATCTCGGTTCCAGCGGATTGAAAGCTTGCTTTCTTCTGTGCAGCTACAGGCGAAGTCGCATGAAAAAAGCAAAATAGCAGGAGTACTAAGGACAATTTCTTTTGCATATTATTGTTGGCGCTTTGTTTTGTTAATGGTTTTTTCCAGTAGTAGCTTCAGCTCATTTACGATTTCAGGATTTTGTTGGGCTAGGTTGGTCTGTTCCGATGAATCGTTTTCGAGATGGTACAACTGGGGTTCGGTTGAAATGCCACCTTCAATATTTTTGATCTCCCTAATCCAGGGCTGTTCTTCTTGTGTGGGTGCAATGTATTTCCACGGGCCTTTGCGGTAAGCCATCGTGAAAGCCTCTTCTAACATTTCAGTTCTCCCTTGATCTTCTTCTCCTAGCAGGGCACCTAGGATATTTTCACTATCAATGGCTTCCTTAGGGGGTAGACTGTAACCCGCTACCTCGGCCAAAGAGGCTATAAGATCCACCTGGTTCCAAAGTGCCTGACTGGTACCTGCTTGCATCTTTGCTGGCCATCGAGCAATGGTTGGTACTCGATGCCCTCCTTCATACACGCTATATTTGCCTCCTCTAAATGGTCCCGCAGGCTGGTGGTCTCCTAATTTTTCGACTGCTAGGTCTTCGTACCCATCATTGAGTACCGGACCATTGTCACTGGTGAAGATGACCAAGGTATTGTCCGCCAATCCTCTTTCTTCCAGGGCTTCCAATACCTTTCCAGTCATCCAGTCCATTTGAACGATTGCATCCCCTCTCGGACCCATGTCTGTCTTTCCCGCAAAGCGCTCATGGACGACCCTAGGAACATGGATATCGTGAAAAGAGAAATACAAGAAGAAGGGTTGTTCTTGATTACTTTGAATAAAATCTTCTGCTTTCTGGGTGAATAGATCCGGAAAATCCTCGTCTTTCCACCAAGTATGCTCCGCTCCTCCCATAAATCCAATCCTGCTAATGCCATTTACGATGACGCCACTATGTTGGACATCCGCTGCTTGCCGCAACAATTCTGGGTTTGAGATGCCGGTGGGGTTCTTAAAAGGGTTTGGGTCAGTGGCTACGTCCGTAAAACGGATTTGTAAAGAATCCCCTTCCTGCAAGCCGACTACCCGCTGATTTTCCAGATACACAGAGGGTACTCGGTCACCCGTGGAAGGAAGTAGAAAACTATAATCAAAGCCAATTTCTGCGGGTCCGGGTTTTACGGCTTGGGTCCAGTCCACCTGACCATCCCCGAGGCCAAGGTGCCATTTACCAATTACGGCTGTTCGATATCCTACCTCCTTTAGTTTAGCAGGTAGGGTGGTGGTTCCAGGTCTGATCAGCAGTGGCGCATCCCCAGGAAGGATCCCAGCTTTCATGCGGAAAGCATAATTACCGGTTAATAAAGAATACCTAGAAGGGGTACAGGTGGCGGCGGAGCTGTGTGCATCAGTGAATTTGATCCCCTCTGCGGCCAGCTGATCAATAAAGGGCGTTTCAAGGCTGGTGGCCCCGTAGCAACTGACATCACCGTATCCAAGATCATCCACGTAGTAGATCACGATATTCGGTGGTCGATTTTCTGTCTTTTCTGGTGTTTGGCAACTGCCAAAAAATAGTATTACTCCAACAAGGATGGTAGCCGTACTCAGCTGAAAATTGCAGGAAAATTTGACTCTGGCGAACATATTTTTTTTGATCAAGGTACTAACTACCACCTACTCAGTGGGGGTGAAAGATGGCTTTTCATGTCAAGTGGGTTACGATTTCTCCCAATGTTGATTCAATAACTAGGTTACCTATTCTTTGCCGAGGATGACTTCGAAGGGTTGGAGTACGATCTTTTTCCGGGCCCCTTTAGTGCCAGATAAAACATCTTTGACAATAGGAGCTGCTAGCTCTATCGTCTTGGACTCATTGGTAATATTAATGATGAACTGATACTGGTCTTTGCCCCTCTTCCTTGGTACAATGATCACATCCTGATCTCCCTTAGCTAGGGGTGAAATACCTATTCCTGCCGCATATTTCAGATAGAACTTTTTCAAAGCTTCAGGGCCTGGATCAGTACCAAAAAAGACAACCTTCCCTTTACCTACTTGTGTTTCAATGATAGCCGGCTGACCATTGTGCATGCCATGCTCATAAGTGGCCAGCGTTTTGCCATTTTGGGAGGATAAGGCTTCACTCCAGAGGCTACATTCTACCGCTGGAAAACCCTCTAGCTGGAAGTTGATTTTCGGCGCTTTATCATGATTTTTGTTAAACGGATCTATGGGGATTCTGCTTTCTATTTCCAGACCAATCCAATCCCCTAGTTCACCTAGGGCGTGCTGGGTCGGAGCCGTCCAGTTTTCCGTTCTGTAGCCAGCCATGGGCCCCAGAAATAGTACGCCTCCGTCCTGCACCCACTCCTTGAGCTCCTGCATATACTTGCTGGTCATGGAGGGAAGCATGGAGGCTACGATCATTTTATACTTCGATAGATCTACCCATTCATGAATCACATCTCGATGCAGGAAGGCATCACTCATCGGGCGATAGAATCTACTAGTCCATTCCGTATAATAGCGAAGGTTTTGCGTGTTGTAGGCCTCCACGGTGTAACCCATAGCTGCCTTATGACTGTAGATCATACCAATTTCTGCTGGTGCTACCGGAGTTTCTATCAACAATTCAGATTGATCTTTGAGCTCCTGGCCAAATGCTTTGAGTTGTTCAAAGTTTGCCGCCTTCTTTCCCCAGGCGGAAATAAAGGAACCATGCACCATTTCCTGTCCGGCGCGGTGTTGTCTCCACAACCAAAATAGGCTGCCCTGCCCGCCCATTGCGTAGTTCGACCACATGATTGATCGCATGGCGCCATCTGGCTGATGGATGAACCAGGTTTTCCCTTGTGGTCCACCCCCAGAATAGTTGGGCGCCGTTTCAAAGACCCAATGCATCCCTTTGCCATATCCTCTCAGGCGATCAAAGTTCATTTGTACCCGATTATAGACCGAGAAATTGTGGTAAAAATTAGTGGTCATGAAGTCAAGATTAGCGAATAAATCCGGATAGATGATTTTTTGTCCAGGCATCGCATCATGCGTAATAGGTAAGTCGGTATGCTTTCTTAGGGCATCCAATTGAATTTGTTGGAAGGCTACTAGTTCATCAGAAGTAAATTGTAGCCAGTCCATTCTTAGGCTGGTATGATGCCAAATACTAGGAGTAGCCATAGGAATCTGATTGAAATTACCGTATTCCATGGACCAAAGATTAGTCGCCCAGATCTTGTTGAGTGTCGCAATGGATTGGTATTTCTTTTCTAGCCAGGCCACCCATTTTTTCCTAGTTTCTTCGCTGTAATCCGCTGATAAGCTAAATTCATTGTCGGTTTGCCAGGCAATCACCCCCGCTTTTTTCCCAAAGGCTTTTCCTAGTTCCGAACAAATCTTTTGAGAGAAAGAACGATAGGTCTCGCTGGAGTAGCTCGTGTTTTTGCGTGCACCATGCCCTCTTCTATTGCCATGTTCATCTACCTTGAATATTTCCGGGTACTTTTCTGCCATCCAAACGGGAGGTGTAGCCGTTGGGGTACCAAGGATGACTTGGATCCCATTTTCGTACAATTGATCAATGACCTTGTGAAGCCAGGCAAATTCGTATTGCCCTTCTTTTGGCTCCATTAGGTTCCAAGAAAATTCACTCATCCTAACTACATTGATATTCGCTTCCTTCATCAAAGCGATATCTTCCTCTACCGTTTCAAAATCCCAAGATTCAGGATAGTAGGCGACACCATAATATAGCTTGGGGTCTCCGATGTAGGTGTTTATATTTTGACTATGCGCTTGAGCAAGTATGAAAAGGCAGGCAAGCCAGCTGAGGCAAATCGAAATTGGTGATGCTTGTGTCATTGGATTTAGCATGTTTTGGAAGGCCCAATCTATGGATTAATCTATGGTAGGGGGGGAGGTGCTGGTTACCGAAGAGAAGGGAATGCGTACATTCGACGCCCGTGAGAAGGGCATCTTTGGATAATATGGAGAGATGTCTTATTATAGACTACTATTCTAAATATCCATGCGCTAGTGAATGAAGGACATGAAGGTATTTACGACTTTTTTGAGTTTCCTGTTTTTGGTTTTTGGCTATGCTGTCTCCAGTTTGGCTCAGGACTTTTCAGGTCATCATATCAAAAGAATAGCTCAGAAGGAGGGATTATCGTCTGGGAAGGTCAACGTCATTTATAAGGATGCTCACAGCTTCGTCTGGTTAGGTACAGATAATGGATTAAACCGCTTTGATGGCAAAACGATCGATAATATCTGTATCACGGATTCTTGTCAGGGCATCTACGTAAGAGCCATATTTGAAACTCCCGATGACCGACTTTGGGTCGGTGGCAAGGAAGGGATTTTCTATTTTGATCGCAAGGGGGAGCAATTTATTCATCTGGAAGAAATAAAGCTGTCTGTCAATTATTTAACAGCAGACCAGGCGGGTAACCTAATTATTGGCGCCAGTTCGGGGGCTTATATTTTACCAAAAGAAAAAAAAGAACCGACCCCTGTGGCAAGCCATTACGGGGTGGACCCACTGAATCTTGATTCCCTTTCTTCTGTTTCTGCAGTTTTGATGGATAGCAAGGGCCTATTGTGGGTAGGATCCTGGGAGCACGGCATAAGTTTGATCGATCCCGATAATAAGACCCAGCAGCGCTTGGCCACGGATTTAGGGGTTAAAGGTGTTTTATCGATTAAGGAGGGGCCAGATGGCAGTATTTGGGTTGGTGCCTACGAACGAGGACTGCTTCGGATTTTCCCTGATCGGGAGAATTATCGGTTTTACCAACATGACCCGAGCAATCCGAATTCGCTCAATAACAATCGCATTAAAACCCTCTCATTTGATAAAAGAGGCTATCTCTGGATAGGCTTGGAAGAAGGTGGATTAGACCGATTAGCTCCCGAAGACGAGTCTTTTACCCATTATCTCTCTAATTTTCAGGGAGAGGGGTTGCAAGAAGGCTACAGTGTGTACAGCACCTTTATTGATGACCAGGATCAAATTTGGATTGGTTTTCGTAATGATGGGCTGCAGGTGGTTCCCCTTTTCCCCTCTATTTTTGAACCGCTTGCTTTTGAGGAAGATGGTACTAAAGAAGAATTTGCCATTCTTTCGCTTTGGGAGGAAGAAGAGATGCTATGGCTAGGGCTTAGTGGAGGCCTGCGCAAGTTAAGCAAAGGTACTAAGGTGTACCAAGACTTTGCGCTCCCCCAAAACGCCTCTCCCTTGTCCATTACCGGCTGGAATGAAGCGCAATTGTTAGTGGGGACCATGACGGGGGAACTATTTGTATTCGATAAAGTCCGGGAAAAGTTCTCCCCTTTCTTAGCGGAAGAACAACTGGTTATTTTCAATGATGGAAAGATCAATAGCCTATACCCATATTCAGAAAAGAAACTATTCATTGGTGCTAGAACTGGAACCTACCTTTATGACACGGAGAATCGATCTATAAAGGAAGTGGCAAAATCCTGGACCCATACCATCATACCAGGACCAGATGGTTCTCTTTGGTTCATTAATTTTGGCACTAAGCAGGCACAGTATTTCCCAGAGACAGGAAAGACGATTGTGCATAGCCCTGATGTGAACGGAAACGTAAAAGCTGCCGTTTTCCTAAATAATAAGCTTTACGTAGGATCCGACCTAGGTTTATTTGAATACGACCTAGGTACACAAGCAACTATTCGATTTTCAAATATTTTCCCCTACAAGAATAATCAGGTCAATGCTATGTTATTGGATAAGGCTAATAACATTTGGTTTTCGTCGGTGGATGGGATTATTCGTATGAATACGGCCAATAGCACTTTTCGCTGCTTTGATCGATTTGATGGTGTTCCTGACATTCGATTCCGGGATGAAATTGCCATCAAATTCTCCGATGGTAGATTGGCCTTTGGAGGGAGTGGAGGTGTAGCTCTACTGTCTCCAGAAGATTATCGCAATGACCGTCCGGGCCTGCAACTCGCCTTTACGGACCTCTTGATCAATGGCGTTTCCTTTCAAAAGAAGTTAAAGCTCGAAAATGGGCTTTCTACCTTAGAGCAGCTCACCCTCAAGAAAAGTCAAGGTACCCTTGCTATTCAATTTAGCCTGTTGAGTTATACCAACCCGGAAAAGCATCGCTATCAATACCGCATGGCAAATGGTAACCCTAATTGGATTGATCTGGAGAGCAATCAGGTGGGATTGATCAATATGCCTACCGGTCGGCACGAATTACTCATTCGAGCAGCGGATGAAAATGGGAATTGGACGGAGGAGAAAAATTTGAAGATTAGAATCTTACCGCCTTTGCTGCTTCGATGGTATTTCCTCGTGCTATACCTTATTGGGATTGGAGGTCTAATCTATCTAGCATTCAGGCTAAGGTCTAATCAGCTGTACATGGAAAAGGAGTATGAGATCAAACATCTCAAGCTAGAGAACATCCAAGAAAAAGCGAAGCGGGAGGCGGAGTTTCACAATATGCGCTTGCTGTTTTTTACCAATATATCGCATGAGTTTCGCACGCCATTGACCCTCATACTTGCGCCGCTGGAGAAAAGTATTCAAAAGGGAATAGCGCCCAGTCGAGAACACCTGAAGTTGATGTACAAGAATGCGGAAAGGTTACGCCGCTTGATCGGGCAGATATTGGATTTTAGAAAGATGGAGGCTGGCGAGCTGCAATTTGAACCTACCGTTGGTGATTTGGTAAAATTTACCAGAGCATGCTGGAAACTGTTTGAACCCTTAGCGCAAAAGAAACAGTTGACTTTCGAATTCAAATCCGATGAAGAGGCCAGACTGTTGTGGTTTGACAAAGATAAGTTTGAGAAAATCATCATTAACCTTTTGTCCAATGCCTTTAAGTTTACTGAGGAGGGCAGTATTGTGCTGCGTTTGGTTTGTGAAGAAGCCGGGGAACATACTAAAGTGGAGATAAAGGTTACGGATACGGGTAAGGGGATTTCTGCAGAAAACCTCCCTCATATTTTTGACCGCTTTTACCACACAAAGACCAGTATGACCAATGGCCAAAGCGGCACTGGAATTGGACTTTCCCTGGTGAAGGAAATGACGGAAATGCATCAAGGTACCATTGAGGTGGAAAGTGAGGCTGGTGTAGGGACTAGTTTTGTCGTCCATCTACTGCTGGAGAATGTCAAGAAGAACGAACTTCATCTAGATGGAGAAAACATGGACAGTCCACACATGAGTTTGTTGGTAGGAACCACCGAAGAAGCTGCCCAGCAAAGGGAACGCACGGAAGAGCGCATTCACCTGCCTACGATACTAGTTGTGGAAGACGATACTGACCTAAGAGATTATATCAAGGTTGAATTTGGTAAATCCTTTACCATCATTGAAGCTGCAGACGGAGAAGAGGGGGTAAAGCAAGCTTATAAATTTATCCCAGACTTAATTGTTTCGGATATCTCCATGCCAGAGATGGATGGATTGGCCATGAGTGAAACCTTAAAAAAGGATGAACGGACCAGCCACATCCCCATTATTTTATTAACCGCACATGGTGCGCATACACACCAAAAGCAGGGTTTTCAGATCGGTGTAGAAGATTTTATCTTAAAACCCTTTTCGGCTGATATTTTGGAAATTAGGATCAACAACCTGCTCCAGTCGAGGAAAGATCTGCAAGACAAATTCAGTAAAGAGCTCAAGGTAGAACCCTCCGGATTGCCGGTATCCTCCATGGATCAAACTTTCCTAAATCGAGCCATGGAAGTCATTGAGCAAAACCTAAATAATCCGCAATTCAGCGCCATCGTCTTTGCCGAAGAAATGTGCATGAGTCGCGTTCACTTGTATCGAAAGCTAAAAGCGCTAACGAATGAGTCCGTCTCCGGATTTGTCAAAGTCGTCCGCCTAAAGCTAGCCGCAGAGTTGATTCGAGACAAAAAAATGAGGATTAAAGAAGCCGCTTACACCGTTGGCTACAGCGATCCCAAGTATTTCTCTAAGTGTTTTAAACAGCAATTTGGGGTCAATCCTTCTGAGTATGCGGAGGGGGCGGTGGAGGAGGATATGTAGAAGAGCGTGAGCAGTTAAGATCTCGGCCTTCAACTCCACGAAAAAGAACCTGCCGCCTAGCCATTCCAAAGATTGCCTTTGGTGGCAATAAGCAAAATTCAACTCACACTAGAAATTCACTATTTCACACGATTTTACCCGGAGCACGTCACAATAGTTTCCCGCTATGGTCCACTTTATCGAAGTTTGTAGGGTCCATTCATACTAAACTCGATATTCATGGTGAAGAAAACTCTTTTGTACTTTATTCTTGGAATTCTTAGTCTTGCAGTTACTAATTGTGCCATCCAGACGTTCCGGTCAACGGACCATAGCACGCTAAGATCTACTGGACTAGAAAATAATCGACTACTTTAGGATCCTCAATCGTCTAGATAATTTGTTTGTGAACAGGTTGAAGCTTGAGCAAGGATGAGAATTTTATATCATATTGGTTTTTGGTTGTCTTTCATCATGCTGTTTGTGTATCAAAACCCTGGGGCTGATTACGAAGAGTATTTGGCATGGTTCAGTTTGATGACCATAGCAGCAGCCATTGTGTATACCAACCTGTATGTATTGCTGCCACAGTTTTATTTTAAGAAGAAGTATCTGATATACCTTGGTAGTTTGAGTCTCTTGATTTTGTTGGGAAGCCTTTTGATAAGCTGGGGCATTACTTTCAACAATCGATTTGATCGGGAAAATACGCTAATTCAAAATTCTATCAATTTGTTGTTCTTCGTTATCATCACAAGTTCTGCCAAATTTTATCGAGAATATCAACGAAAACAAGCACTATTGATACTAGCGGAAAATGAACAATTGAAAACGGAACTGAAACTGCTCAAAGCACAAGTCAACCCTCATTTCTTGTTCAATACACTGAGTAACCTGTACGGTCTCATCCTACAAAATGAGAATGATGAAGCAGCAGCCGTAACCCTAAAACTATCCGACCTGATGCGGTATCTACTACAAAGTAGTAAGAGGGATAAAGTGCCTTTATCGGAAGAGATCAAATTTATAGAAGACTATCTTTCGCTAGAGCGGATCCGCTTGTCGCAACAGGCTGATATCCAGTTTAAGGTAGTAGGAGTAGAAGGTGAAATGTCTATTGCTCCCTTATTATTTATTCCACTGGTTGAGAATGCATTTAAGCATGGGTTACAAAGCCTCTCCGATCAAGGTTTTGCTCATTTTACCCTAGCTCAGCAAGGGAATGATATCTTCTTCGAAGCGACTAACTCGCTTGGTAAACATCTGAACAGGGTGCCCAGTGGAACGGGTCTGGATAACCTGAGAAAACGATTGGGACTGATTTATCCCAACCAGCATATTTTCGAGATGGAAAAGGATCAGACACAATTCAAAGTCTCTTTACAGATTACGCTATGAAAAAGAAATGCCTTATAGTGGATGATGAACCTATCGCTCAGCAGATTCTGGAAAAGCACATTCTGAATATTGAGGCTTTAAGCTTGGTCGGTAAATGTAACAATGCTTTTGAGGCCTTAAATGTATTACATCAGGAGGAGATCGATCTTATGTTTCTGGACATCAAAATGCCGTCTATGTCAGGACTAGAACTGCTCAAGACTTTACAGGATCCACCAAAAGTCATCCTAACAACGGCCTTCTCGGAATTTGGTGTAGAAAGTTATGAATATGGTGTGGTGGACTATTTACTGAAACCGATATCCTTCGAAAGGTTTTTAAAAGCCATCAACCGAATATTAATTCCTCAAAAAGAGGGAAGCGACCTTACTACCAGTCAGGAGAACAAAAGGGAGAAGGTTGATTTCATGTTTTTTAAAGCCGATAAGAAAATACACAAATTCTACTTTAAGGACATTGTATTCATTGAGGGAAGTGGAAACTATGTGAAAATCCACTCGGAGACCGAAAAGCCGTTAATGGTATTGGAAAAGCTGAGTGATCTAATCCAAAAACTGCCGCACCAGGACTTCTGTAGGGTGCATAAATCCTACATCGTCAATCTGCAAAAGATAAAGCAGGTTGAAGGTAATAGAATCAAGTTTGCAAAGGTAGATGTCCCTATCTCTGCCACCTACAAAGCGGATTTTGAACGTTTTCTAATGCGTAATAAGTAGGACTTGAAAACCTGTCGTTGATCTTTGGTCGCATACCGTCTCGATCATTCTTTTCTAAAAACTTAAAAGAAGAAGTTATGAATTGGAGTAAACTACATCCAATCTTGCATACCCTTGCAAGATACTTTCTAGCATCCGTCATTTTGATGTATGCGGTCGCCAAAATTATGGGGACACAATTTTCTTCCTCCCCGTCTATTTGGGACAAAAACATAGGTGCTCTATCTGGTTTTGAACTGACCTGGTTTTACTTCGGATATTCGTTCTGGTATGGTGTCTTTATTGCCGGCTCACAGATACTGGCCGCTTTTCTCTTGTTTTTCCGACAAACAACCCGACTCGGAATAGTCATTTATCTATCAATCATGGTAAACATCTTGATCTTGGATTTTGCCTATGATATTCACGGGGCAAAGAGCATGGCCATCACCTTGACAGCAGTGGCTACCTTTGTTTTACTATCGGAATTTCAGGCATTTTATCAATTCTTCTTTGAAAGACCCCCTGTATTTAGGAGTGATAATTATCCCAATTGGTACAGTAAAATAAGCAGAATCAAGTTCGCTTATATTCCGCTTCTGGTCATTGGCTTGTTTACCATGACCTACTTCCTCAAAGAAAAGATAATGACCAAAAATGAGTTTTATGGCGTCTGGAAGCCTGAAAATCACCAGGATTGGCAAAGGATTTATTTTCAGGAGGCCTCTACCTTTTCTATCAGGAGCGGAAATGAACTAGAGGTCGTTTTTTCAGGTAAATATGAATTGGATAGAGATAATAACACGATCGAATTCCTAACATTTGAAGTACCAGAGGAGCAAATAGATGTATTAAACCCGGACCCTTCCCATCTTTCCTCCCTGATGAAAATGAAATATAGATTTTCTGAAAACCAACTGCTATTAGATGCTGACTCGACTTCTATTGCGATCACTAGATTGAAGTAAAGTAGTTGTTCCCGATCCAACAGAATGCCAAGAGCGCTGTAAAAGAATCTATTGAAGCATTGAGCGTTTGGTATAGGTAGCTTGTTGATTTGTTCTTCATGTTTTTTGCTGAAGATGTCTATTGAGCCTTTGATTCCTTTTTCTGGAAGTGCTTTGCTTCCTAGACCTCTACTATTAAACTAGGTGTCCATCTAAACTTACTGGTTGTTGAAGAGGTCAAAGTATTGGGATAGATAGCAAAGGCGTTTTAAGCCTTTCCGGTGGCATAAGCAGTCAAGGAAAAGCAAAAATTCTTGACACGCTTTTGGCAAAACAGCATCAAATACCACACCGCACGTAAAAAAGTGGTATATACTATGACAAGTCAACAAAGCTTTCTAACAATGATTTATCGAATTATCTGTTATTCCTTCATCATTCTTTTCGCCAATAATTTATCAGCCCAGCGCTTAGAAGTTAGCTCAAATGGTCGCTATTTAATAACGGAAGAAGGAGCTCCCTTCTTCTGGTTAGCCGACACCGCTTGGGAATTATTTCACCGATGTGATCGAGCGGAAGCGGATGCTTATCTTGAGAAAAGAGCAGAACAAGGATTCAATGTAATTCAGGCGGTTGCTCTGGCCGAGTTGGACGGACTTAAAACGCCAAATCCATACGGTCATTTACCCTTAAAAGATTATGATCCAACCCAGCCTAATGAATTATATTTTGAGCACGTAGACTATATTATTCAAAAAGCTGATCAACTAGGACTCTACATTGCCCTGCTGCCTACTTGGGGAGATAAAGTCAACACCAAGAGCTGGGGGGTTGGACCTGAAGTCTTTAACCCAAAGAACGCCAAGGTATTTGGTCAATGGATAGGAAATAGATATAAAGACTACGATAACATCATTTGGATAGTGGGTGGGGATCGAAATCCAAGAGAAAACTCTGATGATGTGTTAATTTGGAATCAGATGGCAGCCGGTATTGTAGACGCCGCTGGCGGCTACGACAAGACCTTGATGAGCTATCATCCTCAGCCCAAAGAAAAAGGAGGGTCTTCGACCTGGTTTCATCAGGAAGAGTGGTTGGACTTCAATATGCACCAGACGGGGCACTGCGCCAACCAGGGAACTTATCAGCACATTAGTCATGATTATGCTTTGCGCCCCATAAAACCAGTATTAGATGGAGAACCTTTATACGAGGATCACCCCAACTGCTTTAATGCCAAAGAGCTCGGCCATAGCAATCACGAAGACATTCGAAGAATCATGTATTGGAATGTGTTTGCAGGAGCATTTGGTCAAACCTATGGCTGCCATGATGTTTGGCAGATGTATAAGAATGATAAAGAGCCGGTCAATCAACCCTTGAGACCCTGGCCAAAAGCACTAGACTTACCCATGGCAAATCAGGTCAAACATCTCAAAAACCTGATGCTTTCTAGGCCCTTCTTGTCCAGAATACCAGACCAAAGCCTCATCAACGGAACGCAGGAAGACAACTCTCAGTATAAGGTGGCAACTAGAAGTTCAGATGGAAGTTATGCAATGATATATTTTCCAATTGGAGGGAAAGTTAGTCTTAACCTTGCGGAACTAAAGTCCGAAGAATTAGTAGCGTGGTGGTTTGATCCGAGAACGGGTAATAGCTTTCCTGGGGAAAAAGTTGCCCGATCTAGCCAAGTTATGGTACATGCACCTACCAGCGATAAAGGAAATGACTGGGTACTGGTGCTAGACTCCTCTTCTTCTCAATTCGAAGCTCCTGGATTAAAATTTACACTGGAGAAAAACAGAAGTAAATAAGGCCGGAAAACCCAAGTTAGCTATGAAATCAACGTTTTTGAGGGGATCATGTATCTCACCTTTGCCAGCCCAGATCATGATACGGTCCGGTTCACCAAATCCCTGCTAAAATCCGATTATCCGAAGCCCCAAGATATTCCCGAACAGACACAGCAATTGTTTGTTCCGATTGGTCGGGATGGGGTAGAAAGAGAGAACGCCTATGCTGGCGAATTGAACTACTTCAAGCAAGGAAATTATAACCAAACCAATGGGAAGTCTCCCGATAACAATAGGATATGGAGCACCGGAGCAAATACCTATGGGGGTGATATTGCGAAGCAATATGAACATGGAGATTATACCGAAGTATGGTTTAAACGAGCTACCATAGGTGCGGGAACTCCCCCGAATTAAAGCCCTCTATAAAGGAATATGGGGCTGACTATTTAGTAGCTATAAGCGTTTTACGAAGGAAACATACCGCCCATGAGACGCAGCTGAAAAACAGGAGTATCTATTGTCACTTTACTTACCTTTATAATTGATTCAAACTCCCTCATTCTCCTTATTATAGCGATATCTTCAGGTGTGAAATTAAGAGACTAGATGAAACTCCTCATGAGATACGCTCTAATAATAAGCCTACTATGCGGGCAATTATCAGCGCAGACCATTATCCTGGAATCCCAAGAATCTGTCAATAATTTTGATAGTACTCTTCGGACTATTTCAGGTGATCTGTTGATCCAAAGTGGTGCTTTTTCAGATCCCATTGTCGATCTATCTCCACTGTCGAACTTGAAAGAAATTGACGGAAATCTAGAAATCATTGGTAATGCCTCATTAGAGGATATCAGTCAATTCAATAGCCTTACCAGGATTGGCGGCCATCTTAACGTTCAGGACAATACAAAATTACTTTACCTTGAAGGCTTTAAGCGTTTGACTTCAATTGGCGGAGATATGATTTTCAACAAAAATCCTATCTCCACCTATGTTAATGGCTTTATCAAGCTAGAAGCAGTAGGAGGGGATATAAACATCGCGTCTAATCCTGAACTGCTATTTATCAATGGCTTACAAAGCCTGAAAAGCCTAGTAGGAGACTTAATTCTCTGGCAACAACCCAAACTCACTGCAGTAAATGCATTTGCAGAACTTAATCAAATAGGAAGCAGCCTGACGATTGGTTTCAATCCTCAACTAAGCTCTTTAACGGGGCTTGCGCAGCTAAGGGCTATTGGTGGAGACTTTACCCTCCTGGAAAATCTTAGCTTTTCAGATACCAGTCCTTTTTTTGCTTTGGTTACGATTGGGGGGAATTGGGGTATTAATCATAATGCTGCTCTTCTGCATCTCGACGGATTTGTAAATGTCGAGCTTGTAGGGGGAGCCTGTAGGATAACAGATAACGAATCCCTAATTGATTGTTGTGCCATTAAACCTTTATTGGCAGCCGAAAATGCTATTGGTGGTGAGAAGTCAATAACCAATAATCCTGCAGAATGCAGCAGTGTCGAAGAAGTATTAGAAGTCTGCCAGAATGTTGTGATAACTACTAATCATCCTTGCATAGGTGCTGCCAACGGTAGCATACAAGTACAGCTTATAGATATTCCAGCCCCTTTCACTTATCAATTAGAAAATCAAGCAAGTGGTCAAGTTATTACCGGTACTGGTGATGATTTCTTTTTTCTTATTGATGGGCTCCCGGAGGGGATCTATGACTTAACCCTCGTAGATGGGGGAGGAGCAACATATACGATTACAGCTATAAACCTCGTCAATATTCCGGGTTCAGTATTTGAAATAGTTAGTGTTACAACGATCAACAGTTCTAACGGATTGAATAATGGAGGCATCAACCTTCAAATAGAAGGCGGGGCATCTCCCTACGCCATTTTCTGGTCGGGTGATGCGAGTGGCAGCCTATCTGATATAGTCAACCCTACGATTAGTATCCCTGATTTGAGCCAGGGGTCTTATGAAGTTACGGTGGTTGATAAGGTGGGTGAACAGCATACCATCAGCATCACTGTATTGGATGAAACTGTTCCTGTTTTTCCATGCAATGGGCCTTTGGATATTGTTATTCTTAATGATGTTTCTAGTTCGGTCGATGCCCAAGAGTATAGTGAGTCGAGGACCTTCTTTCTTGACTTTTTGAGTGCTACGAATATAGGCACTGGACCTGATGATTCTCGTGCTGCCATATTGGAATGGTCAGCTGAGAGAGAGCAAAAAGTTCAAATACCGATTACGGGGGATCTGTCTGAAATACAGCAGTACAGCGCTGCTAGCCGCTCTTTTTCAGGGGAGACGGATCCCATAGCCGCACTCCTATATGGTAAAAACTATTTGGCTTCAGTAGCTCGACCAGGGGCCGATCGGGTCCTGGTATTCGCGACTGATGCCAACAATTGGCAAATTAGCTCGGCACTGGTAAGTTTGGCTAACGACTATAAAGCAGAGGGGTATAAAATTGTTACCATCGCTTTCGATAATGCCTTTACTGATCCCCTTGTTCGAAGCATCCTGCAGGAGGCTGCCTCCTCTGATTTGCTAGCGCCCGGAACGGACTCCTATGCAGCTTTAGACCAGGCAACCGCCGAAAATATCGCTCAGCTGTACTTGTGTCCGATAGATCCGGGGAGTGCAGTTAGTACCGTTTTCAACAGAGATGGTCTATTGGAGATCATCGATGTAGAACAAGAATCTTCTTGTCCATTTCCAGATCAAGTACAAATTACCATCCTGGTGAGTGCTTTGGAGCAATTGTCCTTGCCCGCAGGGACACCGATTACTTTTTACCATAACGATCCTGCCTCTTTGGGTGCAACACCAATTTTGACCTGGCAAATACCTTGCGCTATTTCGGCTGGATCTACCGAGGCCTATACGATAAGTTTACCGGTCAATTCCCCTACACGTATTTATGCTGTCCTTAATGATGATCAAAGTCAGGGTGGAGCAGTAAACTTTCCAGTGACAGCCATTAGGGAGTCGGTCTATGCTAACAATATTAGTGATACCACTATATGTGTAGCTACGGAAGCCATAGTACAAGCATTTTTGTCCACGGATACCCCGGCGCCAGTTTGTAATAATTTGGTGACCTATTCGGTAAAGGTATGCAATCTTGCCACTGTGGACGCAACGGGTGTACAGGTAACCCATTTGGGAGAGGATGGGTTTGAACTCGTCAATACAATTGTAGATGAAAATGCTTGTGCCTCCATTGCGATGGCCAATACGATCAATCTACCCGCCGAATGTTGCGCTTTACTATACTATACCTATGACGTCTCTTCGGCTCCACTAGGGCACTATCAGTATAATCGTGTGGAATTATCCGGCCCTGCTAATCAGACCTATATTGATTTTGATGGGACCACTAGTAGTGTAGATGATGTAGTGATTGATGGAACGGTCAATTGCCCCTCAACGGTAATAGGTTTTTCTCAAACGGTCAATTTGCAGGAGACTTGCGAGGATGCGGTTTTGGTTTACACTTTTACCATTGACAACCAAACCCATCTCCCTTTACAAGGCATCACCTTTAGTGCTACTTTGAACGCTCCCGCCACCTGGGGCTTTCAACCCTATAATCAGATAGGAGTAATGATGGAAGAAACTACTTTATCTGGTAATCTGGTGACTTTTATTATCAGTGAGGTAGCTGCAAATACTGTTGCTAGTTTTTCGATGAATGCAAACCCAGGCGATTGGCTAAATGATGGTAGTGTGAATAATGTGGCGATGATTAGCAATCTCCCTGATCTGGGTAATACGGGACAAACTTCCCTTTCTGCCAATACAGTTTCTACTACCATACGGGCCAACCCTGAAATCGTCTTATCCCAAGCGATAGATTGTGAGAAGCATGCAGTGGAAGTGACTGCAAACCTAAAAGCTGGAACGGTCACCGATTGGCTTTGGCAAACCACCGGAGATGGCCAATTTAGTTCCATTTCTTCTCCTAGTGCAACCTATGTACTAGGTCCTGAAGACATGAATAATGGAGCAGTATCCTTGTCGGTTACAGTAGATGCTTTTTGTGATGAGATTAGTAAAATCATTAAGGTTACGAGTAGCTCTGCTACTGAGCTTATCTATAGTATTTGTGCCGGGGAACAGATCGTTTTTGATCATGTATCCTTGGAAGCAGGTGATCGTCAGACCTTTCTATACGAAGCAAGTAATGGCTGTGATTCTCTGGTTAATGTAATAGTAGAGGAGTTGCCATCTAGCCGGGATACCCTTGTTATAGAAGACTGCTCTGGTAAAGGAGTAGTATTTGACAAAGCCTTGATTCCTCCCGGGCAAACCGCCTTGTTTAGTTATACCGCTGCTGCTGGATGCGACTCATTGGTTTTTGTCAAGGTCAATGATACCAGCGTGCAAAGGTCTTCTTTTGCACCCAATGTCTTCAGTCCAAATCAAGACGGTCTCAATGATTGTTTTCGGCTGCTTTGGAGTGCGGAGCAGGCCATAGTAGACTATGAATTCACTATTTACAATCGCTGGGGAGCTCCCGTTTTTACCACCTCCGATCCGCTAGCTTGCTGGGATGGTAGGTTTAAAGGGCAATTGGCAGAGGTAGGCGTATATGTTTGGTTTGCCCATATCCAAACGGAACGCTGTGAGGAAAAGCAGTTGTTGAAGGGGGATGTTTTACTGCTACGTTAGCCTGGAAGTCTCTATGGATCCGATCATGCTGGTCGAGGAAGGCTGGATGGGGCGCTAAATACAGGTCGCTAGGCTTTTTATTGCTGGGCCCAAAGCGCGCTGATTAAGACTGGATGGACAGCTCTGATGGATCAGCCCTTACCAGAGATAGGCAGGAAGTCTTTATTGGAACGGATTACTAAAGTATATCTATTGTAAATAAGGCTTAATCAACTTAACATCTAGTGGCTTAGAGATCATCTTTTCAACCACATCGCTCATTTCTTCTGCTCGTTGGAAGTCGCGAGGATCAATGGAACTAGAGCAAATTAATGCCGTACAACTTGGACTTTTCAACTTGTCATGATATCGTTTGATCACTTCCCAACCTGTAGTCTCTGGCATATTCAAATCAATTAGAATCAAGTCATAGTCATCTTCCATTTTTTCTTCAATTTCTGCCAGGGTATTTGCAGTGTATATTTCAACAACGTTTTCTAGCTTTTTTGTCAATTGAAATGCCGCAATTTTTAAGAAAAGCTTATCGTCATCAATCAACAATATTCTATTGGTTTCCCTCATTCCAAACTACTTTAAATGAAGCTCCTTTACCAATGGCCGAGGTAACTTCAATACTTGCACCAATTATTTTTGCATGGTGCTTTGTAATAAAAAGCCCAAGGCCTTGACCAATTTTTTCTCGGTCCAGCCTAGTGCCCAGTCTAAATAGTAATTCTGCGTTGTTTGGTAGATCAAAGCCTTGGCCATAATCTTTTACTTCTATGTTCAAGTTTTCGTCAACGAAACTTACATTAATATCAATGGCATTGTCTTTATCATTCATGCCGTACTTAAGAGCATTAGAAATAAGGTTGTGAAATACACTATCAAAGAAGGCCGGGAGTGTTTTGATGGTAATGGATTCGTCACAATTCAAGTTAATACTAGCGCTTAGATGAATAATTTGGGCTGTTTCAAGCCTTATAATTCGCTGAAGGCATTGCTTGACATTTATTTCTTCTAGTTTGGCGTATTCGGCCTGCTTTTCATCGTTAAGCAGTTTAGACAGGTTGTTGATCGTTCCATCTAAAGCTTGAACGCTTGATTTTAGCATGTCAATGTAACTACTGGCCCCTTCGGGGTCTGCTTCAATCATCTCAAACAAGCCTAGCATATTTGAGACAGAGCTTCGAATATTATGCGAGGTTATGTAGCTATGTTGTTGAAGGCGCTGGTTTTTGTCGGCTTCTAAATCAAGTAATCGTTGCATTTCTCTGGTGCGATCTACCAATTCGGTTATTTCAACACCTACGCAAATCACTTCAGTTACCTTACCTGCTGCATCTGTGGTTCCATAAAATTCCCAATGGTTGGATCTCACCAATCCATCTTTGTAGGGTTTTCGTAGAATGACTGGATGGGGAACATTGGGCTCTTCAAAACATTTTCTAACGACTTTAAAGGTCTTGGGATGGTCTTCAGGTATAATTGAACTTAGAGAACTAGTTCCAAGAATCTCCTCCAATTTAAAACCGAATCTGTTTAGAAAACAATCGTTTGCATAAGTGTAGTTGCCGAGGACATCTGTTTTAATGTAGAAGAGGCTTTGCGTATCCACCAGGGCCCGGTAAGATTTGAGTAGCTCAGTGGAATGCATTTCACTTTCTTTTAAGGCTGTGATTTCATTATGGCAACCTAAAAGGCGAATGGCTTTTCCATTTTCATCTCGAATGGCAACTCCTCTACATCGGATCCATACATCTTTACCAGATTTGTGCGTATATCGGACGATTTGATCATAAGGATGGCTGGGGTCCTCACAATGCTTAGCCACGTTTTTCTTGGCAATTTCGAGATCTTCAGGATCTATCAGATCGTGCCATTCTTGTGGTGTATGCTTTTTTTCCTCAGGATTGTGGCCTAGGACCTCCCAGAAACGCCTATCCATGTATTCTTCTTCGGGCTTTTGTAGGTCCCAGTACCAAAGTCCGTCAAGTGAGTGATTTTGAATAAACTTAAAGATTTCAAAATCTTTAGTGAGCAGCGTTTCAAGTTCACGCTCTAAGTAATGTTTCATGTCAACACTTTTGGTAAACTACAAGGAAGTGTTATTCAGAGTTGTCCGTTGAAGGTAGTGGTATAAGAATTCTCTGGATCTGTCTGTATCGTAAGCCAGACAGTTTACAAGGCATAGGTCACGGGTGAAAAAAGGCAGGTGGAGCAAATGATACTTTTAGAGAACAATGAAACATTGCTAGGCAACTCTGATTTATATCTACTCCCTATGCACCAATTAACGATGCAAATCAATATAAGTTTCACTACACGGATATCCGTTTTGTTAATTGATGCTTTTCAACCTAGCAAAGATTTTGGACATTTTGGTTTCAATGTATTGGCAATTAGACAGTTTTAAATCGATTCCCATTTTAACTAGTAATGCCATACTATTTATTAAGGTGTATTTTACTGTTCAGATCATTTCATCTGTAGAAAGCGTATTGCCCAAGACAACTTTTAGAACATTTTCCAGAGCGTTAAAATAAACCCAAACGCCCACTTGATTGAAGGAGTCGTTGATAGTTGTTGAATCAAAGAAATAGAGGATGAATTTGAATTGTGTAGACAATCTAAACGATATTAAATCGTAGTTTAGTCAGATCATCAGCCTATGAAAGCTAAGAACTTAACTTTAGGATAGGGGATGGGCTACTCTTCAACTGAGATACAGCTCAGGCTTTTCTTTCAAGTCTTTTACTGCCCTGATCGTAATAAAGAAGAAAATAAGATTATGAGAACGACACATCATTCTGAATACTTAAAAATAGAATCGGTTTTCATTAAACCCGTGGGGAGTGCTTTTATATCGGAGGTTCAATTAAGAGAGCAATGGCTCGATTTAAATTATTTGTCACAGCCAGATTTTGATATTTCGATCAATGAGTATGCAGCTTTCGAAAAAAGCATCGGTGATAATGGAGTGAAAATTCATCATTTTCCGCTTGATCAAGCGCTTACTTTAGACGCTATCTATTGCAGAGATGCTTCTATTGCCACGGATTTTGGAATGATCATATGTAATATGGGGAAACTGGGAAGAGTAAATGAACCTGGGAGCCATAAGAAAGTATTTATTGAAAATGATATTCCAATTCTTGGTGAGATACAGGCCCCAGGAACAGTTGAGGGGGGTGATGTGACTTGGTTAGATGAAAAAACGCTAGCTGTTGGACATACGTATAGAACAAACTCAGAAGGCATCACACAACTGAAACAGCTACTCGAACCACATGGTGTTGAAATTATCGTAGCGGAATTGCCTCATTATAAGGGCCAACAGGATGTGTTTCATTTAATGTCTATTTTCAGCCCGGTAGCTGAAGATTTAGCGGTTGTTTATTCGCCCTTAATGCCTATTAAATTTAGAAATGAATTGATTCAAAGGGGGATTCAGTTCATTGAAGTTCCAGAAGAAGAATTTGAGTCTATGGGCTGTAATGTATTAGCCATTGCGCCAAAGAAATGTATTATGGTGGAAGGAAACCCCAAAACTAAGAACGCACTTATAGCGGCTGGATGTGAAGTGACCGCTTATAAAGGGACAGAGATAAGTATAAAAGGTGGTGGCGGCCCCACCTGCTTAACCCGGCCAATGCTTAGATCGTACTAATCCTATTGAGAACGTTCTTAAAACAATCCTATTTGTTGAATGAAAACCTTGAGCATCACTTTTACCAGCCTTATTGTACTCCTATCGACATGCATACCGCTTAGAAGTCAACTGACTATCTCTCCTGGCAAAGCGCAGCCTACGACACAAAAGCAGGAGATATCCAGAGCATACTTTTCGCCGAAAAAAATCCTTTGGAAATCAGATGAATCCGGTACTCATATCATTAATGCTAAAAAATTGCTGGAACCAGGTAATGGCCAGGCAGACTTGGTAGGTTCCAGCTTGTGTACTATAACAGGCGGAGATACAGCTAAGGCTGCCCTCCTCTTTGATTTTGGAAAGGAAATTCAGGGCGGAATACAGTTGGTGACAGGGATGTTTCCGAAGCAAGTCCCCATAAAAGTGAAAGTTACTTTTGGAGAATCGGTGAGCGAAGCGATGAACTCTGGTCCTGGCACCAGTGCTACCAACGATCATGCTATGCGTGATTTTGAAATTTCATTGCCCTGGCTTGGGGCAATTGAAGTGGGAAATACAGGCTTCAGATTTGTTAAATTAGAACTATTGGATACCGCCAGAAATCTGAAATTGAAGGAAGTTAGAGCCATATCCATTAAACGAGATATCCCCTACCTGGGATCATTTAATTCCAGCGATGAGCGCTTAAATAAAATCTGGCAAACCGGAGCGTATACCGTTCACCTCAATATGCAGGATTACCTTTGGGATGGTATTAAACGAGACCGCCTGGTGTGGGTGGGCGATTTACATCCTGAAGTGATGACGATCCATTCAGTTTTCGGCTACAATGAAGTAGTGCCCAAAAGCCTTGATCTGATACGGGATATTACACCGGCCAAAGAATGGATGAATGGAATCAGTTCGTATTCCATGTGGTGGATAATCATTCATAAAGAGTGGTATTATAAGCAGGGGAATCTGGATTACTTGAAAGAGCAGAAAGCTTATCTCAAGGAGTTGCTAGAAAAGTTTTGTTCGATGGTTGATGATCAGGGACGAGAGCATCTGGATGGACACCGCTTTCTGGACTGGCCTAGTAGCCCTGATCCCAAAGCTGTTGACGCTGGTTATCACGCCCTCCTAAAAATGACGCTTGAGGCCGGGACTGAACTTTGCGAAATTTTAGGGGATAATGAAACAGCTGCTTTATGCAGGGCAAAATCGGAGTTAATGGCGAAAATATCTCCCGATCTGGCTAACTCAAAACAAGCGGCCGCATTGCTTACCTTATCCAATAGTATAAATGCCCAAACGGGCAATGCTATTATTGAGGCCGATGGAGCGAAACGTTTTTCAACTTTCTACGGATATTACATGCTGCAAGCTATGGCAAAAGCAGGGAACTATACTGGTGCCCTGGAAATGATCAGAACCTATTGGGGAGGAATGTTAGACCTGGGGGCAACCACCTTTTGGGAAGATTTTAATATAGAGTGGTTAAATGAGGCGGGAAGAATCGATGAACTTCCAGTAGAAGGAAAAGTAGATGTCCATTCCACCTATGGCGATTATTGCTACGTGGGCTTACGTCATAGTTATTGCCACGGCTGGGCGTCAGGTCCCACCGCTTGGCTTTCGGCCAATGTTTTAGGAATTAAGATTTTAGCCCCTGGATGTGAAAAGGTTGCTATTGAACCCAAGTTGGGTGACCTGGAATGGGTGGAAGGAACCTATCCTACGCCGAAAGGTATCATTAAGGTAAGGCATGAAAAACTTAAAAATGGAGCAATAAAATCTGATGTTCAATTGCCTGAAGGTATCAAAGTTTCAAAACAATAATACTTCAACCCAAGCATTGCAGGTAGCCCTTCTATCAAAACTACTTTAGGTGCATACATAAAGTCACCCTTAGTTTACAATCAGACTTGGAAAGGTCAGATATGGCTGTTTATAGTGCTCATAGTTGGCCAAATCCTTTGTTTTTCGTCACATTTGGCTGGGTATGAACGGATTTCTTCTTTTTGGCCCATCATCATGAATTGAGACAATACCATAAAACAAGGATATAATTGGTATTATCTAGTTGTCTTTGCTACTTATTACCCATTATAAAGGTCCTGATAGGTAATGTTTGTAAGTGATCCCGAGAGGGTTAGGTTTTTTCGTTTTATATAATGGTTTATCAGTTGTTTGTGTTGGTGTTTGTTACCACTTAGAGTTTTTTTAGAAATTATTTACCCTTGACAATCATTCTTCCCTTATCTCTTTATCAAAGCCTTTTTTGCAAGATCTAAACCAATGCTGCGACTACATTTTGTTATCTTGATGATTCTTTGAGTAGTTGGAGCGAAGTGACATCCCAATTTCTCTGACAAGATGATGATACATTGGGAAGAGTATGTCCATTAGAGGTAGGACTGCGACTTCCTGTGCCGATCAATACGTTCAGTAGCATTGGTAGGAGAGGAGGGGGGGTGAGAATTAGAGGGCATTTGGAAAAGCATTTTTAAAGGTTAATCTTCCATCTAAAATTAAATGAAACTATGAGTGACAAATTTTTGATTGAATACTTTTATAAATACGAAACAGAAAGAGCAAATCGACCTTATTTGCACCAGCCTTTTGGTCACACCTGGGAAACTTACACTTGGGGAGAAGTGGGGCAGAAAGCCAGAAGATTAGCGACTTGGCTAAAGAAACAATGTCCAAAAGAGAAAGCTCACATTAGTATTGTTTCTAAGAACTGTCGAGAATGGATTATTGCTGATATCGCTATTATGATGGCTGGCTTTACGGGTGTACCGTTTTATGCTACGCTTACAGGAAAGGAATTAAAAGAGGTTATTGAACTAGGAGATGTTGATGTATTACTTTTTGGAAGAGTAGAGGGCTGGGAAGATATGAAAACAGGTATTCCAAAAAACATTAAAATTGGAAGATTTCCTGATTACCAGGGGTTCCCTAAAATTGATGTTGGAACAGATTGGGACACAATTATGAATGAGGAACCGCTAGAAGGCAACCCGGTTTCAAAATTAGAAGATATTTGGTCTATCATTTTCACTTCCGGTACCACAGGTACACCCAAAGGTGCATTTTTTACTGAGGCTAAGACGATGAAAGCGATTAAGCATCCACTTACCTCTTATTGGTTTCTATTGGATGAGCAGAAAGAAAATCGCTTCTTTTCCTATCTACCGCTCAATCACTTAGCAGAACGAACGGTTGAATTAATGTCTATCCGTTTTGGGGGTGAAATGTTTTTTGTCGAAAGTTTGGAAAGTTTTGCACAAAATTTGAGAGATGCAAAACCAACTGTGTTCTTTGCTGTACCTCGTATCTGGACAAAATTTAAGCAAGGTATCTTAGCTAAAATGCCACAGAAACGATTGGATACATTATTCAAAATACCTATAGTTAGTGGCTTTGTCAAAAAGAAATTAAAGGCAGCTTTAGGTTTAGAAAAAGCAAGAATTTGTATTACGGGTGCTGCACCAATGACTGCTTACGATGTAGCTTGGTGGGTGAAGTTGGGTATACCACTGAGCGAGGCCTATGGACAAACGGAGACTTTTGCTCATGCCACTTATGCACCGGTCGGTGAAATGAAGCCTGGGAAAGTAGGTCGAATTCATGAGGAAATGGAGATCAAAATCAATGAAGAAACCAATGAAATTTTACTCAAAACACCATTGGTCATGGATGGCTATTACGGTGACCCAGAAAAAACTGCTGAAACGATTAAAGATGGCTGGCTACATACAGGTGATGCAGGCAAACTAAACAGTGATGGTTATCTTTCGATTACAGGACGTGTAAAAGATACCTTCAAATCAGAAAAAGGACAATACATTGTACCAACAAGAATTGAGCATCTATACAGTCCAAACTCAGATATTGAGCAAATGTGTTTATTAGGTTTGGGTATGCCACAGCCTGTTATGATTGTTGTGCCTTCTGAGCTTGGTGCTGCAAAGTCAAAAGAAGAACTAGGAAAGAGTTTGGAAAATACCATGCATAGTGTCAATGAAAAATTAGCCAGATATACCAGAGTCAATACAGTTGTAGTAGCTAAAGAACCGTTTACGCCTGAAAATGGCTTTTTAACACCCACATTGAAAATTAAGCGATTTAATGTGCATGATAAATATGCTGATAGATTGAAAGATTTCTGTGAACATGAGAATAATGTGATTTGGGAATGAAGGATACCTATGAGTAATAGTAGATGTGTACTCTACAGGATGGTTATTAGCTTCCTCCTCAAAAATTGAACTTCCAATCGTTTCCAAACGGTTGTTATCAAATCGACGGCTATTATGTCTGTTATCCCTATTAGGAGCCCGTATGGGAGTGTGTGAATTTTTGTAAAAGCTTGATTGTCATATGTTGGCTGTAGTAATAGTCAATAGCTTAGAAATAACTAGGAAAGTTATCTGCTGGTCTTCACTCACCTTCTACATCGCTGGAGTAGCGATAATAGACTGTAAACACCCCGCCCTCACCGGGTGAATCCCCTTGGGTTCTGAGGTTTTGCGTAGGTTTCAACTTCGCAACCCTCAAAACTAACCCACTCGATACTTCTTAATCAGATCTTCCGGTACTTCCATCCCCAGTCCAGGACTCGTTGGAGCCTTTACCTTGCCGTCTTTCAATTGGAAGGCTGGTAATGCGGGATTAAAGTCGCGGGCTTTTTTGGGATAGGTCTCCAACACCAAAGCATTGGGGGTTGAGGCTACCACATGGATATTCATATGGGAATAGCCGTGGGGCGCGACGGGGATGTGATAGGCTGAGGCTAATGCAGAAATCTTCCGATATTCTGTGATGCCTCCGGCTTTAATGGTGTCTAGATTAAGAATGTCGCAACTGTGATTGTCTACTAGGTCTCGGGCTCCCCAGCGGGTATATTCGTTTTCACCGGCTACTATGGGGATATCTAGCGCTGTTCTACATTCGGCATTTCCTCGCCAGTCGTCAGGTGCAACGGGTTCTTCAAACCAATATAAATCCAAGTCTTCTACCATGCGTCCGAAGCGGATGGCTTCGTAGGCTGATGGATAACCATTGTTGGCATCTACCATGATACGAATTGCTGAGCCTAAGGCCTTGGCTACGGCTCTGACCCGCTCGGCATCTTTTCGGGCTTCTAAATACCCTACTTTCATTTTTACGAGCTGAAATCCTTCTTTGGCATAGCTTTCCATTTCTGCCACCAATTCCTTAATTCCTTTGTCTTTGGCATAATACCCTCCGGCAGCATAGGCCGGGATATCTTCCCGATAGGTCCCCAGTACTCGATGCACGGGTAGTTGCAAGGCTTTGCCCACGATGTCCCAGACGGCAAGATCTACGGATCCAATGGCATGTAACTCGACACCTTTGGCGACGGGCTTGCGGTTGTGATGATACATGTGATGCCACACTTTTTCTACGTGTAGCAGGTTCAGCCCTTTGATCTTTTTGGCAAACTTGTGTACGAGCTCATTTGGCCCTTTCGGAATCACTACGCCTTTTATGCCAGCATCGGTTTCTATTTCCATAAAGGTGATCTTTGGCTTTTTTCCGCCTGATTCCTTGATGGCATTCCAAGTCAAGGGGGTTTCCTTGGGGAATTGTAAGGTGTAGAATTTAATGTCGGTTATCTTGATGCTGTCTAAGGCATCTTTGGCCTGGGCTTGATGCTGGGAGGAGACTTCTTCCAGCCTGTTTTTCCCCTGGACTAAGAAAGGTAAACCGGAGAAGCCCCCAATGCCTACTGCTAGTTTTTCTAGAAATTGCCTTCGTTTTGTTTTTGCCATATCTTAATTATTTGGAGTATGAACAGTGCTAAGATATTTCCGCCATTTTGCTTCTAATGGCAAGGAAACTGGAGAAAAAGACAGCGATTTTTATGCAAGTAGGTGCCAAGAACAATTTAATTATGCTCACAATTTCGAATAATAATTGGACTATGTAAATTAGAGAAAATGAACCAATAACTTATTGGAAAATTAAGGATCATTCATGCTACAAACAATGTAATAACCGATGCATACCAGAAGATCATTCATCAAAAAAGTAGGAGCAGGAGCCGCTGTTTCAGCTTTATCTCTACCCGTTTCCGCGAATATGGCCAGTCAATTCATCACCGATGCTACTAAGTCAATCAGAATTGGTATCATCGGAGCCGAAAACTCCCACACCAGAGGCTTCGGTAAATTATTCAATATCGACAAAGCCTTTCCGGGGGTACAAGTGGACTATGTCTGGGGAGAGACCGAAGCTTTCGCTAAAGATGCCATGGAGCGGGGCGGGATTCCCAATATGGTCAAAGATCCGAAGGAAATGCTAGGTAAGATTGATGCACTAATCGTCGATCACCGGCACGCAAAATATCACCTGGAAGCCGCCACTCCCTTTGTTAAAGCGGGTATCCCCACCTTCGTGGACAAGCCTTTCTGTTATCGACTGGAAGAAGGGAAAGCATTTTTGGCCATGGCCCGGGAGGTGGGAACGCCCGTCACTTCTTATAGCTCTATTGCACACAGCGAGGCCACCTTTGATATGAAAGCACAGCTAGAAGAATTAGGCCCTATCAATCAAGTCGTGCGCTCCGGCCCGGTGGATTTAAACTCTAAATACGGTGGTGTTTTCTTCTATGGTGTGCATATTGTCCAGCCCTTATTGTATCTATTCGATGAAGACGTAGTGAAGGTACGCATTAATAGAAATGGTCAAAACAGTGGAGCCACGCTGGTCTTTCAAAATGGGATGTTGGCTACCCTGGTCTTCACCACCAAAAAATACGGTTGGCAGACTTTTGTAGAAACGGAGGCAGGTATCGTAGAACTTAAATCCAGGGTGGAAGCGCAAAAACCAGCAAAGAACTATAGGGACATGGTGCATATGTTTCAAACGGGTGAAGAGCCTCGGAGCCATGAGAGTATCTTGAAATGCGTAGCGGTATTGAAGGCTTTGGAACGCTCGGCGGCTAATGAGGAGTGGGTGTTGGTGGAGTATTAGTGGGCTGGAATTTCTATTTTGTACGATTCGGCTAGTTATGAGACTAAATTGTTGCTATATACGCTCTGCGTAGTATCTAGGGGTATATAGTGAATTTTGTAGACCAACTTTTCTATTGAATTTATTGATAATTGACAACACAAGACATGAAGCGAAAAACCACTTTAGGAGAATTTATTATTCAGCAGCAATCCGAATACCCGGAGGCTAGAGGGGAGATGAGCCAGCTTTTATCCGCATTGATGGTTTCTGGTAAAATCATTAATAAGCAGGTCCAACATGGTGGACTTACTGAGGGAGTTCTTGGCGCTACGGAGGCGGAAAATGTGCAAGGGGAAACCCAGCAGAAACTGGATATTTTGGCGAATAACATCATCATTGAAGCCTTTGAGCAACGCCAAGAGGTCTGCGGAGTGGCCTCGGAGGAAAATGAAAAAGTGGTGCTATTGGATAAGAAGTACAAGGAGAATGGGAAGTATGTACTACTGATTGATCCGCTGGATGGTTCTTCCAACATCGATATTACGGTTTCTGTCGGGACGATCTTCTCTATTTATCGTCGTATTACCCCTGAAGGCTCCGAGGCAGTTCTTCCGGATTTCCTGCAACCTGGGCGCCAACAGATCGCTGCTGGATACATCATCTATGGTTCCTCTACCATGATGGTCTATTCTACGGGTAATGGGGTAAATGGCTTTACGCTTGATCCCAGTAGCGGCGTGTTTTTCCTCACTCATCCAAATATTCAGATCCCTGAGACTGGACCGTACTACTCTGTCAATGAAGGGAAGATGCACTTGTTTCCAGAAAACTATCAGGCTTATATTGCTTCCTGCAAGCTACAGGCCGATCAGCAAGGAGCCTTGATTGATGGCAGATATACTGGGTCTTTGGTGGCGGATTTTCATCGTAGCCTGCTGAAAGGCGGCATTTATTTATACCCCCCCAGTACCTTCCATCCGGATGGGAAATTGCGCTTGCTTTATGAATGTAATCCCTTGGCTTTTCTGTGCGAACAAGCGGGGGGTAAAGCGACTAATGGCCAACAAAGGATCTTGGATCTGCAGCCTACAGAACTGCATCAACGATGTCCCTTAGTCATTGGTTCTCCGAAGATGGTAGAGGCGTTTGAGGCGTTTTGAGCATTAGGTAGGGTAATCCGCCTTTTGTAGGTGGCAACATACTTTTAGCCATGCGCTCATGAGCATAGATGCGCTGAATCACCTTCAGTGTGTACTCTTCCCAAAAAACGCAACCAGATTTTAAGTAGAGAGTTAGGTCAGGTGCCCATTTCACGAAGCCCACAAATATGTGCGTAGGGTCTCTAAATCTGGTCATCTTTTTCAAGGAAGTCCCTTCGACGTATGTGCATGCTATCGGAGTAGTAGGCGAGGTGCAAATAGAGAAGTTCTAAAAGTTAGGAATAGGTCAGAAAAATTAGACTATTTATGGAATGAGAAGCGAAGAAGCGTTGAGAAGCAAGTGTTTTGGGTACGATTAACTGAAGATATGATGAAAACAAAAAGTCATAACTAATTCATTATGGCTCTATTTGTAAGTGACCCCGGGAGGATGATCTCATGATCCTCTCATGGACCGAATTCCGATCACCAGACGCAACAAATCGAATAGATTTGTTGCTTTGTATCTGTCTGTTTACCTTTTTGAATAAATTCAAACGGTTCCCATTCAAATACAAAAACGCCTCCAGCAAGCTGAAAGCGTTTGATGCTCTTAGTGACCCCGGGAGGGTTAGGGTTTTATGTGTTATATGTTTGTTTATCAGTGATTTGTAGTGTTGTTTATAGCAACTTAGATGTTTTTTAGATGTTTTTTAGATGTTTTTTCCTCTCCAATTTTTGCTTGTTTTGGGCTTTCTTTATCTATATCAAAGACTAGGTTTTTTGACTTTAGGGAATATGTCTGATGCAGAGATGACCTTGACATTTTTAGCTAAATCCCGCCGTCATGCCAACCCTTTACCATGCTTCTTCATCTAGATCTTCAAGTTACAATCTCTCCTTCTAGCAGATAGACACCTTCTTCGGATCAGCCTGTTACTTCTTGACTTAATTTCCATCACAGTATACATCGAATTCTCTTTCTTTTGATCGCAAAAAATTTAGAAAGCCCACTACCTTGTACATGCAAGTTTGATATATGCTCATGATAACTAGATACTCTTCCATCCGATGTTTTACCATGGTTTTGAGACTGCTATTGCGATGCTTGGCTAGCAGCTTGATGGCATGCTCAGCATTACCATTGTGCCAGGATACGTTGTTGTGTTTCAGAAATTGGAATAATCTTCCTTGGTAAATCCGAAAGCGTTTTTGATAGTGTTTTGCTGGATCAGAGGAATATTCTGACTCCAATATGGTTTGATAGAATCTTTTGACTTCCTTTTGATGTTTTTTCAAGAATCGTTTTTTCAAGCCAAATCGATCAATTGTGGAAACCGTATTTTGCAATAACAAAGTAAATTCCTTCACCATTCTTTTGAATTCTTCATCAAAAGGGTTTCTTAATAAGTCGTTATTCATATCTCGCATTAAGTGGATCAAACACTTCTGTTGAGAACATGGAAGCAAATCATAGCCGCTAAAAAAATCGGATACTAGCACTCCCCTGAAATTCTTTAGAAGATCTTTAAGAAAAGCACTCTTACGGTCTGGCCGATAAAGACTAACTACTTCTTCACCATTTGTAAGTACCCATGCATAAACTTCATCTTTATGCAATTTGTAAGGCGTTTCATCGATGTATATGACGTCACTCTTTAATATTTTTTCCAGAAGTTTCTTGACCGTCCCCAAGTAGTAATCTCCGAAATAGGCCTTGTAAGCGTGAAGACTTGTAGAGCTTACGCTAATGTTAAAAAAATCATATAGACTATTCTGGATTTGTCTAAAACTTAACAAGTTGACGATATGCTGATGAATAGCCCAACTTCTGAGATTGTGCCCATAGTGTAATCGATCACTTGGGTAATTCTCGGGTAGGAACCATTTTAGACAATCATTGCAATGATATTTATTGGACGTGTATAGGATCGTCCAAATCTTCATTCCATTTCTGATGAACTTAAGATCAGTTTGCTTTTTTGACAATTGAGGTCCAGCCTTTAGGTTCACTCCGCTGCAGAAAATACAATGTGTAGCCTCGATTTGTATCCTTTGATTAACCTTCAAGATCCTTTTAACTTTAGCCCTTTTTTTCCTTCGTATTGCCTTCCGAATATTCTTGTTGGTCCTAGCTTGAACTTTTTCTCGGTCGTAGTCAAAATATGCAATTTTGTTGATTACCTTCATTTGTGGCAATGCATAGTTGCCTTTCGAGAAGTGAAGCTTTAGAGGAGTTCTGTGAAGATGTTGGAAGTTACCCTGGGGGTTAATTTCTGCTCCTTCTTTGGTAATCGAAATGATGAAGTCACGAAGCACAATTAGTGCTTTACAATCCTCTAGATTGTATTGTACTAATTTGTCCTTTAGCTGCCTTTGTCCAGTCTTTTCCCAGTTTTTACGCCAGATAATGCTCTGTAGACCGGAGGCATTATTTTCCGTCCAATCAAACTCCAAATACCTTCCTACTTCTTTTAGGCTATTGGAATATATGGGCAGATAGATGTTTGAATAAAATACAGTCAGTAAATTAAAACTCGATTGAAGGATTTGCTCAACCATTTCTTCATAATTAGAGCCTAGTTTTCTAGCAATGAAGCGTAAATATTTAGTTTCATAGCTACCATAATGATAAAGCGTATAGTTATCGTATTGTTTGATTAGATCAAGTAGCTGGATAGCAATAGTGAAGTTTTCTCTATGATGGTCAGCCCAGAAGCTAAACTGTTTTATAGTCTTGCCATCATCTACAATCAAACCGATCAAATAGTAGAAATCTTGATCATTAAATCCCTCAACATCTAAAAACAGATTGACATCTGTCTCTGGCAGAGTTGGCATATTATATATATGCACCTTATTTCTCTTGATCGACAGGGCTTGTAGCTCAAAATAATGTGGTCTTCGATATTTATCTGGTCTGTTCCGGTTTCGCCTAGCCTTGAATTGATAGGATAATTGCAGGAGAGAGAAGATCCCCTTGCTATGCCACTTTTTGATATCCTTCTCTTTTATACCTCCCAATAAACTAAGATCATCCTTTTCGATAGCTTCTCGTCGACACCTGTTCTGATAGGGACATTGATTACAATGTCTGTTTAACCGAACTTCTGGGATTAACTTCCCTAAGCAAATATCTTCAATTTTTTGACAGACCTGCTTCGCTTCGTCTTGGAAGTGATGCAATTTGACCCGAGTGTATTTCATTCGGTCTCCATAAATTATCCTTCCTCCTAAGCAATTTTCACTACTTATCAGAGCTAGAACAGCTATCAGAAGTCTATGCTTTGGAGAAACCTTCCCATAGGGTACAAAGATTAAAGGCTCATCTATGGTTTCCTGGTTTTGATCAACTATCCTCATATGGGTGACTTGCACTTGCAAAAATCCAAACTTGATCAGTTTTTCAAATACAAGTTCATTCTTGCTCTCATTCGTATATGACAGGTTCATTTCGCTAGCATACTGGTTCTTCATTTCCTCATATTCTGACACTTCAGAGGATGCTTCATTCCATCTCAAATGGAGCTTATATGGACAATTGATAGCGTCCCATATCATATTTGTAGTCAAAGTATTCATAGAAGGAGATTATAAGTATAAAAAGGGAATATTTGTGAGACTTTTCAGATGAGGATCGTCCCTGTTCGATTGCCCTTTTACTTGAGCAAAAGTTAAAGCAGAGGAAGCAATTCATGTGAAGTATTAATATTTGCCTGATTAGCAGGCCGTAGTTTTAACTAATGGTCAATGATAGTGCCCAATGAAGGGCCGTGGGTTTGATTTCTTCAACAATGAAGATTACAGGAGATCTTACCACAAAAACTACAGCTAGGTTCATAGATAAAGTCATCCTTAGTTGGCCAAAAAAGCTAAAAAAGACCAGATATGGCTGTTTATGGCAGCTATATCTGGCCAAATCTTTTATTTTTCATTACTTTTGGCCAAATAAAGGATGCAGTTATGACTGATATCATTGGCCGAGATGCAGAATTCAGAACATTAAATAAGGTAAGTAGTAGTAGAAAGTCAGAGTTTGTGGCAGTATATGGAAGAAGAAGGGTGGGGAAGACCTTCCTGATTAGAGAGTTCTTTCAATATGAGTTCGATTTCCAGTTAACAGGCTTGGCAAATGCAACTACCAAACAACAGCTCACGAATTTTCACGCGTCCTTGCAGCGTCAATCTTCTTCCGCTAGTGATTCTATTCCGCCTAATTGGTTTGAAGCCTTTCAACGACTTATTACTTATTTAGAACAAATTGAAGCTGCTCGCAAGAAGGTAGTCTTCCTTGATGAACTACCGTGGTTGGATACCAAACGTTCAGATTTCATGATAGCCTTAGAGCACTTCTGGAATAGTTGGGCCAGCAACAGAAAGGATATCATACTTATCACTTGCGGTTCTGCCGCCTCCTGGATGATCAATGAGTTGATCAATAATCATGGAGGCTTACATAATCGTGTGACGGAAAGAATCAAAGTTTATCCCTTTACACTTAAGGAATCGGAACAATTGCTTAAATCAAAAAAGAATGTATTAGATAGATACCAGATTCTTCAACTCTATATGGTTATGGGCGGAATCCCCTTCTATCTTGATGCTGTCTCACCCGAAAAAAGTGCAGCACAAAATATAGAAGACCTGTGTTTTCGTGAGGGTGGTTTATTGACTAGGGAGTATCAAAACCTTTTCGCTTCTCTTTTTAAGAATGCATCGAAGCATGAAGCAATTATCGCCAGTTTGGCTACCAAAACGAAGGGAATGACCAGGAATGAATTGATTAGGAACACAGGTTTGAAAACCGGAGGAAGTATTAGTAGGCGGCTCGATGAATTAGAAGAAAGTGGCTTTATTTCTAGATATACTCACTTTAATAGGAAGTCCAAAACCACACTGTACCGACTGTCGGACTTTTACAGTTTCTTCTATCATAAGTTCATCAAAAGTCACCAAAGTATTGGAGATGGTACTTGGTTAAATGCCATTGATAGTCCAAGACAAAGAGCTTGGGCTGGCTTTGCTTTTGAACAGATATGTCTGGCTCACGTCCCTCAGATCAAAAAAGCATTAGGCATCAGTGGCGTGCTTACTCATGCGGTTTCTTGGCGCAGTAAATCCTTGGAGGACGGGGCTCAGGTTGATTTAATTATTGATCGTAGAGATCAGGTGATCAACCTCTTTGAGCTTAAATACTCGATCAACCCTTATGTCATTGATAAATCCTATGCCGACAGACTTCGGAAGAAAATAGCCATTTTCAAATCTGAAACGAAGACTAGAAAGGCGATATTTTTGACCTTTATTACCACCTTTGGCCTGGTTCAGAATACGCATGCTGCATCCCTTGTCCAGCAGGCTATATCCATGGATGCATTATTTGAATAAAATGCATTATTTCAGGTGTTTGATACCTCGCTAAGGAGCTTGAAAAGGTTAGAAAAAAATGGGCTATTTATGGAATGAGAAAGGAAGAAGCGTTGAGAAGCAAGTGTTTTGGGTACGATTAACTGAAGATATGATGAAAACAAAAAGTCATAACTAATTCATTATGGCTCTATTTGTAAGTGACCCCGGGAGGATGATCTCATGATCCTCTCATGGACCGAATTCCGATCACCAGACGCAACAATTCGAATAGATTTGTTGCGTTGTATCTGTCCGTTTACCTTTTTGAATAAATTCAAACGGTTCCCATTCAAATACAAAAACGCCTCCAGCAAGCTGAAAGCGTTTGATGCTCTTGGTGACCCCGGGAGGATTCGAACCCCCAACCCTCAGAGCCGA
>JABSSL010000079.1 GCA_013214355.1 Saprospiraceae bacterium | reverse complement strand
TCAACAGCAAGAGCTGTGGCTTACTCAACCACTTCGAAGCGCCCAACTGGTATGATGATAACCTGAAATCAGCGCCGACTTTTTGAGGACGCCCTACTTAATAATTGATTTGACTGAAGATGGGCACGCTACAGCTAAATGAAGAGGCCCTATATTACGTGAGGGCCACTAAACCGAGGGCAGGAGCTTAAGCAGCCTGCAGAAGGGAGTTGAAAAATTCAATCAATTTGGAGTGTGTGCAGAAATTGCTCCTACTGCCAGTTTTGAGATGAGTAAAGTTAAACTTGTCAACCCAAGGTCCAGTAGGTGAGTATCGTAAGGGTCAATTAATGGCCATCCCAAAACACCTTTACTGCAGGTATTTTGGGATGGCACTGGGCAAATTTATGCCTAGCTAAACTCTTGAGCTTTCGGATTTGATTATATCTTATCCCCTCCTTCTCGCAGATAGACCTCATTCATTTCGTTGAAGAATTGCCACAAGGCATTGCTATCTCCATCCTTCATTTTCATAATGAAAGCCATCTTCTTACGATTGGCAATGATCTTTAACTCCTGAAACGGCACATCTCCTAAAGAGCGGTCGGCCTCTTGCAATCCTCTTCTGCTAGTGTAAGCGGAAAAAATATTGCCTGGCATTAAGTTGGCCATGTTTTCAATGGTTTGTCCTCCACGATCATATCGCTCACTGGCAACTTTATCCAGCAGGTATTCACTGTTACTCACGTATAGCATATCGCCAACTCGCTGCAGCATACCATCATCGTAGGATCTGGCCTCCAAGGCATAGCGACTATTCCCCAGATCAACCAAGATGCCTTTATCTAGTGCAAAATTCAGCAAGGTCTCAAATCGCTTTCTCTTTTCTATGGGTAAAACTACCAATGGTGCCCCTTCATCGTCTGGGGTGGTATACATGGCAACTGCTACTTCCCCCGAAAAGGCTCTGACGAAATCATCAAAGGACAAGCCAAACTCTTCCAATTTTTGCATCCCGGCCCCTTTTACATGTTTCTCAATTAGTAGTTGATTGATGCCCTTTAGATCTATCGCAGCGGCCATCATTCCGATCAGGTTCTCGCCAGGAAGGAATTTCCCAAACTTCGTCTTTACCTCATCCTTAAACAGCAGCTGTAAGTCATTAGTAAGGCCACGTTTTAGATCAAAATAACTCTCGCCCTCGATCTCTCCTTTCCTGAAGTTCACATATGAATTGATATAATTATCGGTCAGGTCATCTTTATCAATACCAAGCAGCGTACTAAACAGATCATCTTCATTCACTTTCAACAAGGCATCGATCCGGCTCCAATTAGCAATATCAAAGTCTTTCTCAAGGCTTTTCTGCAGGTTTCTATTCTTACTGATACTATTCTTAGGTGTGGTATTTAGAAAAGCCTCGATATTCCTTTTCCATGCTGAATCATGTGGGCCAATCCCCATGATTAACACCTCATCGTTCCAAACAATGTGGATGTCTTCGAGTTTTGAATAGCCGAAGTTCTGAGAAGCAGGGACAAACTGAATATCCAAAGCTCCCATATTTTGTTCTAAAGCAGTTTTATCCGCTACCGCAGCAACGAAAGCAAAATAACCATCCATATCCTTGGCTCTTTGGCTAAAGAAATCCTGCTGCATCGCCAAATAAAAGTGCTGATCTACATCTAAACCAGAGTTGCGCGGATCCTCTAAGATGGCTGCAATGGTTGCATTTTCATGGGCCGCTTGCAGGATAAATTGTCTATAAGCAGGCAATTGGATGAGCGCATCGTAATCAGCCTTGGCCATCAAGTCTGGTACATCGATAATCATCAGACTGTTAATATCCTCTGGAATATACTTTAGTGCATCGGTTCTATCCTCATGTTCACTCTGACAAGAAACAGCAAAAATTAGGAGCGCAAGAAGTGGAAACCAATTCAATCGGAAACGCATCATAATGATAATTTTTTGGTTTGAATATAGTCGGGGCTTTACAAGATGCTACCCTAGCATCTTCCACTCCCATGATCCCGACTTATTTAAATTGAATTTACTGTTGACAAAAGTAGCACTTAGGGACTCAGGATAGTATCTTCTTGGATAAAGGAAAGGCAAATATCGACGGAATACCGATTTGGATATAGAATGGCTGAATCCAAGGATTAGCCAGATTCAAGCTTGCACAATTACAGTTGCTTACTTCGTATTCCCGCCTTGTTTAAATCGATTGTCCAATTTCCGTTTCACATAGTAATAGGTCTCCACTTGAGATCGGATGGCCATGTCGCTACCATTTTTGTAATAGTCGTTGGAGGAATCTTCGTCTAGTACTCGCGATTTGACATTATCACGCAATTGGATATTGATGTAGTCTTTAATTTCCCGCCTTAGCTTGGCATCGAGGATTGGGAAGCAAGTCTCGATTCGGTAAGAAAGGTTCCGAACCATCCAATCAGCGGAAGATAAATAGATCTTTTCTCTGCCACCATGATAGAAGATGAATACTCGGCTATGTTCCAAAAAGCGATCCACAATGCTGATGGCCTGAATTTTTTCACTTAAACCTTTTATACCCGGCACCAAACAGCAAATCCCTCTTACAATTAACTTGATATTTACGCCAGCTTGGCTTGCTTCATATAATTTCTTGATCATCGTAGGATCCTGCAAGCTATTCATCTTTAAGATAATCTTAGCTGTTTTCCCCGCCTTGGCCTTCCGGATCTCAAAATCGATTAATGCCTCCAAGCCTTCCCGCAAATTAAATTGACCAACCAGTAGATGCTTGAAGGGCTGTGGAGGTTGTTTTACCGTTTCTAGATAGGAAAATACACGGGCTACTTCACTCACGATGCGTTTATCCGCCGTGAACAAGCCCATATCGGTATATAACTTGGCCGTATCCTCATGAAAGTTACCCGTAGAAAGGTAAGCATACATCCGCTCATGATTGGATTCTAATCTCCGCACCAAAGCCAATTTCGAATGTACCTTAACGCCTGGAAAACTATAATGCACCTTGACTCCAGCTTTCTCTAAGCGCTCCCCCCATACCAGGTTGGCTTCCTCATCAAATCGCGCCTTGACTTCAATAAACACGGAAACTTGCTTACCGGATCGAACCGCATTCATAAGTGCTTGCATAATCCGCGACCGCTTAGCTACTCGGTATTGAATGATCTTAATATGCGTCACGTCCGGATCAATTGCGGCTTGTTCAAAGAAACGCACCACTGATTCGTAGCCATGATAAGGATAATGCAATAGATGATCCCTTTCCTTGATCGCCTTATAGTAATCCTTGGCCTCTTCCAACTCGCGATACGGCAGCGGAGGTAAGGGCGGATCCTTTAGTTGAGTCAGACCAAAATCTGGAAACTTAAAGAAATCAAAGTTATTGTGGTAGCGCCCCTCCTTTAAGGTGTCATATTTTTCCAAATCAAACACATCCTTGAGAGACTCCAATAACTCCTCTGGCATTTCCCGATCATACACGAAACGAGAGGCAGGACCAACATGACGTTTGGCCAAGCTATCTTTAATCTTCTGAATCAAATCCCCTGCAAACTCATCGTCAATGTATAACTCAGCATCTCGCGTCAACTTAATCGAAAAGGTATCTACAATGTCATAGCCAGGAAACATCCAAGACACACTATGTCTAACGATATCATCTAAGATGATGAGGTCGTGACGATTTTCTGGAGAAGGCAGCTTGATAAAGCGAGGTAAGTGATCGGAAGGTATCTTGACAATGGCATATTCATGTGGAGCCTCTGGATCATCTTTAGACTGTAAGAGCACCGTTAGATACAGGGCTGCATTATTGAGAAAAGGCCGAATCTTATCCTTGACCAAAAGCACAGGCTGCACGAAGGGCAACATGTGATCTTTGAAATAATCTTCTACAAACTCTCGCTGCTCTTCATTTAGATCCAAGCGACGTTTGAGATAGATATTATGGTTCTTTAGTTCTGGAATGATATCCTTTTCAAAAATTGAACTGACCTCTTCTTGCTGTTTGGTTACTTCATCCTGAATGTTCCTGACGATCTGTTTAGGAGAGAATTCCAATTCCTTCTTCGTCTTCTTTCCCACCCGCAGAAGATTACGGTGGTTGGCCATTCGTACTCGAAAGAACTCGTCCAGATTCGAAGAGTAAATCGCCAAGAATTTGATTCGCTCAAACAAAGGCACCGTCGGATCTTTGGCTTCTTGCAAAACCCGATAATTGAATGATAACCAACTGAGATCCCTCGTGATTAGCGGGAAAGCGTTCTCTGCCATGTTGAGCAAGTTTGTGAGCTATTTCTTAAAAGGACAGGACAAAATGAATGCAGTGCGTCAAATGTAGTAAAAAATTAGGTCAATCAAAAGAGGCTCATTTGCTCCCCTTGATCCGAAGCATAAAATTCAGGACCCCGGGTCCAAATTCCGGCTTCTTTTTTCAATAGACGCACCAAATAATCTGCTAATTCCGGGGCTTTAAGATTATCCGGCTCATGGGTGAAAAAGTAGACTTCTTTCAAACCTTGATCCCGCCATTCCTGTAGGCGAGTCACCCATTCATCCATGCGTTCATAATCTGTTGTATGTAAATCATTCCCCACAAAACGGACCATCCCTACCCCATTCGTCAAACGCATATGCAGCACATCTCGACGTCCTGCCACATCCGTGAGCACAGTTGCGGAATTCGTATTTTCCAATAGCTCAAATAGTCCACGGCTGCTATCCACATCCTTAAACCAAGATTCATGTCGCAGTTCAATAGCCAGCGGAATATGAGATGGAAAAGCCTTTAGGAAGGTCTCTAATTTACCTAAACGATCCACACCAAAATAGGGGGGCAACTGCATAAAACAGCAGCCCAATTTTTCTTCGAGGGCCTTTACGGCTTCACAGAACATGGGAATCTGCTCCCCGCCCAGTCCTAGATTTCTGCTATGACTAATGGTTTGGGGGATTTTGGGGCAAAACTTGAAATCGGCAGGTGTAGCGGTATACCATCTTTGAATCAG
Organism: Saprospiraceae bacterium; assembly: GCA_013214355.1. Classification (GTDB taxonomy): domain Bacteria; phylum Bacteroidota; class Bacteroidia; order Chitinophagales; family Saprospiraceae; genus DT-111. Next base: position 115,562 of record JABSSL010000079.1, on the reverse strand, counting down.
ATCCAAGGTGGGAATGCGGTAATGCGTAGTATTCAGCTCGATCGTGTTGAACTGCTTGCCATAAGCTTCCAGAAAATCCTTATTTCGAGTTCCAGTAGGATATATTTTCCCTACCCATTCGGGCATACTCCATCCGGTACAACCGATGTAAACGGACAGCGGTTCATCAGATTCCTTGCCGCGGGCTAAAATCGAAGCATTCTCCTTGGGATCATGCGGCAGGGAAAAATCGACAGTAGATATATCGAGTAATTTTCCAAACTTCATAAGCAAAATAGATGTTCCTTCTCTAGCAGCTTATGTGGCCTTGTGAGCCTAGTAAAACTTCTGATAAAGAAGGGCGTTGTTGCATATACAACTACAGTGTTCTGGCTAAAATAGATAAGCCCTCACTAATATGGAACAAATTAGGGATCAACTTGATTTGAATTGGTCTTGATTTAAAAATATCTACCTTTGCGGCATGGAGCCATTTGAGGAATATTTGAGACATAGATTAGCGGCTCGAAAAGAGGAAAATGCATTTCGGAGCTTACAGGTGAACCATCACCTGATCGACTTTTGTTCTAATGACTATCTAGGGCTAGCACAACTCCCTAGCGAAGGAGTAGCTAGTTTACCCAGATCCACCGCCTGGGGAGCAACGGGTTCCCGGCTCATTTCTGGCCAAACAAAGGTGGTAGCATCCTTGGAAAGCTATTTGGCCGACTTTCACGGCGCCGAAGCCGCACTCATTTATACCTCCGGCTATACGGCAAATCTAGGTCTTCTGTCCTGTCTTACTACTCGTCACGACACCATCATATATGATCAACTCATTCATGCCTCTCTTCGAGAAGGTATCCAACTAGCTAGAGCCAAATCCTTCAATTTCAGGCACAATGAGCTTGACGATTTAAGAGAAAAACTCGATAGAGCAAGCGGGCGAAAACTAGTGGTAGTGGAAAGTATCTATTCCATGGATGGTGATGCTGCTCCCCTGACCGAGATGGTCGCTATTTGCCAAGCAGCAGGAGCAGAAATGCTGGTGGATGAAGCACACGCGACCGGTGTTTGTGGAGTTGCTGGCCAGGGATTGGTTCACGCCTTAGGCTTACAGGATCAAATCTGGGCCCGGGTACACACTTTTGGTAAAGCCATTGGTGCCCATGGTGCAGCGGTAGTGGGTTCATCCCTGCTTAGGGACTACCTGATCAATTTCTCAAGGTCCTTCATCTACACCACAGCCCTTCCTGATCCGCTATTAGCTCGCATTCAATGGGCCTACCTGGAGATGGCTCAGGGCGAACGTTGCCACCTCCTCCAAAATAGGATCACCCAATTCAAGGAAGCTTTAGACCCAGGAATCGCAAAACATTTTATCCCGAGCGATAGTCCTATACAATGTATTTTGGTTCCTGGTAATGAGGCAGCCAAGGAGATGGCTAAGACCCTGCAAGCGGCCGGATTCGATATCCGAGCCATTCTCTCCCCAACTGTTCCTAAGGGCCAGGAGCGCCTAAGGATCTGCCTACATACCTTTAACACAAAAGACCAAATACACAAACTAACTGAATTGATGAATCAAATCATTCCTGTGCATGAAGAAAGGAGTATTTGTTAGTGGTATTGGTACAGAAATAGGAAAGACACTCGTATCCGCCATTCTAACTACAGCCCTAGACGCTGACTATTGGAAGCCCGTACAGTCTGGAGATCTACATCATACGGACAGCATGAAAGTAAAGCAGCTAAGTCAAGGTGATGAGGGTCGCTTCCACCCCGAAGCATTCAGGTTAAACACACCCGCCTCTCCCCACTATTCAGCCGCCATCGACCAGGTGGAGATTAAGTTAAGTGACTTTAGTCTCCCCGAAACAGAGAATTTCCTGATCGTGGAAGGGGCAGGTGGATTAATGGTTCCACTGAACGACGAGCAAACCATTTTGGATCTAATCCAATATTTAGGAATACCGGTGGTTCTCGTTTCCCAGCATTACCTCGGAAGTATCAATCATACCTTACTTAGTCTCAATTGCTTGAAGGAGCGCGGGATTCCTCTCGCTGGACTTATTTTCAATGGTCCTAGCACGCCTTCTACCTCTTCCATTATACAGCAGATGAGTGGACAAGAAGCGCTGTTCCATCTCCCTGAATTGGAGGAAGTAAACGCTGAACAAGTAAAATATTGGGCCAACCAAATTGCCCCCATCTTGAGAGAACGGTGGTTGGCATAATACTTACCAAAGAAAAGAGGGTTACAATGAAGAAGCCAGGAATTGGTATTATGGCGATGGGAAGCCTTTCGGCCCTGGGATCTGATTCAGCCGAAGTTTGGAAAAGCTACCAGGAGAAAGCATCACACCTAACTCAGGGAGCAGATGATAAATGGGTCGGTCCTTTGGCCCATACGGCCGCAAAGAAAATAGAAGCTCTACGGGCCAAGGGTAAACCTTATAATCGATTGGATCGTTCGACCCTTCTCGCGATCGAAACTGCCCAACAAGCCACTAGCAAGATTTCACTGCCAGCCTCCGCACATTGGGGGGTGAATATGGGCTCTTCCCGAGGAGCCACTGAGATATTGGAAAATAGTCACCTGCGACATATCCAAGGAACTGACCTGAGCCCAAATACTTCTCCACTGACCACTTTAGGGAATGTTTCTAGTTGGGTGGCGCAGGTCTTAGGGATAGAAGCCATGAGTATTAGTCACTCCGTTACTTGTAGCAGTGCTTTACAAGCTATTGCCAACGGTATCACTTGGATAGAAGCTGGGCGTTGTGATCATTTCTTGGCGGGAGGAACTGAGGCTCCCCTAACTCCATTTACGATGGCGCAAATGGAAGCGCTACGGATATACGCCCCGGCCGAAGGAGGGCCCTTACCCTGCCGAGCGTTAGATTTGCAGAAAGAGAAGAATACGATGGTACTCGGTGAAGGAGCAGCAAGCTTTTTATTGTCTAAGGGATCTGATCATGAACCCCTTGCCTGGATTATCGGTTTAGGCTATGGGATGGAACCCCTCTCCTCTCCTACCAGTATTTCTGGGGAAGGAGTAGCGCTGCAAAAAGCCATGCTCATGGCTTTGAAAGATGCAGCGATCGATCAAGTTGATGTAATCGTAAGCCATACGCCTGGGACGATTCGAGGGGATCAGGCCGAATATCACGCCATTCAGCAGGTATTCTCCAAGAGGTTTCCCGCCATTACCAATAATAAATGGAAGATTGGTCATACCCTAGGGGCATCCGGAGCCCTGAGTGTAGAAATGGCCATACTTATGTTACAAAAGCAACAATTCATACCTTTACCTTTTCTAGAACAGCCGGAACCGGAACAACTTCAAACGGTCATGATAAACGCCACTGGATTTGGAGGGAATGCCATTAGCTTGATACTTGCTCATCAAGCAACATCTTAACGTATAATTTGTCGCCCCCATTTACCAATCTAAGTGACTAAACCTTACATTTGCACCAAAATCGAAGAGATATGAAGAATTGGACACTAGCAGAATTACAAGAGCTATACCATAGCCCACTCCTAGAGTTGGTCTTCAAAGCAGCATCTGTCCATAGAGAACACCACAACCCAAGAGAAGTACAGATCAGCACCCTTTTGTCAATAAAAACGGGGGGTTGCCCGGAAGACTGTGCCTATTGCCCGCAGGCGGCTCGCTATCACACTGGCGTTGAAAAGAACGATTTAATGACGGTAGAGCAGGTGGAGAGTGCCGCCAAAAAGGCCAAAGCCTTGGGTTCTTCCCGTCTTTGCATGGGAGCAGCTTGGAGAAATGTGAAAGACAATGAGGAATTTGACCATGTGATCGATTTAGTCAAGACCGTGAATAAGCTTGATATGGAGGTCTGCGCAACCCTGGGCATGCTTAGTGAACATCAAGCCAAGCGCCTTGCTGATGCGGGGCTGTACGCTTACAATCACAACTTAGACACTTCCGAAGAATACTACAAAGAAATTATTTCTACTCGTGGCTATGAAGATCGCTTGAAGACCTTAGATAACGTCCGTAAAGCTGATTTGACCGTTTGTTCGGGTGGGATCATAGGCATGGGAGAGAATGTGGATGATAGATTAAAAATGTTGTTGACCTTATCTAGATTGGATCCACAACCTGAATCGGTTCCGATCAACGCTTTGGTGGCGGTGGATGGTACTCCATTGGAAGATCAAGAGCCCGTTTCTATCTGGGAGATGATTAGGATGGTAGCCGTGACTAGAATTGCGATGCCAACTTCTGTTGTTCGATTATCTGCCGGTAGAACCAGTATGTCTATCGAAGGGCAGGCGCTTTGTTTCATGGCGGGTGCAGGTTCTATCTTCGCTGGTGCCAAGCTACTGACCACGCCTAACCCAGACGTATTCCAGGATCTTGAAATGTTTAATCTATTAGGGTTGACCCCGACGGAGCCGTTCGCCAAACACGGACAACCTAGCATTAAGGAAGAAGCTACCGTAGCTGCAGGAGACGTAGAGAAATGGAGTCGTCCTGGTCATAAAATTGAAGCGAATATTGCTTATACCAAGAAAGGCCAAGCACTACGTCGACAGGAAAAAGTAGAAGAGAAATAGGAATGAAGCTATCTTTCCGATCCATCGTCCGCAAGGGGCTAATTTAGGGAAGCTCAGCTATTCTTCTGGTTGAACAAACTCTTTAGGCCCTTTATCACCACCACTTTTAGAAATGCAATGGCATTTCCGAAATACATTCTGATCGTACTTTTCTTCATCACACAAAAGCACGTAAAATGAAAAGACAGCACATCGTAGCTGGAAACTGGAAAATGAACAAGTCCTTTGAAGAAGGTAAAGACTTGGCGGAAGCGGTAGCAACAGGATTGAGTGAGTCAGATACTATCGCCATTCTAGCCCCACCTTTCATTCATTTGTCTGCCGTAAGCATGACCGTTCAGCAAAAGCTAAACCTCAAGTTAGCGGCTCAGAATTGCCATCAAGAAAAAGGGGGTGCATATACTGGTGAGATCTCAGTAGATATGTTGAAATCTGTGGGTGTGGAATATGTGATTCTAGGACATAGCGAACGTCGGGAATACTTTGGGGAGGAAGCTAGTCTATTAGCCAAAAAGGTTGACGCAGTATTAGCGGGCGGCCTAAAGCCCATCTTCTGCTGTGGAGAGAAACTACCTATCAGAGAAGCAGGTACTCACACAGCACTGGTTTCAGATCAAATCAAAGGTGCTCTATTTCATTTATCTGCGGAAGCCTTTGCCGACGTCGTAATTGCCTACGAACCCGTTTGGGCCATCGGAACAGGCGTGACCGCTTCCCCGGAACAAGCACAAGAAATGCATGCAGTCATCCGACAGTTGCTCGCCGATCAATACGGGGCAGAAGTAGCTGATGCGACTACTATTTTGTATGGTGGTAGTGTGAAACCGGCCAACGCCAAGGAGCTATTCTCACAGCCAGATGTTGACGGGGGATTAGTGGGCGGTGCTTCTTTGAAGCCTGACGATTTCCTTGCCATTATCGACAGTTTCTAAGGAGAATGAGCCAAGAATCGGTTGGACCAAATCGTCATGGCCTTGAAACGGGAAAATTTGTTTTATGGTCAAAATAGCCGTACTCCCTCTAGCTTAAGAGAAACTATTAGCAGCCTCGACATCTTTTCTTTTTGATGACGTATCAAGGAAATGGATGCTGTTCATCCCCGCAAAAAGTGGGACGAACAGCATCCATGGAGTTGGCCATAGTTCTACTACGACCGTCTAAAAATCTAGCCGTAAAATCATTTCAATATTTTTTTGCCTTGTATTATTAATTCCGTAAAGAATAATGGCAATGACCAACTCATCCAAGTATGAAATAGAAGGGCTTCATTGTAGGTAACCCCCATTACTTCAGATGGTAAATATTTCGTGAAAATCACGAAAATGGTAAAGAAAAAAGTCACTACATAATTCCGCAACATCCACTCTTGATGTTGGATGACATTTTTCTTCATAATCGAGACATAGGCTAGCGTTATCGTACTTAACCAGATGATTGGCACAACAACAAAACTCAGTTTTCCAAGTATATTCATCCCAGGTGAGACAAGCGCTAAATATATGGCTGTTAGCGCAGCGATGACAATACAGTAGGTGTATATTTTCCCAACAACCCGGTGAACTTCTATACTTTTCATCCTAAAGGAAGGAAGGAATTGATACCATCCGATGAGTGTTGCCAATAAACCTGCAACAACATGTATAAACAGCCATGACGCTCTAAACCAATAATATTCACCATAGGATTCTTCTGTCACAATCAGTTTGGGAAATGCAGCTATCCAAAGAAAATAGAAAGTGATTACCCCAACCAGGATCAATAAAACGTTTTGCGATATATTTGAAGTGCTATTTATCTTGCTCATAATCTTAGTCATTCATTTCTTTAGCTAACATTCCGAATTTCTGTAAAGCTTTCTGAGCGATTATTTGCCCCCCCGCTTCTTGCACAAAGTGCCCTCCTTCCGGAATTTCAATCCATTCTGGACACCCCTTAATTAAGGTTTTCATATGTGCCATGACTCCCGGACCAAGCATTTTATCTTTCATACCTACGGCCATAAAAGTATCTCCATCCCATTTTTTGTTCCAAAATTCAGCTGCTCTTAAGGAAGTTTCTACACCTTCCAGATGAGGTTCTTGAGCAACTAATTTTGGAAATTTTCGCACCCCTGCTTTATATCTGGCATCAGGAAAAGGTGCTTCGTACGCTTCCGCATCGGATTGACTTATGCCCGGTGCATGCTTCTTAAACAGTTCGGATAAGTCTACATTTTCTGGTTCAACAATTTCACGTTTCCACTCGGCAAAGACAGGGCCCGCTGGCTGACCATTCAGCAAAGCTGTATTCATGATAATGAGTCTTTTGAAACGACCAGGCATATCCATGGGCAGGGTTAAACCAAGTAAACCACCCCAATCTTGACAAACCAGCGTAATGTTTTTTAAATCAAGCCGCTCAATAAAGTGAATTAGAAAATTGCGATGAAAATTGAAGGTATAGACATCCTCCTCTATAGGTTTATCAGATTTGCCAAACCCAAATAGATCTGGGGCAATAGCGCGATATCCATTTTCTGTAAAGACGGGAATCATTCCTCTATACAAATAGCTCCAACTTGGCTCCCCATGAAGACATAAAAATACCTCCTCAGCATCGGGCTTACCTACATCCAAGTAATGGGCTCTTAAGCCTTCGTAACCTACTAGATCATCTATGTAATTAGGTTTGAAAGAATAATTAGAAAGATTTGCAAACCTTTCTTCCGGTGTCCTCAAAGCTTGTATCATAATTTTTGTCATTAATTATGGTACAAAGCTATCTGCTGTGGCAACGCTATGTAAAGGACATATGTCTAAAAAGCAAAGTTCTTTCTTATTCGACTCAAATGACGTTGCGTGACTCCTAAATAGGAGGCTAAATAGTGAAGTGGAATGTGATGGAGGTACTCTGGATGGTTATCTACTAGGTTTTGATATCTTAATTCAGCAGATTCTCGCTGTAGCATAAATACTCTGTTCTCTAAATTGATGTATTCTAATTCTGCTATATGTTTGAAGAACTTTATCCAATTTGGGTTTGAAACTTCCAAGTCCCTCATATTTTCCAATGAAATCAGCATCAATTCCATATCCGTTAGCGCTTGAATATTTTCAGTGGTTGGTTTTTGGGTAATCCAAGAACTATATGCGGTGATCAAGGTATTTTTGAAGGTAAAACAATAAGTCACCTCTTCTTGTGCAGAAGAATGATAAAATGAGCGAAATATACCAGATTGAATGTATGCGATATATCTACTTATTTTTCCTTCGGTAATAAAGAACTCACCTTTTTTGAGGCTTTTTGAAGTTACCATACTCATAAAAGTACTGATATCATCCTCTGTTAGAATCCTAAATGAATTCAGATAATCCCTTATCATAACTTTGGTTTTGGCCACAGTTTGTGGAGGCGGTAGAGGGTTTTGGGGCGTCTTCCGCTAAACCGCAACTGAAGAGGAAGATTGGTTTTGCTTTTCTGACCTCCTCTTCGAAAACGAATGAATGATCAAAGAAAACACACTAGCATGCAAACAAACAAAATCCTCCCTATTGTTTCAGCTGTTTCAGTCTATTTATTGCATTTTGGTTCTCGGGATTCAAGGCCAGGGACTTTTTAAAATGTACCATTGCATTTTCAAAATCCTGATTGGACAGGTAAGCTTCAGCTAGGCTATCATATAAATTGGCAGATTTTGGGTAGAGATGTACAGCTAGTAACAATACGTTTATTCCTTGTTCTCTTTTGTTAGGATCAAATGACAATCTTAACCCGAGCGTGTTTAACATCCTTTCTTCTAATTGAAGCTGTGGATGTTGTGCTAATGTACTTTTGTACAGCGGAATTAAGTCCTCATAAGCTTGGTGTACTGCTAGATCATTGAAGTTTTTATAGTCAAACGCTGTACTCCGTGATTTCTTCATTTTTTTCGAGACCCAATCTTGCTCAGGGTTCTTCTCAATGAATTTCATGGCACTGTCCTCCTTGTTCAAGGTAGCATTAAGATGTTGTAAAACGTATTCCGAAAGTTGTCGATATGAAGCCATGATTTTATCGTCGCTCTTGTCCTGTCTTTTGTCTCTATTACCGAATAGAATGCCATATGAACTAAAATTTGAGTGCGTTAGATCATGGAATTTGTACCGGTAGACATTGCTATATTTTAAGGAGTCGTACAGTTGGAATTCGTAGTTCAACCTTTCTGGAATTTTATCTTCCCGCAAAACAACTTCTGGTATATCCTTTTGCGCAAAGTGAACGTATGGAACATTCAAGTTGTCCAGGTTAAAATAGGCTGATTTCTCTAGTATATTATACCGGTATCTTTCCGTTCCATCTAGACTGATTAATGCTTTAATATTTTTATTTTTCATGACAGTAATAGCATTCGATAGTCCACCAAAACTAAACCCCATAAGCGCTATTTTATCCCGATCTATACCATCATACTTATGAAGTTCTTTTAGAAGGAATTCAACATCACGAGATTGGGTTTCCATATCCTTGCTTGTCCCCCCTTCTAACTCTCTTGTCTCTGTACCTCTAGATGGACTTGATATCACGACGAACCCATTACTGGCCAAATACTCGAACAAGGCGAAATTTTCGATGGATGATGCCTGATAACTGGGCGCATAAACTACAACTGGAAATTTGCCATTTATAAAATTGGAGTTAGAGAAAGCATTTACTTTTTCCGTTAAATGCGCTCTGTTTTCAGCTGTATTCCATAAATAATGAAACCAGTCTAGCAAGAATTCATTGGGCAGATTACCCCACTCTTCCTCTTCCTTTAAGATCTCCAAATAGTCTAAAACTGTTAATTGTTGCGAATGATCATCTTCAATCTCGGCAGGATACCAAATGCTGATGGGAATGGGTCTATCGATGAATTGGTTATTGAACTCATTCTTTATTCGATAAGTTCTAGTGCTGTCGATATTAGTGTAATGCTTGAAGCCTACCTTATACTTTCCGCTACTTAAATCTATTTGCTCTAGCGAAGTCTGTGCATTCAGCAAAACTACTGGAAGAAATACAAAAGTCAGTACAGTCGATATTTTCATTACTTCGGGTGATTAATTCAAAAAAGTCGTCTTACATTAACGCTTTGATAGCACCAACAAAATAATAACTTAGGGCAAGTTTACTTCACTTGTCTTTAGAATTGCCTAGTGACTGACAAGTTTTCAAAACAATAACGAAATCAATGAAAGCATTCGATCTAACTGATAAGGTTGCCATTATCACCGGCGGTGGAAGTGGTATTGGAGAACAAATGTGCCGAGTCTTCGCAGAGGCTGGTGCCTATGTGCAATTAATGGAATTTAATGCCGAAAAAGGCCAAGCCGTAGCGGATAGCATTTCCGATCAAGGCGGTAAGGTCAAATTTAGGTCCGTAGATGTTTCCAATCAACAGCAAGTCCAAGCAAGTTGCCAGGAAGTCTTCGCAGAAACCGGCCGAATAGATATCCTGATCAACAACGCTGGCATCTCTCACATAGGTAAATTACACGAAACCAGCGAAGCTGATTTCGATCGCATTTATCAAGTTAATATCAAGGGAGTCTATAATTGCATGTATGGGGTAATTCCCTTCATGATGGAGCAAAAGAACGGTGTAATTATCAATATGGGCTCCGTAGCCTCTATGGTAGGCTTACCTGATCGCTTCGCCTACTCTACTAGCAAAGGCGCGGTTGAACTCATGACGTATACCGTTGCAAGGGATTATTTGGAATATAATATCCGATGCAACAGCATTGCCCCTGCTCGCGTACATACTCCCTTCGTTGACAACTACCTCAAACAGCACTATCCGGGTCAAGAGCAGGAAATGTATGAGCAACTTTCGAAAACACAACCTATCGGCCGTATGGCTAAGCCGGTGGAGATAGCTAATCTGGCTCGCTACCTTTGCTCTGATGAAGCTAGCTTCCTTACAGGTACTAATTATCCGATTGACGGTGGATTCGTCAACTTAAATACCTAATGTCCCTTAGGTCCACTCCTTGCATACTCTAGCACCTGAAGCAAGGCACGCCCATTGTGGTAAGCTCCTTTCCACTGGTGCGCCTTGCGTTGTCGGATGGCCTTGGGCGTTTCATCTAAGCCTGCATTGTACCAACCACCATGTTCCGGGTCGATGAGCTGTTCCCGAATATAGGTCCACATAGCTTGAAATGCTTGTGGATAGGAATGCTCCTCGGGGAATAGATTGGAAAATAAGGCTAAGGCGTGCCAAGCCTCAGCCTGAGCCCACCAACTTTTGTGCCGATCAGTCACTTCTATATCTTCTTGACCTTGGAAGTAATACCCTTTGTCAAAAATACCTTGAAAGTTTTGATCAAAACCTGTCGCCAAGCAGTGATCTATCATCTTTTTCGTAACCTCTAAGGTTTTGGAATCGACTTCACCCTTTTGTAGTACTAAGTTGGCTTCGTAAAGCAGAAAGGCTGTTTCTATATCATGTCCGAAGGAAACGTGATCATCATAAATGTTATCTAGAATAAACTGTCGAGTCGAATCACTGTAATCTACCGGCGACCAATCGTTGGTAAAATAAAGTCGAAGGCTACCATTTTCTCGGACAAAAGTATCTCGTACCAATACTAACATCTCCTCCAAACGCTTCTTCACCTTAGGTAAGGGAAGTACCAAGTAGGTATTAGTCAAAGCTTCCAATAGATGAATGCTTGTATTTTGACCCTTCCAATTTCCATCTCCCCAACCACGACCCTTTCCTGTCGCTCCATCAAAAAGAACTAGGTTATAATAACCACCATGTTGTGCATCGTGTGCATGGCTTTCCAACCAATCAAAACTTCGTTCGACCCAACTCAACACTTCCTTTTCAGGCTTGATTTTAGCGTATTCCGCAAGAGCGTAAAGGGCAAATGCATTCGCGTACGTGAGCCGAAAAACCTTGTCCTCTGCTTCTTCAGGCCACTTTAACCTAAAGCCTCCCTGATCCTCCATCCAGAGATTTTGGATCAAAAAAGTATAGCCATGTTCGGCCGCGTCCACTAGTTCGACCCGATCTGGATAAACTTGTGCTAAACGAGCAGCAGTCCAAAGTCCGCGAGCCTGAGTAACCAGCATCTTGGGTTGATCTTCACTACGTGACCAATCAAATTCGAAATTAGTGTAGTAGCCGCCATTTAAGGTATCGACAATTCGTGGATACCAAAGTTCAACTAAATGATCAAGTTCTTGTTGTATCTCTGTTTCTGGAACACCAAGATAGCTTGAGGGGTCAACATGGTCCTGCTGATCTTGGCAACTGAGCAGATTTAATAGCACCCCAACCCCTAGGAGAAAAAGTAGTGTCTTTGGTAACATAGTGGTTTTCGTTTCTTTAAAAGTAATCATTAGCGCTCAATTCGACTCAAGATGAACGGGCCACCACAGAAGCGACTTGATTAGAGTGATGGATAAACCCCAAGCTATCATTTGTCAAATAAGTAAGCCTAGCTAAGGCTTATCCGGTTTTGACTGCCAGGACACATTTAATCTCCGGAAACTTGAATGGATTGGACTTTATTAAGTCTACATTTACCAAACCATCTTTAAGCACGAACACCCACAGTATGCGAATTATTTTCCGACTGTTTAGCACGACCCTATTTGCGCTCTGGCTATGCTCGCTCTCCGGGCAAAGCACGATCAAGGATAACCCGATCACAGCCGTCTATAACAATCAAGCTGTTGCTGATATTCTTGCGGACCTGGAGGAACGCACACTATTCAAATTCTACTTCCGAAACTCGGATCTCCCACAAGAACAACAAAGCTTCACCTTCGCCGAGACGCCCTTACAGCAAGTCTTGGTTCAACTCCTAGCTAGTACAGACCTGAGCTTTCTCAACTATCGAGACTATGCCATATTCATCGTACCAAAGGCGTTCATTTCTTCCTCCTTTTCCTCGGATTTCTATATCGCATTAGAAAATAGCATACGCGGAGCAGATGCTTTGGTAGAGGGGCAACCTGATTTGACGATCGGACAAGTGGAAACACTCGAAAGTAACGGCAAAGCTATCGTCAAAGGAAAGGTGTTGGATGGAGCCACGGAAGAGCCGATCATTGGGGCCACCGTCTTTTGGAAAAACTTGAATCAAGGAACTGCTACGGATGTGGACGGTAGTTTTGAGCTAGAAATCGAAAGCGGTCGACACGAATTAGTGATCCATTATGTTTGATTTGATGACTTCTCTAGATCCGTTGCTGTAATGGGTAGTGGAACGCTAGATGTGCAGTTGGACAAAGCTGCCATTGAACTAGAGGAAGTGCTCGTTCGTGCAGAGGCGGCCAATGTCAATATAGAAAGTGCTCAGGTCGGAGTAGCCAGGTTAGATGTAAAATCCATCAAGAAATTGCCGAGTTTCCTAGGAGAAATTGATGTCATCAAAAGTCTCTTGCTACAACCGGGAATTAGTACCATCGGCGAGGGAGCCATCGGCTTTAATGTTCGAGGAGGAGAGGTAGACCAAAATCTGTTGATGCAGGATGAAGGCTTACTCTTCAATGCCTCTCATGCGCTAGGCTTCTTCAGTACCCTCAACCCCGAACTAATTAGTTATGTAACCCTGTACAAAGGAAATATTCCTGCGCAGTTTGGGGGGCGTCTAGCGTCGGTCCTGGATGTTGAAATGCGGGATGGTAGTTTTCAAAATTATAAAGCTCAGGGGGGATTAGGTTTGGTGGCAAGCAAAGTCAACCTGGAAGGGCCAATTGTGAAGGGTAAGTCATCCTTAATCCTTGGCTTTAGAAGTAGTTATTCAGATTGGGTGCTTCGGCTTATCCGTCTTCCAGAAGTAAAACAAAGTTCCGCTTCCTTTTACGATCTTAACCTGAGGTATACCGATAAGATCAACGACAGAAACACCATCACCTTTTCCCTCTATTCCACTCGGGATGACTTTGCCTTTAACAATCAATTCGGGTATGAATATGGGACCCAGATGGGACAGTTCACTTACAAAAAAATCTTTTCCGATCGCCTTTTTTCTCGCCTTTCCATCACTGCCAGTCGATATGAAAGTACGCAGTTAGACCTAGATGGGACGGATGCTCAGGAATTAGACAATAATGTTACTTACTACAAGATCAAAGAATTACTGACCTATAGCCCTGATAATGATTTAGAGCTAAACGCAGGAATTTCTTCAATTCTCTACCAAGTGGACCCAGGTGATCTGCGTCCAAGAGGGGAACTTTCGCAAATAAAAGCGAGAAGTGTAGAGCGAGAACAGGGATTGGAATCCGCTTTGTTCTTGAATGCCAATTGGAATGTCAGCCCGGCCTTCGCCTTGTCGGGGGGGCTGCGGCTAGGAATGTATAACGCGCTAGGCCCAGGTACCTTCTACGAATACGAAGATCCAGAAAATCCAAGATTGGTGAACCTTAAAGACTCCAGTTTTTTTGCTGGAGCAAAGATCGTGGCGACCTATACCAGTTTAGAACCTCGGGTGTCCTTTCGCTACCGATTGAGCCCCCAAGCCTCTATCAAGGGGGGATATAGTCGAACAGCGCAGTTCATCAATTTAATCGCTAATACCAACACCCCTACACCAAGTAGTCAATGGCAATTGAGTAATAAGAATATCCGGCCCTTGCGTTCTCATAACTTTTCCGTCGGCTACTTTCTCAACTCCAAGGATAATAATTGGGAGTTCTCCTCCGAATCTTACCTAAGATATATTGATGACCTATTTGATTTTCGAGATTTTGCCGAACTCACAGCCAACGAATTTCTAGAAACTCAGTTGTTGACGGGCATCGGTCGAGCTTATGGTCTGGAGTTGAGCGCCAAAAAGAAACAAGGACGCTGGGATGGTTATTTGAGTTATACCCTTTCCCGAACAGAGAGACAGGTGGCAGGCATCAATCAAAAGAACTGGTTTCCCAGTAATTTTGACAAGCCGCACGATGTAAGTCTAGTCTTCAATTTCCACGTAAATCGCAGAAACACCTTGAGTTTCAACTTTATCTATGGAACGGGGCGCCCCACTACTGCCCCAATCGGCTCCTACGTAGAAAGCAATGGCTTAGTCATTCCCATCTACTCTGATCGCAATCAATTGCGAATACCTGATTATCATCGAGTAGATCTAGCCTACACCCTTGGTAAAGGATACAATCTTACTCGGAAAATCAAGACGAGTTGGACCATTTCATTATACAACCTGTACAGCAGACAGAACGCATTTTCTGTTTTCTTCACCCAGCGCCCTTTCCAAGCCCCGGTAGCTAATAAGCTTGCTATACTAGGAAATGTCTTCCCTGCGCTCACCTTTAACTTTGAAACCTTATGATTCGCATCCAACAGCTTCCGCCCATCCTCGCCGTCCTCCTGCTTGTCACGCTGTGGGGTTGCCTTAGTCAAATAGACCTACCCGCTCCCCCCTCTGATGCAGAAAACATCGCCATCACTGCGACCTTGCGCAAAGACGAACCCTCAGTGCTTGACGTGCGCGTCGTGCAAGTTGATAACTTCGGTGGGTTCAGCGCTCCCATTCCACTCGATAATGCTACCGTTTTCCTCAAGGATGACTTGGGCAATGAAGCTTTTGTGCCCTTGAGATTCTCTGGACAATACCAACGAATTATTCAGGATACCGATTCAGATATAACCATCGAAGCAGGGAGGTCCTATCGGTTGGAGGTGAGTCTGAGCGACAATCGAGTCTACACCTCTCAATTGGAGCAACTCAATGAGGTACCAAAAGCTAGTGCCATCACCTATGACGTAGAAACCCGGGAAGCCATTAATGAAACGGGGAGTATCGTAGATCAAAACTTTGTCCGTTTCTACATAGACACTCCACTTAAGACTTCTAGTCAGGATCAGAAAGCCATACTCAAATGGGACATAGAAGGCGTTCACAAAATCGTAGAAAGCGTCCCGGCGAATGTACAGGTTCCCAATCAAAGGACTTGTTACGTTTTTGAGAATTTGCAATTGGAAAGACCCGTAGTATTCAATGGAAACGAAAGCGGTAAAGATATACTGGAAAGGCAATTCATTATCGAAGAGCGGGCGGATAGTCGCTTTGCACAAGGGTTCTATTTGGTGGTGCGACAGCAGTCCATTACGGAAGGCGCTTTTGATTACTGGGAAAATATTCGAAAGGTGGTAGATCGCTCTGGCAACTTCTTTGATGAACCACCTGGAAAGATTCGGGGTAATTTCTCAAATTTAGAGGATCCCTCGGAGGATGTCTTCGGCTATTTCAGCGCCGTGCAAGAAGATACCATAAGACTGTATATTCCTCCCTCTGCCTTAGGTCTGACGATATTTCCAACCTGCCCAAGTGTGATACCGGAAGGGCAGGAACCGCCACGCGCTTTTTGCTTTGATTGTCAGCTACTCAGAAATAGCACCACACAAAGACCCGATTTTTGGATTGAATAGAACCTCAAGAAACTTACAAGCATGTTTAGACAACGACTACTTTTCTCGCTGGCTTTTCTCGCTTTCCTGCTAAATCTTCCAGCTAGCTTGCAGGCTGAACAAGTATTGGTACAACTCGATAAGCCATTTTATACTGCCGGTGATCCCCTAGCTTATCAGCTATACTTTCCCAAAACGTTCCAGGAAAAAGACCTAGCCCTGAAAGTAGCCATCTATCACCCCGATGGAACCTTAGTCACCGAACACTTTATCAAGACGGCGGGACAATTACAGGCCAATGGTTACCTTAAGATCCCCTACAACCTACCTTCACAAAGCTATCATTGGCTATTACTCGGTACCAATCTAGCAGGGGATAAACGCATTAAACTGGGTGAACTCTTACTTCCCATTTATGATGATTTATCTACCGCTCCAATCCCTGCCCAGCTGGCGACCAGTAATCCCAGCACTAGCATTCCCTCAGAATTATCGATTGATTTCCAGTTGGCAAAGAATGAGTTAAAGCGTGGAGGTAAGGTAGAGGCGAACATTGCTATAAAGGATCAAGCGGGACAAACGGTTGATGGGACCCTTTCCATTACGGTCAAAGATGCTGCACTTTTGGCTATGGGGACCGATAATGAACTATCTACTTACTACCTGGATATCCCCGAAGGGATTGCATCGCAACTATCTGAGGATATTCATATTCTAGGAACGAGTCTAAACCTGGACGGTAGTCCTTTTCAGTCCGCCATCTTATGCGCCTATGTGCGGGAAGAAAATGAGTTCTTTTGCACCAATTCTGATAAGAATGGTCATTTTAGCTTAGTTCTACCGAGACTAGGCGGTGAGCGGCACATCCAATTCATGGACTATCAGCGCAGCGATCTAAAGGTAATTCTCGCGGATCGAGTGAGTCTGAGTAATGGTACTTCCTCCAACACTTCAGCCTCCTTACAAACCTACCTGAACTGGAGCCGGCTTCGAAAGAAAATCTATCAATTCTATGGGACGGTGGAATCACCTGTGAACGCTATTCCAAGACCAATAGAAGCAAAAGAGTTATCAGCAGATCAACGCTTAGTCATGGCCCACTATACGCCATTTGATGACCTTACTATTTTCTTTAATGAAATCGTTACCCCATTTAAACTTCGGGATCGAGGAAAGAGAGGGCACGTAGCTAGGATGTTCAACCCCACCCAACAGATTCGTCAGTTTTATGTGGGGAGTCCAGTTTTTATAGTCGACGGAAGGCTAACCAAGGATGCCAATTTCATTTATAACATTCCGATTGGGAAGATTGACACCATCGATTTGTTTTTCTATCCACAATCTCTGCAACCGCAATTTGGCCCCATCGCCAACAGCGGGATGGTCGTCATGAAAACCAGCCTCAATCAATTGGATCTTCCCGAGACTGATGTCAATAACATCTTTAAGATCTCTCTATTAAAGACTGAGTATGCCCAGGAAAGTACAATAGAACAGACCGAAGAACCAATTAAAATCGGCCCTAACTTATTGTGGTTGGCCAATCAGTCTATGCCTACAAGCGGGAGTTATCAGTTAGACTTTGAACATGGCGAAGACCTGGGCACTTTTCTGATAGAAATTGCTTTTCAATCCCAAGAAGGAAAGACCGCTACTTTTACTCAGTACTACGAGGTGGCGAAATAAGTAGACGACAGATCCGACCTCTATGGCTTGATGATCTTCCGCACCTCAAACGCACCTCGCTCATCATACAGCTTTAGGAAATAGTAGCCGGCAGGATAGATGGAAAGATCAAGCTCCTCGCGTCCCAATAGATTTCCTCCGTGTAACACTCGGCCAAAGGCATCCCTTAACTGATAATTTAGGGGAGCTGGGAACTCACTTTTTAAGAATAGATTGTCCTTAGCTGGATTAGGAAAGATTTGTACAGGGAAAAGTCGTTTATGGTCCTTGACTGCATTCACCTCCGTAGGATCTATATCCGTGATCTGGATATTATCAAACCATAGACGGGCATCACCTAGCGCTCCCTGTTCCGCCACAATTTCTACCAGATTTATCTTTGACCAGTCGAAAGCCCCGATAGGATTATGCCAAGTTCCATTCCAAGCTCCATGCTCAACAAAATCACTGAGTTTTATATGTACATGCTGCCAAGTATTGTCCCAGCTAACCTCATCATCAATCGTAACTCGGATACGCCAAGGAAGATCCTCTGGTATGTCCGTCTCTGAGTCTACAAAACGGATATCAAAAGAGGTTCCAGGGGTATCTCCTTTCACGAAAAAGTCCAAGGCAAAATCCTGTTCAACGAGGTAAGACAGGTCTCGGTCCGGCCGAAAGTCAAGACTGATAGATTGGTATTGATTGGCTCCAGTCCAGAAAAGGCTGTATGCATCATTATTGGGTGCCAACTGATTGTAGAAGTCGAGTTCACCAGGGCTATAACTTACAGATTCAATCCTTTCACCAATAAAATCCGAATAGATAAAGAAACCCGAAGAATCTGGTTTTATCTCGAAGGGCAATTGTTCCGGCACATCCATACCTAGGGCCGTCAATAAGTCCGCATTTAAATCATGCTGAAACAGACCATTGCCATTGGCTTCAAAAAGTCCAAAGCCCCCATGATAATCCCAAGTCGTCCAGGCAATGTCTTTCTCTTCCAAGTATTGCCGAACCTGATCGTACCAAAAGACTCGATCCGGCTGCTTACTATTGGGAATGTAGACGCCAAATTCCCCACAGTAAATGGGTACATTCCTATTTTGCTGGAAATCAACAGCAATATCTATCAATTCTTTAATCTTGCTAATTGTGCCATCGATATTGTAGTTGATAAAGTTCCACTGAATCCAAGTACCATTTAACGAAGGCGGGAATGTCGGCATATTATCAGCGCTGTAGGGGAAAGGTACATCGGCAAGCGGTACCATTGAAGGACTCACCCAACTTGCACCTTGGTGTGTAAATATGAAAGGATCGTAGAAGTGAAAGGTGTACAGTAAGTTCTCATCCTCATAAATGGGCATCAATGATAGGTTGGTGTAGCTATTCCAAGAAGCAGGTCCTACCACGATGGTATGCTTCTCATCTACCGTACGTATTACTTCCACTACTTCTTGTTGGATACTATTCCAAAGTTGGTCAGATATTCCATGCGGCTCGTTGAGCACTTCATACATCAATAGTGTAGAGCGATCCTTGAAATGCGTAGCCATTTGTTCCCAAACCTTCACTAAAACATCTCCGATGGCTGGGTCAGTAGCTTCCGCCGGATCAAAAGTATGGTTATCTAGAATCAAGTATATCCCCAGTTCTTCGGCCCAATCCACAGCCTGGTCCAGGAAATTCAAGAATAGAGGATCTAAAGTATAATTAGGAGCTCCATCCGTCATAAAATGGAGGTTGATCGGGAGTCGAATAACGTCACAACCCAAAGATTGGATGTTTTCAAAATCCTGCTTGGTGTATTTTGTAAACTGGATTTCCTTGGCCGCTCCCACTTGAAACCAACTTGTCAGATTGACACCCTTGGAAAAAGGGGCAGTCTGTCCAGAAATGGTGGAACAAAACGCTAGCAACAGAAACAAGATAGAAAGTCGCATAGATCAGGTTTTAATAGGAGGAGGAGCCATCGAGAGAACATCTATTCCGTCAGCCTTCCCTATAGATTACCATCTAATATAGAAGTTTAGTAGAACTTCAAGGACAGGATAGACCAGGTTTATTGGCTAATTGGAAGCAAAAGCAAAGGCCTGTTTAATATTTCCCGCGCTTTAAACTACTCTATTGCCTGGTTACCAAAATGGCCCAATCTTTATCCTCATCTTCTGGCGGCTTGCCCAAGGCAACCGGCGCTCCACCTTCTATCATCGTAAGTTCGCCACTCATCAGGTCGCCTCCTGCACGTGGATTGTACCAAGCTACTTTATAAGTACCCGCTTGATTCCTTAGATCCAAGGCAACGGTACCACCAAATGGAAGGTAGATCGCATAGGTTTGACCGAGTTCCGCTAGGCAGTAGTTCTGAACTCCCTTGGTCAACCCATCCCTAGGTGTCAGCTTAAGCAGATCCAAATACGTATTAAAGAAATCAAGTGCATGTCGGGTGAAGTCCCAGACGCTATCTCTAGACCGCCAATCTTCGCATTGTAGATCATTGTTATGGTTTCGCCAACCAAAGTACCAATCTACGCCACCACCACCAGCCATCAAGTTGGCCCACAGCACCTCTGCTCTTACGCTATCCTGGTTATTATCAAGCCGATCGTCTGGATCAATACCTCGGGAGTGATGTCCTATTTCGTCTATGGTAATGATCCAAGGTTTATCTGTTTGCGCAGACTTTGCTAACCAATTCCGAGTATCCTCGTAGGAGGTGGATCTATTGGCAATTTGCATCGACATGCCATCCAGATAAGGAAACCCTAAGAGTGGATCAAAGAGCTCATCTTTTTCATGTTGTTGGGAGTGAGTATGAATGACAAGGTAGTTCTGATAGGGATCATGGGTTTTCAGATAAGTAGCCATGGCCTTGCGTTGCTCATTGCTTTGTCCATTGGGCGTCCAATGCGCTGGACCATTTCCCCACCAAGATTCCACGTCACCTTCAGATGATGGGCAAAGCGCGCAATCAATTCTCGGTAATACAGTTTGCGCTGTACTCCGGTATCTCCATCATCCAATAGTTTCTCATTCTCCGTCTCTTGTGTCACCATATGGATCATCAACCCAAGCTGATCCATATGATCAAAAATGATCTCCCATTGGTCGAGCTTGCTGCAGTCAAAACGGAACCGCTCTGTGTAAGCTGTGTAGGGCCAAACATCCTTTCCATCTCCACCGATATTCAGGCTTAGAAAGTATACTACATTCATCCCCTTGGCTGCCAAATAATTCAAGGCCCCAATCATTCCTTTCCCTTTATCTCCTTGCCAAACGGGATCCCCTGTTTTCCAATCTTCAACATGAGGTGCGTAGGCATGCAATCCATCTTTGGCTGTAGCTTCGCCGTCCCTTTTTTCTGGTACTTCTCCCCGTTCTGTACCATCAAAATCACGAAAGGCTAGGAAATTCTCCGGGCTTCCGGCACCACCTTTCAGGAAGATTCGCTTTGAGTCATGGTAATGTAGGTATTGATCCTCTCCGACTACTAATCGACCTTCCTGTCCTGCTACTGGACCTGCCACCATGATTACCCCTTGCGCTCCATCAAAAGCCACCGATTCCCCTTCCATTGGATCATCAGAAATGGCAATTTCTCTACCTTTACGGAAGGAGGCTACATACGCCCATTCTCCCTCCTCATCGGGGCGAAAGCGCACCTCCCAAATCCCGCCTTTGGCACTGCTGGATTCCGCAGCATTACCGTCAGCAGCGTAAAAACCTGGTACTACTATCTTACGGGCATCCTTGCTGAAGGTAACGAGCAATCTGTAATTCAGGAATGGGTTATCAAAAGCTTCTTCGCTCGTTTGCGGGCCTTCAAAAGACAAGGTTAATTTTTCCCATTTTTTCACCTCCAGCCGATTTCCATTTTGACTAGATGTACAGGAGAAAAGCACTGACATGATCATCAGTCCGCAAAGGGAGGCGTACAAATCGGTTCTTACTTTCATAAGCTACTTTTTCAGTCCAATGCGATTGATCCAAGTCAGTAAATTACATCGATTAAAGAACTGAATCAAGAATCACTCCCCAGTAGGTTTTAATAAGGTATCGCGAAACTTACTATCTGCTTTCCGGTAGGTTTGAGTATTGGAGGCTCTAGAAGAATTGATTGGCAGAGCCATAGGTCACTTGGGTTTGGCCAAAGCCCTCCCAAATCACCTACGGCTCTACCCAACGACATTTGCTTAAACAGTCTTAAACGAGTCGCAGGTCTTTTTCTAGTTGCGCGATTTTGGTTGTCGCAAATTGATGGCCTAGGCAGTTTGCCCTCCATCTATCGCTAAGCTTTGTCCCGTAACAAAGCTTGACTTCTCATCACAGAGCCAAAAGATGGCATTTACAATATCTTCAACTTGTCCGAATCGACGCATGGGAATCGTTTTGACTAGCTTTTCAGCTAAATCCTTTTGCTCCCCTACCAGCGCTTCCACCATTGGAGTTTCGGTGAAGACCGGACAAACGGCATTAACTCTAATACCATAACGCGCATATTCTAATGCGGCCGTTTTGGTCATTCCGATCACTGCGTGCTTGCTAGCCGTATACGCAATGGTCATGGGTAATGCCCTCATTCCAGCGATGGAAGAGACATTCACGATACAACCAGAACCTTGCTTGCTCATGATCTTCAATTCCTCCCGCATGCAATAAAAGACACCAGTCTGATTAATGGAGATCACCTGATCCCATTCTGAAATATCATAATTAGAGGTGGGTACTCGATTACCACCGATGCCTGCATTATTCAAGGCTATGTCTAAACTACCAAACTGGGATACCGTTTCATGTACCAACTCAACCACTGCCCTATAGTTGGCCACATTACATCTTTTGAAAAAGGCTGTGCCACCACCTTTCTTAATCTCCTCAACTGTAGCTCTCCCGCCCTCTTCGTTGATATCCGACACTGCTACTTTGGCACCCGCGGCAGCAAAAGCCAATGCCGTTGCTTTTCCGATTCCCGAACCAGCGCCGGTAATCAGAACACTTTTATCTTTAAAGCTCATACCTAGATTTTTAATTGATCTGTATCACTACTTTTCCTTTCACTTTCCGATCCATCATATCTTGTAAGGCTTGTGGAACCTCCTCCAGCGAGTAGATTTTGTCAATGTGAGGTTTAATTGTTCCGGCCAAATACCATTGGATCAATTGCTGCGTATTGGCTAGATTGTCCGCCGGAAATTTCATGGCGAAACTCCCCCAGAACACCCCTACAATTTGGCATCCTTTTAACAAGGGCAAATTCAGTGGAATCCGAGGAATATCTCCCGCAGCAAAACCCACGACCAGGAATCGTCCTTCCCAAGCCATACCCCGCAAGGCTGCCTCTGAATAGTCTCCACCTACCGGATCATATACCACATCAACTCCTTTCCCTTCCGTAAGCTCCTTAATTCGCTGCTTAACATCCTCTTTGCTGTAGTTGATCACTTCATCCGCTCCGTAAGCCTTACACAATTCCAGTTTTTCATCGGTGGAGGCTGCAGCAATGACTTTGGCCCCCATCAATTTCCCGAGCTCAACTGCAGTCAAGCCTACTCCACCAGCTGCCCCCAAAACCAAGAGCGTTTCACCTTCTTGAAGCTTTGCACGGTCCTTTAAGGCGTGATAGGAGGTGCCATATGCCATCATGAACGAGGCCGCCATGGGGAAATCCATACCCGGCAACTTTGGAAAGCACAGCTTTTCAGAAGCCGCTACCTCCTCCGCATATCCCCCCCAGGGAATCATCCCAAAGACCTCATCGCCAACTTTAAATCGCTTCACTCCTTCGCCCACTGCTTTGACTACACCCGCTATATCGCTACCTGGTGAAAAGGGCATGGGGGGCTTAAATTGATACTTCCCTTGAATGATCAGGGTATCTGGAAAATTCACGCCACAGGCTTTAATAGCCACGAGAATCTCTCCTTTCTTAGGCGTAGGCGATGGCACTTCCTCTACCGAAAGGCTCTGTGGTGGGCCATACTCCTTACATAATATTGCTTTCATAATCTGGTTTTAGTCTGCGTATAGACTGTTGATTTCGTTGGCATATTTCTTTCGTATCACCCTTCTTTTCAACTTCATGGTAGGCGTGAGTTCAGCCTCGGCTCCATCCGGATGTACGGGTAACCATTCCTTAGGCACCAAGGTGAATTTCTTAATCTGCTCGATGTGACTGAAGCTAGGGTTAATCTGATGAACGATACTTTGATAATGTTCCACCACCTTAGGATTAGTAACGACTTCCTCCAGGCTGGTCCAAGCGATGTTTTCTCGTCTGCACCAATTCTGTAGTGCCTCCGCTGCTGGAACGATTAGAGCTGAAACAAACTTCTTCTGCTCGCCCACCACCATCATTTGTTCGATCAAGAATTCCTCCTTAAATCGATTCTCGATTGGAGCTGGGGCAACATATTTACCTCCGGAAGTCTTTAATAATTCTTTCTTACGATCGGTAATCTTCAAGAATTCTTCACCCGAAGGCCCTTTCACAAACTTTCCGATATCTCCCGTCTTAAACCATCTTACGCCATCCATTTCCTTGAAGACTTCAGCTGTTTTATCAGGCTTGTTGTAATAGCCCATCATCACATTGGGGCCATTGGCTAGGATTTCGCCTTCCCCTTCTCTATATTCTCCCTCCGAGTCGTCAATAATGACTTTAATACCCGGTAAGATCGGACCTATACATCCAATTTTTGCCCCTCCTTCCCGGAAGCGACCAAAACATAGTCCTGGTGAAGTCTCGGTCAGGCCATAGCCTTCCCGGATGGGAATCCCCGCCGCGGAAAACACACGGGCAATTTTCGGTGGCAAAGGAGCTGCTCCAGAAAGAATGCCCTTGACATTACCCCCCAATGCTTCACGCCACTTACTGAAGACCAATTTATCAGCCAAGTTGCGCTGCATCCCCGCAAGCCCTCCATACTTTTTATCGTAATCAAAATCATCGGTGAGCGCAAGTGCCCAAAAGAAGATTCTACGCTTCATCCCCGTTAAACCGTCACCCGTTGAGTAAATCTTTTCGTAAACCTTTTCCAGCAGGCGCGGTACCGTGTTGAAGAAATGCGGTTTCACCGCCTGGATATCTCCATCAGGGCCACCTAGATTATCTGTTCCAGTATAGAATACATTGATCCCTGCGTACGTTTGCAGGTAGGTTGCAGTCCGTTCAAAAATATGACAAAGCGGCAGAAAGCTCAACACACGATCTCCAGTGGTGTAGGGAATATCGCCTACTGCACAAAGCGTATTGCTGACTATGTTTCGGTGAGATAACATCACCCCTTTAGGTTTCCCGGTCGTCCCAGAGGTATAGATTAAAGTGGCCAGCTCTTCCGGCTCGACTTGCGCTTTCAAACGATCAACCTCCTCTTGTCCATCTTCTGCAAAGAAGTCTTTCCAGTAAGGTTTCTCTGGGTCTTGATCGAAGGTAAAAACGTCTACCAAACTTGGGACACTAGGCTGAGCGGCCCGTACTTTATCATAAAGGTCACCTCCACCAACTACAGCAAATTTCACCTCCGCATCATTAAAAATATACTCATAGTCATCTGGGCTGATCGTTGGATATACCGGTACATTTATGGCGCCAATTTGTGCAATACCGATATCGAGAAAAACCCACTCTGGGCGATTCTTGTAGATGGCCGTTGCGATCTTATCGCCCGGCTTCACACCTAGTTTCAGTAAACCACGGCTCACTTGATTACCAATTTTGATGGCATCATCGGTGCTATAGCTTACCCAATTACCATGTTCATCCCTGGCATTATAAGCCTTAGCTTGTGGATGATTTTCCTTCTGATAATAGATAAAATCAAATAATCTAGTCGGTTCCATATCTTGTTGAAGAACTATTTGTTGAAAGGGTATTTGAATCGAAATTTAACGCGGCGAAAGATATCTAAATCAAATTGATTTTCGGCGATTTCCAAGTGGGTATTCCAGAAATTTTAACTTAAAAATGCTTCTCCAAATTTTATTCACCCAATCTACATATTAGCAAAGAAAAAAGGCAGCTAGCTTGTCCCTGTAAGAAACAAATCTAGCCGCCTTAGCTTTTGAAAGTAGTGACCACCTGATGGCCACTACCAACTTATATCATCAAAAATTATGCTTATACCTATGCTAGGCTATCAATTCCTTTTCTTTCAAAATCGTTAGCATCTCCGTACTCATGAGGATATCGGCCAAGCCTGTAGTTCGAGACAACTCATACTTGTAGAAGAACTTCATCGTATGAATGTTACTCTCGTAGAAATCAGCGGTGTAGTTGCCTTGGCCAGTCACCAATGCTTCTTTAGCTACTGTAGCCAACTTCAACCATTGCCAGGCGATGACGATGGTTCCCATGAACTCCATAAAGATCGTGGCGTCTGCCAAAAACTCTTGGTATTTACCTTTCATGGCATACCCCAACAAATGGGTAAGTACTTGCTGCGTAAGCTGCATCTTATTTTCTAAGTCTGTAGCATATGGCTTCAACTCATCAAAGGTCATAGCTGCTTCAATAGCTTCTTGCATTTCAGCTACTAATAGCTGTAAAGCGCGACCATTGTTCATGGTGATTTTCCGAGCCAAGAGGTCCAAAGATTGGATACCTGTAGTTCCCTCGTACAGAGAGAAAATTCTTATATCTCTATAGTACTGCTGAAGGACAAAGTCTGTACAGAAACCGTACCCCCCCAGAATTTGCAAGCCGTTATCAATCGACTTTCTACCCTTTTCAGAGGGGTAAGTCTTAGTAATGGGCGTAAGCAACTCCAATAGTAGGTGATACTTCTCTTGCTCCTCCCCTTCCGTCACTCTAGAAAGGTCATGGTATAATGCGGACTGCAAGGTCAAACTCAATGCCCCTTCGTAGATCGCCTTTTGTGAAAGCAACATACGGCGTACATCGGGGTGATTGATGATCAAAGTTTGCTCTGCATCCACATTTTTCTTTCCATCATTCTCGATCTTACGTCCTTGTGGACGCTCATTGGCATATTGCAAGCTTGCGTGATAAGCTGCACTGGCGATGGCAACGGCTCCTCTCCCAACACCAATTCTCGCCTCATTCATCATCTTAAACATGTAGGTAAGACCGCGATTTTCTTCTCCTACCAGCCAGGCAAGGCAATCGTCTTGCTCGCCAAAAACTAGGTGAGTTGTACAGTATCCCTTCTGCCCCATCTTCTGAAAATCTCCAGCAGTCTGTACATCATTCCCTTCTAAACCGCTCTCTGTAATTCGATTCTTTGGTACCACAAAGAGAGAAATCCCTTTAGTACCTGCTGGCGCACCCTCAATACGAGCAAGTAATAGATGTACTACATTCTCACAGTACTCGTGGTCTCCACCAGAAATGAAGATCTTTTGCCCTTTAATCTTGTAAGAGCCATCCTCCTGCGGGTAGGCCACTGTGGTAATATCAGAAAGAGAACTACCTGCTTGTGGTTCCGTCAAGCACATTGTTCCACCCCACTTACCTTCAAACATTTTCGGCGTGTAGGTGTCTTTAAGTTCTTGACTGCCATAGGCCACGATCAGACCTGCCGCTCCCGTTGTAAGTCCAATATAGCCAGGCAAGTGATTGTTAGCGGCTTCCATGATGTAATTGGCCGCTTGAAAAGCTAGACCAGGAATCTGCATACCACCATCGTCATAGTCAAAAACACCACCGATCATACCCAGTTCTCCCCCTTTTTCCATCATCGTCTTCACCTGAGGATGGACTATGATTTTGCCATCTTCGTAACGGGCTGGCTGTTCATCCATTTCTCTGAAGCAGCTGAATAATTCTTGGTCGGAGAAGTCCTTGATTGAATCTAAAAAGATGTTTACAGATTCCTTATCAAAATCTTGGTAATGCTCGTATTCCAGCAGTTCTTCGAGTTTTAACACATCAAAGAGCTGAAAGCGGAGCGTGTCCATATTCATGTACTTTTCCATAATCTTGTATTTCTTTTATAATTAGAACACGTTCTATTTTCCAGCTAATTTATAGAAAAAAGAATTATTCTTCAAAAAACTAGAACATGTTCTAAATAAAAAGTAATATTAGGTCGAAAATTGTAGGGTATGAAGCGTAAAGTGCACGAAAAAGAAGTCAGGAAAAAGATCATTAAAACAGCCCGTCAGCTCTTCTTAGAGCAAGGGTTTCATCAGACAACGATCCGACAGATCACCCAAAAATCGGGGATCAGTACGGGGACCTTGTATCATTTTTATCAGGATAAGGAAGATATCTTCTTTCACATTGCTGATGAGACCTTTTTGAAAGTAATTGAAAAATCAGAAGAAATGGTGCCCGATCATCGTATCTTCTTGCGATTGGTCTGTGAGGTTGCCGTGCATATTCAAGCTTTCCTTAGCGGGAAGAATATGGCCGAACTGTATGCCATTGCTTATGGGTCGTATAACATCTCAGAGGAAGTCATGCGGAAGCAGCACGACCGGATCGCCGGTTTGTTGGAAATGCAGGGATTAAAAGCTCAGGCAGATGTAGAGTTCATCTCCTTAACGGTAAAGGGCTTTTTGCATGCTCTAGCCTTAAAGTCCATGCACGGGGAGGAATTGGATCCGCAGTTAATCATTCCACAAGCGGCACGTCTGCTGCTCACTTTATTTAATATCGAGGAAGAGAAACAGTTAGAGATCATCCAGCGCCTGGAGGCCTTACCTATTTATGTCAATGTGATGTAGAATCAGAACGTCCTTCTTAAATTTCGAAAAGGATTCCCTTCTGTGCCAGCGAGTGATACTTATCGCGATCAAATTTGTAGAGAAATGCTCCCTTCTTTGAGCCTAACTTATCTTTCTCATCCAGTTTTTCCAAAATATTCATACTGAGAATCTTCCGCCGAAAATTCCGCTTATCCAATGGGCGCTGATAGATGCACTCATACAAAATCTGTAGTTGTGGAATCGTAAACTTCTCTGGAAGGAGTTCAAAACCTAGCGGCTGATATTTTGCCTTTCGGCGCAGTTTTTGGATGGCCAGATCAACCATGTCATTGTGATCCAATACTAGAGCAGGAATCTGATCATAATCAAACCATTTGGCCCCATGCCGTTCCACTAAATCTACATCATATTCCCCAATCCGAATCAAAGCAGAATAAGCGATGGAAAGGACTCTTGCTCCAGGGTCCCGATCCACTTCCCCAAAACATCCCAACTCTTCCATGTACACATTCTCCAAACCGGTATACTCTTCTAAGACTCTTGCCGCGGCGTGCTTCGTCCCTTCATTTTCCTGTACAAAGCTACCAATCAATGACCATCTACCGGCCAGTGGATCTACCTTCCGTTCGAAAAGAAGAAGTTTAATGGTATTGTCATCAAAACCGAAAATGATGCAATCCGTAGCCACAAAAAGCTTTTCCTGTCCATCATAAAAAGTATGGCTCATAGTCTCAATTGATAGAAAAAAGGTCCGAATAATTTCCTAATCTCCAAAATAAGTGTTTTTTTTACACTTATAAAAAAGATTCAAAGTTTACGTTTCATACATATCGATAGAAAAGGCAATTACCTCTCGTAATTGCTTTTTTTTGAATGAAGTTGTCTAAAGCAAGTCTCTTATGCCAGCCTTACAATTTAATGAGGATCCTCACCATCGACTCAATATATTAACAGGAGATTGGGTTTTGGTATCGCCGCATCGGACCAAACGGCCATGGCAGGGAAAAGTAGAAAAGCCGGCCCAGGGAGAACGGCTGGAGTACGATCCCAACTGTTATCTATGTCCAGGCAACACTAGAGCAGGAAACGTTACTAACCCTGACTACAAAGATGTTTTCATCTTCACCAACGATTTTGCTGCCTTATTACCGCACAGTTCTTCTGCTAGCTATGATAACGGGCTCTTACAAGCCAAAGGTGAACGAGGGATCTGCCGCGTCATGTGCTTCTCCCCTAATCACGCTTTAACACTTCCAGAAATGGAAGTAAGAGCTATTCGCAAGGTCGTGGATCTATGGCAAAAAGAGTACTTAGAACTTGGCAGTAAGGATTTCATTCAGCATGTGCAGATATTTGAGAATAAAGGGGCTATCATGGGCTGCAGTAATCCACATCCTCATGGTCAAATCTGGGCCCAGTCAAGCGTTCCACAAGAGGTCCAGAAGAAAACGGACAGGCAATCAGCGTATTGGAAGACGAATGGTCGAAGTCTACTCGGCGATTATCTGAAGCAAGAGTTAGAAGCTGAAGAAAGAATTGTGCTAGAAAATGAGGATTTTGTGGGATTGGTTCCCTTCTGGGCCGTATGGCCTTATGAGTTAATGATCGTTCCGAAGCGCCATATTCAACATATTGGTCAAATGACAACTGCAGAAAAAGATAGTTTTTCTGCCATGTTAAAGGGCTTGACCATTCGCATGGATAATCTATTCGAAACTTCTTTCCCTTATTCATCAGGCATGCACCAGAGTCCGACGGATGGAGAAGCTCATCCAGAATGGCACTTCCATATGAGTTTCTATCCTCCCCTGCTCCGCTCTGCCACCGTTAAAAAATTCATGGTGGGTTACGAAATGTTTGCCACTCCGCAAAGAGATATTACCGCTGAACAAGCTGCAGAAAAATTCAGAAGTCTTTCAGACATCCATTATCGACAAGTCACCAGCGTGGTCTAAGAGGAAGCATTGACTCACAGAAAGAAAGGGATCATGAAATTAAACATGATCCCCTTTATATTTCTTATGGAAATTTTCTTTCAGTAATCCCGCGGGCTAGCCCTCGAATCCCTGCACACCATTAACGGTGGTGTACTTGAAACTCAACTTCTGATCAGGATAAATGTACTTGAAGGCAGATTGTACCATCAGCGTGCCTTCATGGAAACCGCAAAGAATTAACTTCAGTTTTCCAGGATAAGTATTGATGTCTCCAATCGCGTAAATTCCTTCCACATTTGTACTATAATCACGCGTATCTACCTCGATGGCATTCTTATTGATGTTCAGCCCCCAATTGGCAATCGGCCCAAGTTTTGGAGATAGGCCAAAAAGAGGGATAAAGTGATCCGTAGGCTTCACGATCTGTCCTTCCTTGGAATGCTTGATAATGACATCGGTCAGTTTCCCATTACCATTCAAACCTACCGCTTGTGAGTCAGTCATCAAGGAAATTCGACCTGACTCCGCAAGCTCCACCACCTTCTCCACTGAGTCCGGGGCTCCTCGGAACGACTGTCGTCGGTGAATTAGGGTAACTTCTTCTGCTACGTCGGCTAAGAAGATCGTCCAGTCAAGCGCAGAATCTCCTCCGCCTGCTACCACTACACGCTTATCTCGGTATACCTCAGGATCTTTGATGATATACTCTACCCCTTTGTCCTCAAAGCGGGCTAAGTTGTCGATAGGTGGTTTTCGAGGTTCGAAACAGCCCAAGCCAGCTGCAATGCTGATCACCGGTGCTTTGATTTTCGTTCCTCTATTGGTCGTTAGGATAAAGTCTCCGTCTTCTGCCTTTTCGATCTCTTCCGCTCTCTCACCCAAAGTAAAACCAGGCTTGAAAGGAGCGATCTGCTCCATTAAGCGGTCAACGAGCTCTCCCGCCAGGATGGAAGGATAACCAGGAATATCATAAATGGGTTTCTTGGGATAGATTTCAGACAACTGTCCACCCGGTTGTGGTAAAGCATCTACTAAGTGACATCTGAGTTTGACTAGGCCAGCCTCAAAAACGGTAAACAACCCCACTGGGCCAGCTCCAATAATCAATATATCCGTCTGGATCATTTTACTTAGATTTTCGTTGATCAAAACAATCCCAATTTTTCAAACCTGCACTAATAAAAGAATGACTTTTGACAGTCTACAATGTGATCCTTGCCACCTAAACCGAAAACTTGCAGGTATACGGAACTGCTTTATTTCTAAAAGATTACAAAATTATAGAATAAATGGTTGACGAACCTCCTCAGATTGTCATAATCCAAGCTTGGAGGTCGTTCGATTATTGCTCTTTTTTCACAAAGTACGATGGATGCAAACCACACTCTTTTTGGTTTGACCCTTTCCATCTGCCTTCTCTTCCGTCGCCTTTTGCCGTACAATGAGTACAACCAATGGATCCGAAGCCTTCCAATTGTAGTGGATGTCTTGGTAAATCAAACAGGTCCATGTAGTACAAAAACTCTCCTTCATTAATGTCTACGATAGGATGGAATTTAATGATGTCTCCTTGCTGTTCGAAGATATTTAAGTGTGACCTAAATTCCGTTTGATAAGACATGAGGCCCGACACCCAAACTTCGTGTTGTGCTTTGATCGGCTCTAGTGGAGCGACCTTATTGATGCTACAGCACATGCGACGGTGTTCTAACCACCACTGCTCCTCGCGCGTTAGCATATTTTGTTCGATATCAGGAAAAATATCAATGACCGTTAGATCAAATCGATCTGTCAATTGCTTTTTGTAAGCTATAGTTTCCTTAAAATGATAGGTAGTATCAAGAAAGTGGACTACCTGCGATGGTCTGATTTGGCTAAACCAGTGCAATAGAAAGACTGATTTAGTACCAAAAGATGAAGTCAGCAAAACGTCCTCTTCAGCGAAATACTCGTAGAGTTTTTCAATCCTTTCCTGAAAGGTTAGGGGTGTGAAGATTTCGTTTAACTCATCAATGCTCAAGGCTGGCAACTGGCGCGTTTGCTGACTGGTGTTGTGATAGGTAGTCATTCTGATCTGTTGTTTTAATAGATGTTTTATCTTGGTACCCCCAGCTGGTTTTAGTCCAGAGGCGCTCATTGATATAGTAAATGAGGAATTTGATTACGAAATCAAGTACGCCGATCTGGCCGGCAATTTCTAGGCTACCTGTAAATGCATAAGCCAAAGTAAAAGTGGCTATGGTAGCGGAAGTACGATAAGTGATCGCTTTAATCACACTTCTTCTTTTGCCTTCGTGTACAGTTTTTTTCGACATGGTACCGGATTCATTTTTAACTTGAAACATAAATCTCCCAGGGCGAACCAGATTTAACTTGACTCACCGTAATAATTTGATCTAAGATTTGGTTAATGGATTAGGTATTCTCCTCCTCTAGTAGGGAAGCTGTAATTCTATTTAATTCCTTTACCTTATGGGCAAAATCTCCTCCCAAACGATCTCGAATCTCCTTCAGATTTTCCAATAGATCAGACGTATCTTCTGGGAGCACTTCCTCCAGCAGCTGTCTGAATCGTTTTGCGAAAGTAGGAGATTGACCATTTGTGGAAACTGCTACTTTTAAAAAACCTTTTGTGACGATGGAACCGAGGTAGAAGTCGCAAAGTGCTGGTGTATCCGCTACATTGACCAACTTTTGGCGGTCTTTAGCGACTTTCTGTACCTCTTGGTTCAATGTTTCGATGTTGGTGGCAGCAATAACTAGATCGGGCCAATCTACATCACTCTCTTCAAAAGGACGTCGGATGATTTCCACGCTATGCGTTTCTTTGCTAGCTAGGAGATTTTCGATCTCCGGGGAGACCCAAGGAGCTACCATGCGCACGTTTGCGCGTGGGCTACTTTTAAGGATAAAGGATAATTTTTCATATCCCACTTCTCCTGCTCCAACAATCAGCAACTTGAGTTGATGAAGCTTGAGGAAAACGGGATAAAGTTCATTTCTTTCACTCATTCTAGGCAGATTTGCGTAAGGATCGGTGTTGTTCCTCCGGCAACATTGCGGCTACCGCTAAGGAAGGATGCAAATGTACAACCTCTCCCACTACAATTATGCCTGGGCTACCCAATTTGGCCTCTTGTACCAAATCGGCGATGTTAGCCACTGTACCTAGGATACACTTCTCGTTGGGAAGCGATCCATTTTGAATCACCATTACTGGTGTTTCTGCTTTGCCCTCTGCCGCAAACAACTTCATGATTTGATCAATCTTCCTCATGCCCATCAAAATGATGGCCGTAGCACTTGACTTTGCAGCGATCGCAACATCCTCAGATAGCGTACCATTTCGAGTTGTACCCGTCAATACCCAAAAGCTCTCGTTCATTCCGCGGCGAGTCGGCGGTACGCCCTGTAGTTCAGGTAAAGCAATGCAACTGGAAATACCAGGTACTACCGTCACCGGGATGTCGAAGCTACTGGCATAGCTCAGCTCTTCATGACCCCGACCAAAAACAAAAGGATCTCCTCCTTTCAGTCGAACCACATGCCCATAGTTGTAGGCATATTGCACCAAGAGTAAATTGATTTCTGCTTGCTTGTGACTGTGCTTACCCGCTCGTTTTCCTACGAAGATGCGTAGCGCATGGGCTGGCGCCTCCTCAAGGATCACCTCATTAACTAGGGCATCATAAAGCACCACATCTGCCTGTCGTAATGCCTTGATTCCCTTCATAGTGATCAGATCTGGATCTCCCGGACCGGCCCCTACTAAAGTAATGCGTGCTTCTTTTGATTTTGACATGTGATTACTATTTTGACGCTTGAAGGAGGTTGAGTTTGCTGAAACTTTCCTCTTCTAGCGATTTACGCCTTATAATAATGACCGATAACCAATTTATCTACACCACCCGCTACCTGCAGCTGCGCCTCCCGAATTGCAAACACCTTATCCAGATAAGCTTTAGCTTGCTCCGCATAGTCCTTGGCAAAAGCCGCCGTTGGTGGATTTTGATTGATTTGTAACACCACTTCATTAAAGTCGCTGTATAGACTAATATCTCCGGTCTCTACAAAGTGAGTTTGAAAATCTGAGATGATTCCTCTATGGGTATTACACTTCACATCCTTGCTTAGCAAGAGCGCCTTGGCGCCCACCACAAAAGTGAGATAAGAACCATAGATGGATCTGGCCCATTCTCCAACTTCGAGTTCAGCAGCTCCCTGCTCCCATTTTTCTTTGGCGTCCATTAGAATAGTACCGACCATATCCAAGGCAACACCGGCACACTCCCCTACTCCAATTTCCTGTAGGTAAGCGTGATCTTGTCCCCAATCAAAAAGTTCGCTTCCTTGCAAGGTGGTCACATCAGCTAGGTGTTTGAGCAGATCGTAAAAATAGCGACGGCCCTGGCGTACTACGTATTGATTGTAATACTCTCCTTCTTGCGCCTCGTTTTCATAGTCTGCTAGGATAATTCTGAAGGCATCCGTGATTCGCTTGGTGGGTAGTTTAATGATCTTCTGAGCAATAAAGCCCTCTCCACTTTCATCAACTCCTCCTCCCAAAACGATCTGCATAGCTGGTACGACCAGCTCCCCTTTCTTGATGGAACTACCGTGGAAGCCAATCTGAGCAGCCATGTGCTGTCCGCAGGCATTCATGCAGCCACTAATCTTGATTTTGATATCGCTTTCTTCAATCAAAACTGGGTATTCCTCCTGAATCACTTCTTCCAGATGTTTGGCCAATCCAGTACTATTGGTTACTCCCAGTGCACAAGTATCCGTACCTGGGCAAGCTGTGATATCCGTAATCGAATTGAAACCAGGCTTGGCCAAATCTAATTCAGTCAATTGATTGAAAATATAGGGCAAGACTTCTGGGCGCAAAAACTTGATTAGTAGGCCTTGGTTCACGGTCACACGGATGTCGTCGGCAGCATAAGCTTTGACTAATTGTGCAAACTTTCTAGCACGCTCTGCATCAATATCTCCCAAAGGAAGTCGAATTTGTATGGCATAAAATCCCTTTTGCTTCTGCTCAAACACATTGGTGCGCAACCACAAATCATAAGCAGCTTGATTGATAGGATTTTGCGTAGGAGCAGCTTGATAAGGGGCTGGATCAGGAATAGCCACGGCGCTGGTGTCAATCGCAATTTTGTGATTGGGAAGTGCCGTTCTTTCCTGCTCTACCAAAGCCATAAAGGTTTCGAAACCTAATTTCTTGATTAGGAATTTCATTCTTGCTTTCATCCGCTTCTCACGCTCCCCGTAGCGATCAAAAACTCGAATGGTTGCCTCCATGAATGGAATGATTTCGTCTTCTGCCAAGAATTCATACGCATCATGCGCTACCATCGAAACGGCACCAAGGCCTCCACCTACTACCACCTTAAAGCCACGTACGGTTTTGCCATCCACCTCTTTGATGCGTGGGATGAAGCCAAAATCGTGAAAGTAAGTAAAGGCAGAATCTTTATCACTAGAGGAGAAAGCAGGCTTAATCTTACGGCCCATATCTTGGCAGATAGGGTTGCGCAAAAAATACTCGTAAACCGCAAAAACGTAGGGAGAAACGTCAAAGAGTTCGTCAGGGTCTATGCCGGCGTTGGCTGAAGCAGTAAGGTTTCTTACGGTGTTGCCACAAGCTTCTCTGGCCGTTACGCCCACTTGTGCCAACTCCGTCCAGATTTTAGGTGAATCATCCAGTTTCACGTAGTGCATTTGGATGTTTTGCCGAGTGGTCATATGGAGATTCCCAGTGGCATACTTCTCAGATACATCCGCTAGACGTACCAGTTGATCCGTAGTCAGTTTACCAAATGGAATTTTAGTTCGAAACATTTGCACGCCCAATTGGCGTTGCCCATACACTCCTCTAGTTAAGCGATAATGACGAAATCGCTCCTCGTCCTCTATCCCATCTTTAAAGGCTTGGATTCGCCGATCTAGCTCCAAGATATCTTTACGAGCAGCGGCACTAACAGTCGAAAAATCAAATGACGAACTCATGTAAATAAGATTTTTAAGATCAAGCCACAAGGCAAAAAAAATTGGCCCTTCCAGCGGATTTCCGGAAGGGCCAATTGATGTATTCTGAAGGTTAACTTTTATACCTGAATATTCAAATCCCATGCACGGAAATCCGCTTGCTCTGTCATGCAACAGCAACAACAGCGGCAACAACAAGCCATCATAGATTCCATACAGTTATTTGAAGAAAATGCCATTTTATCAGCTTTGAGGCACTTTATCTGTGCCAGTAAAAACGAAAGCCCCTTCGGGCATTTCCGGAAGGGCTTTCGTGTATGTTGAATATCTATTTCTCTATACACAATGAATCACCAGTCCGGAGTATACCCCAGTTCCGTACAACAGCAACAGCATGTCATAATCTGATGTTTCATAAAGTTTTTCTTCCGTTTGATGGCACAATAGTATTGACAATAATTGAATGATGCAAACATTAAATATTAAAATTTTCATAATTTTTACATGAAAGAATTGCCATATGTTCATTCAAACAATCGATTATTTAATACTATTTAAATGAATCATTTTTTGCATCATTATTACATAAAAGTTTAACTATCAGATAAATACACATAAATAAATCACACCCATTAAATTCATGTCATCAGTTCAGCACATTTTCACCCTTTAAATCAAGTCCATTTTGCGGCTTATCAAAAGACAAATAAATGTCTCAATCACGACCACTCCATTTGTGGCCTAATTTTTATAAAAGCGCAGGTGCTTGACAGGTACCTCACCATAGTAAATTCGTGCAAAGTAAATACCACTACTTAGATTGCCTACGGGGAACATTAGATGATCCTCTCCTGTCTCCAAGGCTTGTTGCGCTAAGAGCGTTCCTTGGAAATCATATAACTCTACTCGTACTTCTTCGCCGAAGGTTTCGAAGAACTCCAAGTGTAGCGTTTCTCGCACTGGATTCGGAAATAACATGGCGATAGTGGAGCCTGCGGAAAAAATAAGCTGATGGACTGCTGAATAAGCCCTCCTTCCAGTAGCATCACTTACCATCACCCTAAAATAATTGCGCCCAGGCTTCGGCGCCCGATCTTGCCAAGCATATCTAGCATTTACTCCCGACGATACGAGACCTAAATGCTCTCTGACCGCCAAGGGACGAAAATGAATGCCATCTGGGGAAAATTGTATTTCATACCGTAGCGTGTCTTCAGTTTCTGGTTGATCCCAACTAAGTTCGACTTCTCGATTAGCCTCATCTAGCACCTCAGCCTGCACCTGCAGTGGACTATTGCAGAGCAAGGGATTGTTGATCACATTAAAGGAAAAGATTCTACTGGCTAAACAGCCATTTTCTTCTACCTCCAGTTTGCCTTGAAAGGAACCAAATGAGCTAAAAGACAATGCTGCAGAATCTCCTACTACAAAATTTTGCGTAGCAGAACCACCAAAAGTCCACTGAATCAAAGCTTCTGCCCCACTACCGACGGACCGAAAAACAACATCTTCTTTTTCGCAGATCCTAGCAGGTAGATCAACTATCGCCACCGCCTCGGTTCCTACCTCGATCCTTACTATGTTTGATTCCACATAAGTCGGGCATTTCTCACGTCTAACACAACGCACAAAATAGGTGGTCTCATACAAAGGGCCTGGATCATAAGTTGGGGTATTCGAATCCGGTATGGGCTGCCAATATCCTCCTCCAATCGGACCATTGAATGTACTTTGCATCCATAGGTATTCGGTTTCTCCGCTTCCTCCAGCAGGCGAAGCAATATTCAGTATGGGACCCGGATCATTACCAGATCCACAGAGATAGTTAGTACTCGCATTGATACGTCCCGGCTCTGTAACGGGATCACATTCACTGATGCAACCTGCATCTATGTTTAGCATCTGGGCCCGGGGAGATAGACTTATGGTATCGCTAGCAAAGGTAATGGGGTCAATATCGCTATCCCTTTCGTCGTCCATCCCTTCGTTGGGAATAGTGAGAATAAAGCCTGTTGGCAACGTAAATTCTAGAACATACTGTCCTGGCGGTACCTCAAAAAGATAGGCTCCTGTTTCATCCGTGGTCGTAGTGGCGGTAAAACCCATATTAGCAGAATCAACACCAACAATCTGAATACTTACATTGGGAAAGCCCTCCTCCTCTGGATCTTGAATCCCGTCACGATTTTCATCTAACCATACGAATGAGCCTAATGAAGCTAGTCCCATCAGGGTATCCAAACAAGAAGTCATACAGCCATTAGCATCAGTAATGGATACTTCATATTCACCAAAGTCCAAGCTGTCAATAAGGGCAGTGGTATCTCCATTACTCCACACAATTTGATAGGGTTCCGTCCCACCATCGATCAAGACTTCTAAGGCGCCATCTCCTCCCATAGTCACCTCCTGTACGGTCTCTATCGTACAAAATAGCTCAGGAGTAGCAGGTAGTATAACGGTATCAATCACCTGGCAATTATTCTGGTCCGTTACCGTTAAGCTATATGCCCCAGATCCAATATCTCCGATTCCTGCTTTCGTATCCCCAGTGCTCCAACTAAATTCATATTCAGGTACTCCACCAAATACTTCTACGCTAATCTGACCATCTTCGTTAGATCCGCAAGGTAGTTTTCCAATATCAAATTCCAACCAAAGGGAATCCGGCTCAGCTATGCTTATTTTCTCTATCAAGTCACAACCATTCGCATCAGTTAATTGAAGTTCGAAATCACCTGGACCTAAGTCAGACAAAATCGTACCCGTGCTGTCATTGCTCCACATCAAATCATAGGGCATCGTCCCACCGTTGACCTCTACCGTTATCAGTCCATCCGCTGATCCAAAACAAGAAACATCCAGGCTCACTACCTTTGCTCGGAGAGAGTCAGGGCTATCAATTGTAAAGGCCAAAGTATCATAGCAGCCGGCTTGGTCAGTTACGGTCAGCGCATATTCATCGACACCCAAGCCACTGAGACTTTCACTGGCATCCCCTGTGCTCCAATTATAGGAAAAGGGGGCGGTGCCGCCTAAAACGAGGGCACTGGCTGTACCATCTACTTCACCAAAACAGCTGATATCTGATTTTAGTACGCTAAGGACCAGACCGGGTCTCTCCAGAAGCTCCACCACTCCGCTAACTTGACAACCGGAAGAATCCGTTACGGTAAGACTATACATTCCCCCCATTACCTGGCTAAGATTTTGACTCGTATCCCCTGTGTTCCAGATAAACTCATAAGGTAATACTCCACCCTGCACGGTGGTTTGTATAAAACCATCGGCATTCCCTTCACAAGGTTCATTCTCCACTGAAAAGCTCAATTCCAGTGGAGTTGGTTGGGTAATTTCCACACTAGCTACCTCTATGCAAGCATTTTGATCCTCGACTATTAGTCCATAGATCCCTACGGAAAGATCTTCAATTGTCGCGGTAGTATCCCCCGTACCCCAAGCGTATCGATAGGGAGCCATTCCTCCACCAACGATTGCGCTGGCACTCCCGTCAGCTTCACCTGCACAGCTAATGTTTTGCACCAGCATATCAATAGTTAAGGCGGGAGGCTCTGATATCAGCGTACTGATGGTATCATAGCAACCATTGTCATCCGTCACAGTCAAAGCATATGTTCCTGGGCTAAGATTGGCAATTTTAGTGTTACGATTTCCATTGCTCCATTGATAGCTAAGCGGTTCCAAACCTCCTTCGACGGTAGCTTCTAGCACCCCATTGTTTTGACCAAAGCACAACACATCTTGCTGCTCTAGGCTTATTTGCAGGCCAGGCGTGGCATTCAAAGTGGCATTGGCCTCAATGGTACACCCACTGGCATCTGTCACTTGCAAAGTATACATACCACTAGCGGCATCTAATAAGATATCCGTCGAATCACCATTGCTCCATAAGTAGCTGTAGGGCTGGACACCGCCACTCGTAGTGCTTCGTATCATACCAGATGAATTCCCTTCACAGGGTACATTTTCGATGATCAAGCTGAGCGTTAAGGGCGGAGGTTCACTAATAGTGATGCTAGCAGTTACGATACAATCCATAGCATCCCGGACAACTACACCATAGATCCCAGCAGGGAGGTTTTGAATTAGAGAATCCGTCCCGCCATTACCCCAGGAATACTCATAAGGAGGTACACCTCCTGACACACTCACGCTGGCTTGCCCATCTACCTCTCCAAAGCAGCTAATGTCCATAAAGGATGGAATGGCTTTCAATGTATCAGGACTTATAATCTCCACGGTATCGGAGGCGGTACAACCGGCACTATCTGTGATCGTCAGGCTGTAGGTCCCTGGAGAAAGATTGACAATGGAAGAACCCGTATTTCCCGTATTCCAGGTATAAAAATACGGACTCAGTCCCCCACTAACCTCAGCCTTGGCTATTCCGTTTTGTTGTCCAGCACAAGCAATATCCTGGGTAGAAATACTCAATACTACCGGTAGACTACGCCCTACAGTAGCACTTGTACTCACTTTACAACCATCCGCATCCGTTACAGTGAGTGCATACTCGCCCACCGAAAGATTATCAATAAATTTGTTTGTTTGACCGGTACTCCATTCATAGCTAAAGGGAGGTGAGCCCCCTTCGACCACCACTTCGATGCTTCCCGTATCCTCATCACTACATTCGATATCTTGTACCTCTAGATCCAGTTGAAATGGAGGCGCGCCATCGATAATCAGATTCTCCATGCTGATCGTACATTGATTGGCATCTGTTATAGTAACCCCATATGTACCAGCAGGCAACTCTGTGACCATCATCGTGGAATCCCCATTACTCCATCTATATTCGTAAGGCCCTACTCCTCCACTAACCTGAGCTGTCATTCCTCCTCTCGAACCATCGCAGTCGATCAAAAATAGATCTACCTCCAACTCTAATGGTTCCGGACCTGTAATAGTTAATTCAATTATTTCTTCGCAAAGGTTTGCATCAGACACGGTAACGGTATAATCACCTGGTTCCAAGTTATTTAGTTCTCCAAAGATTTGATTGTGACTCCAGAGGAAACTGTATGGGGCTTTGCCACCAGTAGGATTGATCTTTACTTTTCCATCAGCAGCTCCTCCACAACTTACATTGGTTTGTTCAAAATCTACCAGAAGAGCATCAGGCTCCTCCAACTTTACTGACTCTTCTAGTTGGCAGCCGTTATCGTCCGTAACGGTAACTGAATAAGAGCCAGCTATTAGTTCTTCGATCAAATCTGTGGTATCGCCGGTACTCCAAAGAATCTGATAAGGTGGTTCACCACCTGAGGCTTGCACCAAAACACTCCCTGTGCTGTCTCCTTGGCAAAGCACGTCTCTTGGAATCACGCTAATGGAAAAATCAGACGGTACTATCTCTATCTTTTCTACTGTTTTACAATTATTTGCATCGGTAATGGTTATGGTGTAGGTCCCTTCACTAAGGTTGCTCATCTCAGGAGAGACATCTCCCGTGTTCCAATGATATTCGTAGGGAGCAGTTCCTCCATTCGCCACAATATTAAGCTGGCTGGTCGGACCAGGTCCACAAAGCAATGCAGAGCCTGCCATATCTACAGCAAAGTTAGTCTGCACCAAGGCGTGTGCCGTATCCACGCAGCCTAACGCATCCGTGACGGTTAGCTCGTAGTATCCAGGTTCTACATTTTCGACCACCTGGGTCGAATCGCCAGTGCTCCAAACATAAGAATAGGGTTGTTGGCCATACTGAGCGGAAGCAGTTAATAAGCCATCATTCATGAGATCACAACTAGCCGGTTCTCCCAAAGCCCCAGCATTAAGCTGTGAGGCCGCATCCAGGTCGATCTGTATGCTTTTCTCACATCCATTGGCATCAATCGCCAAGGCCTCATAACTACCCACAGTCAGACCTCTTCTGTGCCCTCCAGAAGCATTATCTGACCAAACGAAGGAATAGGGCGCTTTACCTTGCCATACCTCCAGTATAAGCTCTCCGTCGTCGCTCTGTGGACAACTCGGCTGAACCGGGGTGACGATTACCATCAAAGGTGATGGATTCTGTAGTTGTGCCGTAGTAGTACCAGAAGCACCGGTAGCATCGGTTAC
The DNA here is from genome assembly GCA_013214355.1 of Saprospiraceae bacterium. Classification (GTDB taxonomy): domain Bacteria; phylum Bacteroidota; class Bacteroidia; order Chitinophagales; family Saprospiraceae; genus DT-111. The sequence goes on along the minus strand of JABSSL010000079.1, from coordinate 73,262 downwards.
GGTCAGGCCATATGTACCAGCTGGCAGTTGTTCCAAGATCGCTGTACTTTGCCCATTACTCCATTGATAGGAATAGGGCCCTTGGCCACCATCAACTGATACCTGTATCTGTCCATCCTGGCTTCCAAAGCAGCTAGGGTGAACCAAACTCAATTGCGGAATGAGTTGTGCCTTAACTAAAAAGGGAGATGGTAAAAGGGTACACAATAGCAGGAAGAGATGCAGGTTGTTTTTGCGACCTAAAAAACAATTTTTAAGTCCGCCAAGTGTAGGGGGATGCACTTTAAGCATAATGACATTACAATTTGTTAAAGACAATACAAGCTAGCTGACCTTCGTCATGAATTCTTCCGACAAGCTTAGTTGAAATTGTAATGAAATAGATATAGAAGGGGTACTCCAGTGAAGGTGTACCTACCTATCTAAAAAGGGAAGTTTCTTGCTTAATTTTTCAATTAGTTAAGAACAGTGGTGGGTCTGAAAGTTCTCTCTTTTAGCAAGTCTAATTTTTCCTAATAGCCGTAAAGATAAGGACTTTTTCATTAAAGAAAGAATTAATATATAAAAAAGTCGCATCACCAACTGGTGATACGACCTACTACTAACAAATTATAATCCCATGAACAATATACGAAAGCTTTAGCAATCGTTGATAATTATAACAAAAGAAGTTTCAATTCTGTTGTAGTCAATTTAAAGTTTCTATTAAGCTCTTACTTAAAACTTGGAATACCTCAATTTATTGCTCCTTTAAGACTTTCTTTTTGGCCTTTGCAGGGAACAAAATGGAGGAGCCAGTACCGACTCCGATGATGGTCCGCATGGCATCTTCTGGCTTAACATCGACGAACTGAATCTTTTCCGCCGGCACATGAAAAATGAAGCCATTGGTCGGATTGGGACCCGTTGGAACGAAAATAGCGTACAGGTTTGGATTAAGCTCCTCAGCCACAAATCCAGTCATTAGGATTCCACTTGCAAACGGATCTACTAACACTACTTGTTGAAAGGGAGTTTTACCATTTCCGGCAAACTGTTGGACCGTGTCACGCAAGGTGGAATAAAAGGGTAATCGGCTCAACCAATTTTCCTCGATGAACTGAAATAGACGTTTGCCAAACTCCGTCCGGACAATCAGACCAATCAGGAAGAACAAGCCAACCACAATAACAAAGGAAATTAAATCGACTATCCACTGATTGGTATCCGTCTTCAGTTGCAAAAAACCAATGATGGGTCTTACCAATTGGGAGGTAAAACGGACCACTACTCTAACTAAGAAGATAAAGAGAGAAATGGGTAAAATAACTACTACTCCACCGATCACAGTCGTCATGAAGAACCGCTGCAATCGACGAAGAAATAAACGTATATGTAAGGGTATTTTCGGCATATTTTAAAACGTTTCCAGTGCTCCTTTGAATATAAGACCTATTCTAGTATTCTAAAGAGGCCTCTCCACCAAATCTCTCACTTTGGACGCTAAAAGCTAAATGAGTAACACCCTGACTGATCGATACAACTTGATCAATGAAGGCAATAGAAATTAGGCTGGTCCTTGGCAAGATTCAGACGTAAGTAGTGTGACAATGGTAATCGGGCAATTATGGATAGCAGATTTTATTGTTACAAGAGGCGCGAAAACCGCGGACCTGTCGGGCCGCCAGGATAGCCTAAGTGACCTAACCCGAAAGCTTTCGGGTTTGAGCAACGAAGTATAACGGCAAAAGCTGCAGTCAAAAAGCCGGAGAGTCTATTGTCGCACTACTTAAGTAATAACGACTAAAACCGGGAATTTGTTAATGCCCATACAAAGATTTCGTATGGCTAGCGAAAGTATCAGTCCAGAAAGGATAAAAGTGAGGATCGAAGATTGGAATCCTATTGCACACGAATGGAGTCCACGGCTACCGTATAGCCTGCAAAAATTCCATTGCCATTTTCAATATTATCATAAGGAATTACAGCTTCCTGAAAACCACCCGTATTACCTCCTTGTTGCTCAATTCTATCCAAACTGTTATGGAAGCGGTAATACTCCTCGGATACGGTCCGTAATTCCACGAACAAGCGTCCTAGCTTCTGGAAGGAAGGATTAATGGGCACACTCATATCAAAACCGTATTGTCCACCGAATGGATCGTCTTGCAACAATACCCCACCGGCAAAATAGGCATTGACAAAATTATCATCTAAATCAGAGCTGAAATTGACATTTCTTCGGAAAGATCGACTGGGTAAAGTATCTCCCTCAATGATTGAAAACTCTACGATTTCCTGGGCAATCTTGAGATGGTAAAAATTCTCTTCTCCATCGGGATCATCATAGGCAATGTAAACCGGGAAATTGTAGACTATAGCATTTTGCTCTAAAGATTGGCTTTTTTGCACTTGACCTATGGAAAATTCTCGAATTTCTACTCTGGCAGGAATTACACTTCTAGCCGTAACTACCTGAAAGCCCTCAACCTCAACTTGAATCAAATACTCCTTGCCAATTGCTGGAACGATATCACTAGAAGAGTACACGGCTTGTCCCCTCGGCGTGGTTGGATAAACGACCTCTAACTCTTCCAACAAATTATTGTCTTCATAAATACTAACTATCGCATCATTGACAAACTCCTTTTGTCCAACACGCGTCGCATCGTAAGTGATCTTACTTACTTCAACTTGGATAGCAGAATGATCTTGGAAGTTACTTGACACCAAGAGGTCTGGCTCAGGCGGGTTCACCTTGAACGTAACCGGCTTTTCACAGGTGGAAGCTATGAATAAGGGCACGGCCAACAAGGCCCAGATTTTTACCTTGATGAGAGTATTCGAAGTCATCTCGACAAAATTTGACCTTCAAATTTAATAAAAATCTATGTAACAAGGCCTTAACAAACACTTAAAATAGCGATGAAATAGTACTCAAAGCTTGATTTCAAGATCTAAAAGAACAAAAAGTCACTACTATAAGCCCGTTCGGATGATGGAACGCCACCTAACGATCGTCCATAATCTTGGCCGAAGCTACAGAGACCACGGCCCATCCACAGATCATCTACGCTGGTATAAGGTCTTCCCGGCCTCTTCATATTTATCTCCACTAACCCAAAAGGGGCGATCCGGGTGATCCGCTATCAGGCGAGCCGTCCGGATGAAGGCATCGCAATATTTGTATAGATAGTCATAGTCTAAGGTCGAGGCTTCATCAGAAACCTGATGGTAGTTCTTCATTAATGCTTGATCAAAAGCTCTAAAGCCTGGACTAAAACTTAAGGCAGGAATACCTTTGCGTGCAAAAGAAACATTATCAGACCTATCAAACAATCCCTGCTCTGGCGCCGGATCTGCTACCACTGTCAACCCCACTGCCTCAGTACCCTTATCTATTAAGTCAGCCACCCCAGTTCTATCATATCCCATCACCGCTACCAGAGAGGTATCGTTGTAGCCAGCTCCATCTGTATTAAAATTGAATACAATCTTGTCCAAGGGAATTAAGGGATTTTCCACAAAGTAACTACTACCAATCAAGCCTTGTTCCTCGGCGGTTAAGGCTAGGAACAAAACCGAACGCTTGGGGGGGGCCTGCGCCAGGGCTTTAGCCGTGAGCATCAGACTTGCTACGCCAATGGCATTGTCACGTGCCCCATTGAAGATACTATCCTGACCATAAGGAAATCCTCCTTGTTTGCCTACCCCAACATGATCATAATGAGCAGAAACAACCATATATTCCTGCTTCAATTCAGGATCTGAACCGGGCAGTACAGCCGCAACATTGCTAGATCTCCTAGATTGCTTTTGCACTCCACTGGTTTCCAGCTTAGTAAGCACTCCCTTGCCCTCCTTCATGCTTTCAAAGGGCTCATCTGATTTTTCATTTACCATTCCATACACCAGATCTGCTGCTGTATTGTCTGGATCCGCGATGGTCAAATTTTCCCGATTCAAGTAGTTTAATAGGAATTGCCAGGGAAAGGGTAAGCGATAGACTTCTATTAAAGCCGCAGCTCCGCGTTCAGCAGCCCATTTGCGCTTCAGTTTACTGGCAGCAAAGGCCTCCTGAGGATCTCGTGATCCAGGTTTACCGGACCATACATACACAAGCTTTCCCTGTAACTCCAAACCGGCAAAATGATCGATACCAGCTTTCTCATCTATCCATCCATGTTCCGCAAAAACAGCTTTACCCTCCAAAGACGTAGCGCCACCATTGCTCAAGAAGAAGTCTTTCCCTAATTCATAAGTTGTCTCTCCGATCTTTAGACTAGCGTTAGTCGGTGGAGCCACAGATTCAAAGGGGATCACTTGAAAATACCCCTCGGCCCCCTCAACCGTCTTGCACCCTTGAGCCCGCAGGTATTCGGCTATATACCTCGCCGCTACTCGATTTCCAGGAGAACCGGTATACCGTCCTTGCAGTTCATCTGAAGCTAAAAAACGAATATGTTGTTCCAATTCGGCTTTATCCAGATCTAAGTTCCAATCTTGTCCGGTTCCATTTGTCCAACCCAATAGAAATAATAGCCAAAGACAAATTCGCATTTTCATAGATTTAGATTTTTCAATTCTCAAATAGGGCCATTAAGGATACCAACTTAGACAAGGAAGCAACGCTGATCAAAGCAGCAAGAGAGGTCGTAGAAATAGCAGGAGATTTAGGGCTCAACAGGAGCTAAGACTTCAGTAAGCCCTTAAGATCAGCTGGTGAATAATTGATAGATTTGAGCGTCTTCTTATCAGACTGTCTGTATACTAAATAGACATCACCCGCCTTCTCCATATAGCTATCAACACCTTGTGTTTCCTTGTAGTGTTGCATGGTAGCTTCAGCCTCTTCCTGGGTCTTACAAGTTTTGCTCATGTTAGAACGCTGTACCTCATCGAATAAAGTCTTGAACTTTTCTCCGAGGCCGAACTCTAGCACAGCTCCAGCTAATACATATTGGATATCACATAGAGCATCCGCTACTTCAACTATATCTTTATCGGCAATGGCTTCCTCCAACTCCTTCAGTTCTTCGGCAATCAAGGCCACACGCAGGCGACAACGTTCCTCCGATGGGATTTGAGGATTATCCAAAATCGGATGTTTAAAGGTACGGTGAAAATCTGCTACTTGACGTAATGCATCGAGCTTCTCCATAGGAATCTTATTCTTAGACTTTTGCTTTTCCAACTATTCAACAAGAATAGTGCAGGAAAGATTTGTTTGAGAAAATATACCGCCGAGAACTCCATATATAAATTGGAACTAATTTAAACTTATTCATTTGGACTGCGACCTAAAGCCTTGAATCTCCTGATCTTCAGCTTTTTTTCGTCCCAGACTTTACAGGTATGAAACTCAAAAAGAGCTTCGTCAGTAAATCCAATGCTTTGGCCTCGTCGACAACCAATAAGTTTAAATCAGTTCCTGGAATTAACCCCTTGGTTTCCGAAAAAGCCAAAGATAGTTTTTTTTGTAAAGCTAGCCTTACCACCTTTACCTCTCGCCACGGGAGAAAGCCAAAAAAACCTAAGAAAAAAAGCTATAGCAAGCTACAAATCTTCATTTTTTGGTCTAGATTTGCAGCGCTCAAAACAGGGCACTTTCTGTTGGTTTTTTTAACTCTTTTAGCGTCGACGGAAATTGAAAACGAAATACTTTGATCTCGTCGATCAATCCTTCTTTTTTCCGCAAGATGGTTTTGATCTCGAGGATGGATATCTGGAATTTAATGGTATCCCGCTGATTCATCTGATCGAGAAGTATGGTACACCACTAAAGCTTACCTACTTACCAAAGATCGGTAGTCAAATCAAAAAGGCCCGCAACCTATTCAATCGCGCCATGCGTTCCTTGGGCTACGCAGCCAATTATCATTACTGCTATTGTACAAAGAGTAGTCATTTCAGCTATGTCCTAGATGAAGTCTTAGATCATAAGGTCAATCTAGAAACCTCCTCCTCTTTTGATATTGATCTCATTAGAAGATTGTACGAGCAAGGAAAGGTTGATAAGCAACTCATCATCATATGCAATGGTTTCAAACCACAGCGATACCTGGAAAATATAGTGGGATTAATCAATGATGGATTTGAGAATGTCATCCCAGTTTGTGACAATGTGCAGGAAGCAGCTTACTATGAAAAACATGTGCAGGGTGAATGCAAACTGGGTATTCGCGTAGCTACGGAAGAAGAGCCAAATTTCGAATTCTACACTTCTCGATTAGGGATTAGAGGGGCAGACGTGATACCGTTCTACCGGGACAAGATCGCCAAGAGCAAGAAGCTCAAGTTAGCCATGCTACATTTCTTTGTAGATACGGGTATCAAAGATTCGCTTTATTATTGGGGGGAATTGAAGAAGGCCATTAAGCTCTATTGCGAAATCAAAAAGGAATGCGAAGAGCTCAATGCGATTAATATCGGGGGTGGGATGCCGATCCGCAATTCTCTAGGATTTGAATTCGACTACAAGTATATGGTAAGGGAGATCGTAGGGAATATCCTTCATGCCTGTGAGGAAGAAGATGTCCCCGAACCCGATATTCTAACCGAATTTGGGAAATACACCGTGGGTGAAAGTAGTGCCATTATCTTCTCCGTTTTAGCCCAAAAACAACAGAACGATTCGGAAATGTGGTATATGATTGATAGTTCCTTGATGACTACTATTCCGGACGCCTGGGGTATGGGGGAACGCTTCATTTTACTTCCAATCAATAAATGGGACAATGACTACCGCAAAGTCAACGTAGGGGGGTTAAGCTGCGATAATGCAGATTATTACAATTCCGAAATTCATGAAAGCCAGGTCTACCTGCCGGCCTTCAACCCTGCTGATAAAGAACCGCTTTATTTGGGCTTCTTTCATACTGGTGCTTATCAGGATGCCATCAGCGGCTATGGCGGGGTTAAACATTGTTTGATCCCATCCCCGAAACGCATCTTGATCGATAAAAACAAGGAGGGTAATTTCGTCTATACCGTATACAAGGAAGAACAAACCGCTGAAGATATGCTGAAAATCCTAGGATACTAAGTGCATGTTTAGTGATCACTTACCCTGCACTTAGTCCAGGGTAATCAGCTTACTCCCTTTCCAAACCAGCAATATCCCAATTAGAGGTATTCACTGCTGCTTCGTAGGTCGTTTGTAAAAAGTTATGTAGCATTTGTTCCGGATTTTCTGCCCGCTGCACATCTTCATATTTCAAAAAGAACTCACCCATTTCTGGGCTGTAGAAAGCTGAATCAGGAGATACCTTTTGTGCGCCAAAAGTTTCGGCAGTTGGGTAAGCGTAAGCATAAAAAACGGGCGTGGGAAAATCCTTAGATCCTGGCCAAAATCCTGCACTACTCACTTCCTGAGAATAGGCCTCCTGCATCACCTCCAAGGGCATGTTCGGCATTCCTCCCTGGTGTAAAGGCGCCGGTCTTCCCGAAAATCTAGTCACCGCTAAATCGAAGGCACCCCAAAATAGATGGACGGGGCTTGCTTTGCCGATAAACTCGCTCCTGAATTGAGAAAACACGGCATTCGCCTTCAGCATTGCCCGCCAAAGGGCGTTGGCTACTTCCGGATCATAAGACTTGTTCACTGTATTTTCGGCAAAAGGGATGGCAGGTTCCATCTCATTTGGGCTAGCATGGATACTGATATCCACACCAATCTCAGAGAGTTTCTCAAATATTTCCCGGTAGAAATCAGCAACTGTTCTAGGATATAGATCCATCGAAACCGTTGTGGAATTCGAGCATTCAATCCACAACTTATGCTGTTTAAAATCAAAATCAATCTGAAAAATACGCCCACCGAAGGGAATGCCATGGGTGGAATAACCGCGGCTATTGATGTAAAGGGCGGTATGCCAGGAATGATTCTGCCAGGGCATGGTCCGAAGCCTTATTTTTCCTACGATCTGAATCCACTGATGCAAGGTTTCAACAGTATCCTGCATGGATGCAAAATCTAAAACAGGCCAGTCCTTTTGTGCTTTCGATGCTACCTTCATACTACAATATTTGTTCTTCGACAAAAACAGCTTCCCTTCTACCTCCGTTGATACACCTCCGGTACGGTCATCAGAATCTGTCAAAGAGGGTCATTAGTTTAATGAATTACCGATTAACCCTAATCAGTAATAAAGATCCTGTTAGGAAAAGGATTTTACCTGCCTTTATGTTTTCAATTTTGGGCGAAAGTGTGGATTTATTATCCGGTACAAAATTCGCGGAGCTCCTAATCAAAGGATTCAATCAACACGCCCATTTTCCCCATCTGCGAATCTCTTAAAGCCTCCATAATCTCTGTCTGGGTATTCATCACAAAAGGGCCATAGGAGCTTACTTTTTCACCAATCGGTTCACCAGAGAGAACAATGAAGCGAGTATCTACGCTCGCTTTCAGGTTTAGGCTTTCACCATCATTAGCAAACCATACTAGATCTTTCCGCTCTGCTGACCGGCCATTGACTTCCAGTTGGCCATCCAGCAAATACAGCAAAGTATTATAGTTTGCAGGCAGATTGATCTCTAAAGTCTGATGGGCATTTATCTGCCCTCTCAAAAGCGTCATCGGGGAAAAAGTCTTGGCTGGTCCCACGTTCCCGTCGTAGTCGCCGGCTACAATCTGTAGTTCATAGCCTTTCCCTTCTATTTTTGGCGTATCCTCCACAGAAAGAGGCAAATAATAGGGCCGTTCCATTTTGTATTTGGCAGGTGTATTGACCCAAAATTGAATAATTTCTTGCTCTCCTCCCTTTTCAGCCAATTCCTTACTGGGTCGCTCGCTGTGGACAATTCCTTTTCCGGCGTGCATCCATTGCGTCCCTCCAGCCCCTACCACAGCATCATGGCCAAAGCTATCCTGATGTCTCACTTCTCCTTTAAAGACAAAAGTTACTGGCGAGAAACCTCTATGGGGATGCCCACCTATACCCACCTCTTGCTGTCTCTGGTTTCCGGCAAAGGTCCATTCTGCGTGATGGATGAGTAGAAATGGATCAAGTTGTTGCATAAAAGCATTGGGGAGGGGCTGTTCCAGCAAATGTCCTCCCATATTGATCTTCTGCGACGGAATAATTTGGGCAACGGTCTTTTTACTCATAGCAAAGGGTGTATTGTATTTAGGAACAGCCCCAACTTCTGAGACCACTCCTAAATACTAGTTTAAAAAAGCGACAATCGGATGCAACTAGATGCTAACTACCGTAGTAAAAACGCTCACTAATGATCCGACCATCCTTCCATTCTTGCACGGTAACTTGATTGTATTTGCGGACACCCCAGTCTCTGTGTGTATAATCAAAGTGCCATTCGACCATGGTTAGATTATTTCCTACCGTTACCTTCAAAGGTTGTGCTCCTCTAAATTCCGTAATGGCGCCAAAGAAATCCTCTTCGCGTTGTCGATTGGCAACTTTCCCTGCAATGGGTGGATGGTCGTTTTCTTGCATCACGATATCTTCATGATAGTATTTATCAAAAGCCTCTAAAGCTTTGCCTTGGAGAATCATATCATTTAGATCATGGATTTTTTCTAATAGATCGGACATACACTAAATTTTTGTGGTTAATTAAGATTTAGTGCAAAGTTGGCCGATTCCCAGGTCAAGAAAAATAAGGTAGATTAAAAAGGAAGTTAAACTATCTTAACTTTTAGCAACCGTTTTGAGACATGTCGCTAATCAGTTTCTCAACTCCTTGGCGATCTGGTTTCTGATGCTACTCAAAAATTCCTTGGTAATACCGAGATAGGAAGCGATCATGTATTGCGGGACACGTTGAATGAGTTGCGGATAAGTATCACTGAAGTGTACAAAACGTTCCCGAGCGGTAAGGGAATGGTTCCGTACAATTCGCTTTTGAGATTGGATGTAGGCATTCTGAATAATCAATCTAAAGAAACGCTCCATTTTAGGATTAAGCTGGTACAAGTGCTCCAAATTTTCATACGAGATCTGTACCACCTCCGTTTTTTCTAAACAATGCACATTGAAATCTGCCGGTGTCTGCGAAGCAAAACTACATAGATCCCCCACCCACCAGTTCTCCATACCAAAGGAAATCACGTGTTCCACTCCACCTGTATCCAGGTAAAAGGTCCGGGCCAAGCCAGAGACGATAAACGTTTGATACCGACATATATCATCTGCCTGGCAGATGTATTGCCCCTTTAGATAGGTCCTCTGTTTGAGATACGGTGCCAATTCAACTTCTTCCTCCTTACTTAGATCAATATAACGCCTAAGAGAGGTAAAGAAGGGAGGGAGAAGAGCTATTTTGGACAAGGTGTTACTTTTTGTTTTCTTAATCAGCAAGGCCCATCAAGATAGCAATTTTGCTGTATCATGAAAAGCCCCTTGGCCCAAAACCGGCTGCATAATTTTTTTGTCATCTTAATACAGAAGACAAACTAAAGAGCAAGCATCTCCTAAATATTTCACTAGTTTTATTTCCACTTTCTCAATCACCCTGAACTCTTGCGTATGCGACTACTTTTTCCAATTTTCCTATGCTGCCTCCTACATACAAGCCTATCCGCTCAACTTAGACTAGCAGGAACGGTCTTAGATAGTACTAATCAAGCCCCTATTCCCTTCGCTACCGTATATTTTGATGGAACCACCAACGGCCAAACTACCGATGATGATGGCAAATTCAGTTTGCCCCTCCAAGGAATAGAATTGCCAGCCTTATTGGTGGTCAGTCATATAGGTTATCGTACACAAAGTGTATTGATCGAGGATGCCACGCAACGTATCACGATTGCTCTTGGGGTACAAGGACAAATGATTCAAACCGTAGTTGTACAAGACGAGGATCGCAGAATGGAAAATCTCCAAGAATTTCGTGCCACTTTCTTGGGGACGGATGATTGGGGAAAAAGAGCTAAGATCAACAATGAGGAGGCTATTCTCTTCAACAGAGACCGGCGAGATAAGAAGTTAAACACTACCTCCAAGCGATTTAGAAAAATTGTACTTCAGGGAAATCGTACAGATGGCACCTGGGCAGAAGACAGCAGCTATTATGCTTTTGAAGAGATTCTTAATTTACAAGCCCGAGGAAAAGCGCCACTGGAGATTAGTCTCCCGGATCTGGGTTATACCTTACAAGTGGATCTCACCCGTTTTCTATCCTCTTATAAGCAAGGTAAAACTTCCCATCTAGGTCACTACTTTTTTATACCCGCGGAATCAAAGTCGGGCAAGCCGAAGGCCAAACATTTAAGAAATCGTCAGTTCGCCTACTACAACTCTGCTCTGCACTTTCTCCGATCGCTGTACAATGATCAATTGGAAGAAAATGGGTATCGAGTATATGAGCAAAGTAGGAATAGGTTTGGACAGAAACCTCAACTGAAAGAAATTGATCTACAGCCCTATCTGCGTAAGGTTGAGGGAGAGCAAATGGAAATTGACGGCTTAGCTGGAAAACACCTGGCCATCTTATATTATGGAGATGCTAAAGGTCGGCCCCTCCCGCGCAACAAACACAAAAAGAAGCAGCCTATTCAGTCTGGCATTTTCATTGGAGAAGATCATTGCCGAATCAGGGCAGACGGTACTATGGGAGATAGTGACATTGCCTTCAGCGGCTATATCGGTACCCGCGGCGTAGCTTGGATTCTACCCAGCGATTACCAACCGGAGTCCCTGAAATAGTCTAAAGATAGCTTGCCTAGGTAACCTCCTTGGCTGATAACCATAAACTTCGGTAAGCCCCATCTCGATCATACATATGAGCTTGGCGCTGCGTATTGAATACTCGATCTCTAGGATCATTTCCAACGCCTGCTGCATAGATCCAGTTACCATAGTTACTACATACATCATAATCAATCAGCATAGATTCAAACCATGCCGCTCCCACTCGCCAATCCTGCTTTAATCGGTGGACTAGGTAAGAGGCTACATTTTGTCGTCCTCGATTGCTCATGAAGCCCGTCAACTTCAATTCTCGCATATTAGCATCCACCAATTCATCCCCCGTCTCTCCATTGATCCATCTGCGGACCACTTTGGGCTGATACTTCCACTGCCGAGGCTGGTCCTTGATACCCGCAGCATAAAAAATACGATTGCCATAACGCATAGCCGTATATCGAAAGAAATCCCGCCAAAGCAGTTCAAATTTCAGCCAGTAAGTCGATTTGTTCTTTTCCACCTCAACCTCGTACTTCTCCACCTCCTGATAAATGGATCGAGGAGAAATGCAGCCATTAGCCAACCATGGGGAAAACTTACTGGAGTAATCTGCCCCAATCATTCCATTCCGGGTTTCCTTATAAGTGGATAGGCATTCTGTTTCCCAAAAGTAGTGATCCAGTCGCCCCCAGGCCGCCATTGCCCCTCCTTTGAAGGGCAAGACTCCTCGCTCGTCATATGGAGCAGGTTCTATTCCAAAATCACGCAAGCTCGGCACTTGATCTCCCACAAAATCAGGGGAAGGAACAGATTCAGGGCTGGGAACCGTCGCTCTGACCTTACTATAGCGTTCGACCTTCTTCCGGAAAGCCGTAAATACCTCTGGCATTCTATGAATATCAAAAACTACATCATCTGGATGGATCAAGGTACTATTATGAATAGCAGAGAAAGGCACCTGTTTTCTCAGGGCCTGTTCTACCTTAATCTCCTCGCTGGTGTATTCTTTGCTACAAAATACCTGGGAACAGTCGAATTCCTCTAATAGGGTTGGGATGATCTCAGCAGGATTTCCTCGACGAATTAATAAATCACTACCCAATTCCTGCAAGTGAGTCTTGAGGTCTTGCAAGGATTCCAAGAGAAATTGTAAACGATACGGTCCAGTTCTAACGAAACCATATTGATCCTCTCCTAGCCATTGTTCATCAAAGACATAAAGGGGTAATATTTGATCAAATTCATTCAAGGCGGCTTGCAAAGCCAGGTTATCTGTTAGCCGAAGATCGTTTCTAAACCAGAGTAGAGCTGTGGACATAGTGAATAGATCTTAATCATTTTTTCGAAGATGAGCCTCTAACAGTCCAAAATGGATATGGTTTATCAAGGGCTCATAAATCAGAAAAAATGTCACATTTCATGTAAAGAAAAAGTGTTCAGGCGCTTACAATTATTGGTTCTTAGACAAATCTCGTGTTTCGGGACACTCAAAAACGAAAGGCAACGCTTTACTGACAGTAATCGTCAGCATCGCTTATTCATCTCTTTTTATGATTGTCCACAAGATTTGCCTAAGAAGGAAATTATTCATTACATTTGTCACGCATCTATCACATACAGCATTATGTCTATCTTGGACCGGGTACTGGCTCTTTTTCGCTTCAATCGGAAGGAAATACCGAGGGACCCAAAACCCATGCCGGTCAAAAAACATATTACAACCATGGTCAACTCCATTACTGTATCTTCCGATATGAGTACCCTTTACCTTATCGACAACGGAAGATCCATTGATTTCCCTTTCAATAATCCACGTGGTGTTCTAATCGGTAGTTTAAAAGGTCAATTGTCTGTGGCTACCGCCATAGAGCCGCCTACATCTGAGGAGATTGCAGCCGCGAAGACCATCAAGTTGCCCACAGAGAAGGCACAATGGACGATGTTTTATCACATAGATAATGGAGTACTAGGCATTATCGGAGCATCTGATATTGATATTGCGATAGTAGAACCCGGAGGGGCAAATTGTAACCAGAACTTCTTCGATTTAAAGGATAGCGTAGTTCGGATTCGCAGAATTGGAAATGCCATAGAAGTTAGCAGCAGGGCTGTCTAAGCTACCGCATTTGAGTTCTTTTCTTTAATCTGCATTATAATTGATTTTTCCTCTAATTTGCTGTTTACCCAAAGCAGCAGCAGTTCATCTAATCCTAGTGAAACTTTGACTTCAGGATTGTTCTTTATCTGTATAAGGTAATCCCGAAGATTGCGATACAGTTTGGGTATTTCCCCGGTAGGAGCAGCAGCTAATTCTCTGAAGAAGCTCAATATTCTACTTTCAAATCGGTAAGTCTCCAACGTTCCATGTTTGGCGAAATATCTATAGATGGCTCTTTGAAAGGATTCAAACTTATCGATGTTCTCTAGTTCATAGGTTGCCACCAAATTCAATAACATAACACCGTTTCTAATATCTCTCCGGGTGATATATTTATCGCCTCTAATAATTCTTGTATTCCAAACCACACATTGCTCAAATTTTTCCAACATAAATAGCATCACCGAAGTATTGAATATTAGAACGTTTCGACTACCCGCCGAGATTTGATATTTGTCTAGGCCCGATTTTACACCTTCAACGACCTCCTCTATACCTTCATCAAATCCAGTGTTAATATAATATAGTAATTTATAGATGGTCGCCTTCTGAAACACTACTCCCTGATCATGGTGGTTTCGAGGAGTTTCTTTTTCTAACTTTTCAATCAGGGCAGGAAATTCATGGTAAGCCTCCTTTGCGTAGAATCCATGTAATAAATTGGAGACATCGATAATGTATTTATAAAATTCTTCAATTTTGATTTTCTCGTATTGATCCCACCAATCCACCACTTTTGAATAATGGTTCAAGACCTGATCAGAATCTCTTAACAGCTGATAGTATAAAGCGCAACTCTGGTAGTACCTTAACTTAGCACGTGCCGAAAGATCTAGTGAAGAAGCTTCAAAAAGGGATACAGGGTACTTATTCTTAAATTCTCTAATCTCCTCTTCTCTCTTCAATTCGAATCGCTTGTTAATGTCGACATAAAGCCTGTCGAGATAATCTTCGTAACGAAGCTCTTCCTCAATCGCATTTACACTTACTTCTTTCTCTTGAATTAATACTGCTATCTCCTTTGCATAGTTTTTGCCCTTCGTCTGGCGGATCAGCAAGCGTTCCGCCTTATTAATCTCCAATAAGGATAACTGATCATCGAGTTCCACCGCCAATTGCTTCGCCTCGTGTAGTCGCTCCCCACATTGCTCGTATAATCCGCGTTCATCCAGGTACTTTGCATCCAAAATCATCTCCTTAATTCTAGCTGCAAAGGAATTCGCACTTCGATAATCACGCATACTGCGCATGATAGCCTCATATAGATAAGATTTATCATATCGCAGATTTTTACCAAATTTTTTCTTTAACTTTGCTTCATCATATATCTCCATATCGTTCACAGCCTGGAACAGCACTAGATACTTACTCCCTTTAGAACTACTTTTTTTGGCGTCCAAAGTGAAATATCGCTTTTCGGACTTAGACATGGCCTTGATTAAATGAAAAAGATCATCTCTTTTTTTCATTGGCTACCCTATTTTCTACTCTAATTACCTCCCCTACGAACAGGAAAATCAAGAAAAACACACTTTTTTGCTCAATTTAGAATTTTTTTTCGGGTTTTAGAAACTCGATTTAAACAGAAACTTTGCATGTAGGAAAAATGTAAAGTGACAGGGAAGAGAAATCAAACCAATACCCTTATTATCAATTATTTATACTCTATACAGAATTACTAACTGTGGTCAGAGGCAGATTTATACTGCTCTAAACCTAGCAAAAAAACACCCTTAGAAACCCGAACTTTTCCCCTTTTTTGGTTTTCGAGGGGGCGATTTCCCCTATACATTTGTATCGTATTCAAAAGGGAATACAAACAAACTTGAAAGAAAACGGTACAGGGTCTTGTAGATCTTTCGGATTATGGTTGCCTTCAAATGCCAAATGAACGTATCCAAAATCTAACATCGGTATCTGATCAGAGAAACTAAGGTTTCTATTCAGCCATAATCCGAAAGATATCATTCTGGTTTATTTCTCAATCTATCTGTCCTTTATTACAAGACTCACTTACGCTGTTGGACGGCGGTAAGGGCACTTCCGTCCAACTCTTTTTTTCGCCTACTTGCCAAGGCAAGCAAGCGAAAGAAAAACACTATGATCACTATAGTAGGAGATGAGGTTACCGCCTCATCTCCACTATTAAGCATCAGATTCGACCCATCCAAAACGGCTGTGTCCAATCTAGCATGCTAGGATAAAGAGAAACTGTTCATAGGGCAATTTGGAGGTTCTGCCACCTCTATAGGGTGGCAGGATCTATCCTTTACGCTCTAGCAAGCAAATGATTAGTATCGACTTCCGCGAATATATTGTTCATTGAAATACGGGATAATAGCACAAGAAATACGAAAGTAAAACAACTACTGACTGTGAGAAAATTACACATGAGATTACAATATTTTCCATTAGTCATCCCTAGCTTTTTTTAAGCTAAACCACAAAAGAAATAACGTCAGTAGACCGAAGAAACAATTCTTTGACAGCGATCAAAGAAGTAAGAACTTTTTTCTTAGGGTGTTTTATTTTTCAGAAGGGCAATTGGAGATAAGTAGATAGTTGCTATTATTCCGGGCTGGGTAGCGGTGAATGAACTGCTGCCCAGTTTTCTTTTATACGGACTCCAATAAGGTCAACTGAGCCTTTCCTAACAAGCTTAATATTTTTTTGTCCGAAAGGGCATTCTACATACCACGATCATACGTCTATATCGCCGCCATACACACACAAAACTACAACAAACACTTACTCAAAGTGGGAGGTTGGAATTCCGAAGTGGGAAGCGCATTTACAATGAATTCCGCTTTTCGATTTCACCTTTCCTACTTGCTAAGACTGACTACCCCAAAACCAAACTAAACCCAAGCAAATTGGTAATGGAAGATCCTCTTTGAAGGATTTTCCATTCGGTTTAGATTAAGGTACTATACAAACAAAACCATCAAAAACTTCCAAGAAGAACTGCTATACTACTTAATCGCAGTATCCACTTGGAACCATTTGTTATTAGCACCAATGTAGTCGGCATAAGAGCAGCGGATCGGGATAGGTTAACAGACTTCCGATCTGAAAACTGCTCTTGTCGCCCTACTCAACCCAAAAAACCGATGAAAACTTGGCTATTACTGCAAGCAATTGTAGATAAGTACCTACTTTTAATAGGTAAGTACCAGCCTCATAGCCGTTTGTCTCAACTCATGAGAGAAATAGGCTATCGTAGGAGGGCTTATGTAAAACCCTATTTTTTTAACCGGCAAGCAACTATGTACACCATGTCTCCCAACACCTGTGGAAATGGCCCATTAGCGTCATGCCTTTTCAAAAGGGTCCTTCCTCTCCTACTCTATTGTTTATTACTTCCGACCATTTCCTTTACTCAAAATATTATCCCTACCAAGCCCGATGACTTGGGGCCAGAATTTGAGGATTCCACTCAACTCAATGTGATTAACCTCCCGATGCCTTTGCTCCCTTTGAATGGCATTAAGGCGGAGACTCCCTATTACAGATTTCTGTGGATTTTTGGTGATGGCAATTTTCAATATGTACGGGACAGTACTGCGGTCAATCATCGCTATGCAGTCCCTGCTAGCGAAAGTCCTAAAAGCCATGATGTAATCTTATACAAGAATGCTTTGTATGGCGGCGGCAAGCCACCTCCGAAACGGACTAGTACACAGATCAGCAGTGTGCACCAAGCTGAATTTGATAGCATTCCGGTCGAGAATAGCATTGCGGTCCAGCCTAATGCTTTACTCCATCTGCAAAAACACATGGAGCCTTTGCTGCCCAGTGATACTTCGCTGTGGATACTGTCCATTAAGAACCCAGATTCTGTGGGTCGAAGAAGTCTCAGTGGACAAGTATATCTGTTCTTTGATGGGGTGATCACCCAAAGTCAGCTGTACCAGGTGGAAGGAAAAAATGGTGGAAAAGTCCAAGTTCCCGCCAAATCCTTAGGACAAACCAATCCCAACTACGCTGAATTTCAGCTAGATACGACACTGATCTATAATGATGAAATCCTTGGTACAACCTTTCAAGCTGCCAACATTCCGGTCAGTACCTTACAGGCGGAGTATAAGCGAAATCTATTTTGGAATTTCAGTAACCTAGCTCCAGGAGAAGAGCGGCATATATTTGTACAGTTTACCGTGGACTCTCTTCTATTGGACAAATTCAGTCCAAAAAGACTAGGTGGCACCAAGCTCCTAGCTATGATGACCGTGTACAATGAAGATACGGGACAAGGGCCAGGTTTTGACTTTGGCCTGACAGATGAAGATGCTAAAAGAAGAAGTGAACTAGGTTTAGATTCCGTTTTACTAACGGCAAATCAAGGAGAACAGAATGAAGGTTGGTTTGGCAATGCCCTATTGGAAGGGGGATTTGAACAGCCTTTTTTCGCTGCCACCACCTTGGTAGATCTCATGGAGGTGAATTCGCGCTTGGCGAGTTCCTATGACCCCAACTACATGCAATTAGATGCCTGTAGCTGCCCACCGGATACGGATGGAGCTCAAAAGATGATTGCCACAGTACATTTTGAAAATGACGGCCTGGCAGCAACGCGAAATATCTTTATCAGCATTGAGATACCGGAAGAGATTCAACTGAATAGCGTATTTGACTCACTCTTGAGAGTTTATCCTCCATTAGATCCAGCTTCCTCTGGTCAGATCGTGATGGATTTGGATCAAAATACACGAACATTGACCTGGAAGTTATTGGATTTCCAAATTGAATCGGTGGCGCAATACGGTGCGGGTGATCCATCTACTTTTGGGGAAATTACCTTCACGCTTTTGACAGAAGCAGGTGTGAACCTAGAGGATATCCCTGAAATGCAGGCTTGCATTCGATTTGATGAAGAGGATAATGAAGCTGTCTGCACCCTGCCCGTTAAGACCAATCAGTTGACCGAAGCAGAAGTAAGTAACACTGAATCGGAAGCTATTTTGCAGTGTGAAAGCTGCGATTGTCCACCTTTTGACTTTTGGCAATGGTTATTGAGCTTACCCTGGTGGTTAGCGATCCTGATTGTTGTAGGCCTGATTTTATTGCTATTACTCATTAGGAGACTAAGATCTTAACTCGTACCAAGACCCACAAAACGTAGAAAGTTAAGACCCCTGTATATACCCTTGATGCCTGTTAGCAGGCATCCAAAAAACCAATTCTTTATCATGCGTGACCTACTGCTAACCTTATCCCTATGCTGTAGTTGTATCTGGGTAACTGCGGCTTCCCCCGGAAGAATAAGCGGAGCCCAATACTTGGAGTTGGCGGCAGAAGCCTGCCGCCAACAACACGCTGATAGCCTTGAGTTTTTCCTATCGAAGGCGGAAAAACGCTATGTCCAACAAGATAGCCTCTTGGCATGGGTCAATGGCTTGAAAGACATCTCAAGAATTTATCGAGATGAACTCCAAGCGCCAGAAAAAGCCATTGCTATTCTGCAAAGAGGAACGGTTGAAAAACTGTGGCGATCACCAAAAGGTCAAGAAGAATGGGAAGCTCTAGGTTGGCTAGCGGTAAACCTGGGATACACTTACAAATATGGCGTAGAACAATACCTTCCCGCGAGTCGATTTTACCAACGTGCCAAGGAGATTTTGGTGGATCAACTGGGTCAAGAAGACCTCGACATTGGTATTTACATTTTCCAAGAATGGGGGAATTTGAAAACGATGATGGGAGATTTCTCTATGGCTGAAGTCTTGCTAGACCAATTCCTCCAGCTCGCCCTATCTGCCGAAGAAAGCAATATTGCTGCCGAAGCGCATAATGACCAGGGCGTACAATTCATCAGCCGCTGGGATATCACCAGGGACAAAGGTGCTTTGGACAAAGCCATTTCCTACTTGGAAGGAGGGCTTACTTTGCCCAACTTACATGATTTCCCCAAAGGCCTACTCCATGGAAATTTGGTGAAGTGCTACATGGAATTAGGAGATCGTAAGAATGTGCTCCACCACGCCTCCCTAGCAGACCATGCGATACAGCGATTTTTTGATCAATCGAGCTATGTCGGTTTACGCTTAGATCAAGCTAAAATCAAGCAAAATCTGGGTGATTTTTTCCTGCAAACCCAAGCTACAGCTGACGCGATTGTCCAGTTTGAAAAAGCTGAGCAGTTATATCTTGAGGTCTATCCCTCTGCTAAGCATCGGGAATTGGCTAGAACCTATTCCGCGCATGCAGAAGCCCTCCGAGAGGAGCAGCGTTGGGAAGAGGCCTTACTCCTCCACCAAAAAGCCCTCCGAGCGATCGTTGGAGATTTTGAGACGGAAACAAAGCTTGGAAACCCAACCATTGCTCGGATTAGAGCAGAGCGAGTGATCGGCGAGGCCCTCTTGGCTAAAGCACGTACCTTGCAAGCTAGATTTCAAGCTCAAAATGAACTCGACGACCTCAGACTGGCCTTAGCCTGTCATGATCTTCTATATGAGGTAGAATGGAGAATCCGAGCCTCTTACCTTTATGAGTCTTCTAAACTAGAACATATCAGCAAGCAACAGGCGATTACCGAAGAAGGGATCGATATGGCTTATACCCTCTGGCATGAAACGCGGGATCAGCAGTACTTGGATCGTGCCTTTCAATTGGCAGAGCGGAACAAGAGCATTTTACTCCTAGAGGCCATCAGAAAAGCAGAATCTGACCCATCGAGCCTGCAAAGAACGGAGTGGCAACAGACCGATGCAGACTATCAAAAGGAGATTGCCGAACTCGAAAAACAGATTTATGCCGCAGAGGAAAATGGCGCCCCAGATTCACTCCTTAGCGATCTAAGGATCAGCCTACTCAATCAAAAGCAGGCCTACAAAAGCTGGTTCGAAGATTTAGGAAAAGGGCAAAAAGGCATTTGGGCAGCTGCTCCACAACCAATGCACTTGATAAGAGATTATCAGGACATGTTGGAGTCCAAGCAAAGTCTGGTCGAATACTTTGTGGGAGAAAGATCGATTTATGTTTTCATTTTTTCTGAGCAGCAACAAACCTGTGTTCAGATTCCGAAGGATTTCCCCTTGGCCGACTGGGTACAAAAATTCCGGCAATCCATTGAAAATTTTCAATTGGGGGATGAGTCCTTGCAGGACCTATGTCATACCTACAGTGAACTAGGTAATCAGCTTTACGCCTACTTATTTGGCCCAATCAAGGAGCACCTTCCCCCAGGACAACAACTACTTATTATTCCAAATGGAGTTTTGAATTATCTTCCATTTGAAGCGCTCCTGTCTGGGCCGGATAATTCCTGTCAGTTTTCTAACTATCCCTACCTAATCCACGATTACGAAATTGCCTACTCCTATAGTGCCGAATTATACCTGGAATTGCTACAACGGGAGCAGATACGGGGACAGTTCCTGGGATTAGCCCCTGACTTTAATGGACAAAATGAATTTGGTCAATTATATAGAAACGCAGAAAGCATCCAAACTGCCGAAAAGCATTTCGTAGGTGAGGTCTTCCTCCGCGATCTCGCTACCATAGAACAGTTCGTCGCCTTGGCCCCAAAATACCAAATCATCCACCTAGCCACCCATGCCAAGGCCAATCGGCTAGCGGGGGACTTTTCTTTTATTGTTTTTGCTGATGGTAAAGGAGGTTACGATAGCTTATATACACGAGATATCTACCTTCTCGCCCTGGATGCAGAATTGGTTCTCCTCAGTGCTTGCGAAACAGCGGTGGGCCAACTGCACCAGGGCGAAGGCATCATCAGCCTTGCTCGTGGATTTCTGTATGCAGGAGCTCGCAGCCTAGTCACCACCTTGTGGCAAATCAATGATGAGGCCAACTATAAACTAACGGAACTCTTTTATGGGGAACTGAAAAAGGGTAAACGTAAGTCCGACGCTCTACGCACCGCCAAGCTACAGCATATTACATCCTCGGATAACATGGATGCACACCCCGTTTATTGGGCAGCATTTGTCTCAGTTGGTAATCAACGTTCTTTGTCAACTAAAGGAGAGAAATGGCTTTTCCTTTGGCTAGGGATTCCTTTCTTACTATTCGGTGGGTATTTCTATCGCAAGCATTCGGTAGCCTAAGCTACCGCCAAAAGCTGTTGAGCTGAGTGCGTAAGGTCTGGGCTTGTGTCCGGTATTCGTGGTTCTGATCCTTAGCCATCTGCTCCAATTTCACATCAAAGTCATTACCGATATCATCATTTCCTAATCGAGCTAATAGTAAACTCCATTCCAAATTATCGTTGTAATAGGATTTTGCCAATGGATCAAGATCAAGTGCTTCCAGAGCTGTACTCAAGGCTATAAACTCTTGCGTAGCCTTGTCAAATTGTTTAGCCTGGAGACTTCGGTGAGCCGTGGAGAATCTTTCTTTAAAGCCATCTAGCCCTTGCCCTCCCATCGTACTTCCGATATTTGGGGATTGATACAGAGCTGCAAAGAGTTTTTGATTGGAGTATTGGTTTTTCATGTATCCCCAGCCACCCAGACTTAGCACCAGAGCTATGGAAGCCGCGATGGAAAACCTTTTGATCCACAGATTCAATGGTCTTACGGGTGTTTCTGCCTGGGTTTCTTTTTCCCAAGTAGCGAGTTTACTGGCAAAGTCATCTGCCTGGGCAGCTTCTAATCCTGCGAATATTTCTTGCTGAGATTGAAAAAGAGTGTCAAATGTAGCATCTGTCAGCCGACGTTCTTCGACGTACTTCTTAGCAGTAGGTCCTAGTTCATCGCTGAGATACCATTCGATCAATTCGGCATCCTCTTGTTCCTGCAAAGTGCTTGCCCAGCCAGCCATGCGCTCCTCGAGTTGTTCGCTCGCCAAGGCTACAAAACCATCTAGAATGGACTGAACTAGTCTGACCCTTCGCCGGAATAGCTCATCCGATTCCAGTCGCTGCTCAAAAGTCAACTGCTGATCCGCCGGTAAGCTACCTAGGCAAAAGGCTTCAATTTCTTCTACTGTATAGACTTTATCGTCCATGGTTTTATAAAGGTTCTACTGCTGGTTATCTGTTGTCAATGGTCCAGCGCTTTTATCTGTTTTCTGCCATCTGTCTCCTTCATACCTCTTTCTTCTCTTCCAATAACTGGCGCATTTTCTTTAAACAGTCAAATTTTCTTTTTCTGATGGTTCCCTCATTCGCTACCCCTAGTTCTTGGGCAACGGCCTCCATCACATACCCTTTTAGATAAACCAACTCCAAGAGTTTTCGACAAGAATCGCCAATCTTTGCCAATAACCGGCGAACTAGGTCGGCCTTGGCCGCTCTTTCATGGGCCGATTCAATAGCGGCATCAATAGACACTTCCGGGATCTCCGCTTCCCAATCTCCTTTTCGTCCTTCCTTACGCAATACGTTTTTACCAATACCAAAAAGATAAGTCTTCAGACTACTCTGCAAAGGGGCTACCAATTTCCGCTGCAATACATTGCGATGAAAAATGATCATCGTATCATGAAACAACTGCCCAGCTTCTTCCGGCCCCATACTCGCCCGCTTCATGAAGAACATGCGAAAAGGACTTCTCATATCTTCATAAAAGGATTTCCAGGCTAGATCAGAGCCACTTTGAAGTTCATGTAATCGGTCTTCGGCTTCTTGGTATTTACTCATTTATCTCGGCTTTCTCGGTTTTTGTTACCTGTTGCCCAAAATAATAAATTATTTAGGCGTTTGGAATCTAGGATTTCAGGTCTTTCTGGCTATATCTCTATACTTCACCGTAGCGAGAGAAATCGCCTGCATGTATAATTATTTGACCAGAAGGAATTTTGGTGAGCTCTCGATGTCGCGCGTGTGTATCAGAAATAAGAACTAGTTTCATCATTATCTGAAACCGTAATTCGATGAAAAAGATTCCGTAAGACTGCATCTCCTCCTATGTAAGTAGTGGTGAATAAGTGATCTGGTATATTAGGAGAGCTATTTTGAATTTAGGCAAGGCGCAGGCCTGTCTAGCCGCCAGATAGATTCGGGATGCTAGCAGCGCTAACAAGCCCGGTTCTGCAACGCAGCATACATTCAAAAGAGCCTCATAAGATCCGGTAGGACTTATCCAACACTACTTAAAGTCCTGTATCCCGCTTTACAAAACATATTTTCTTCCATAATCAAAAAGGAATTTTTCAGGCTACTATACTAAGGAGTCATAAATTCGCGCGGCAGTACATTGATGCGGGAAAAGTCCCTTTAATGCTGTTTATTCCCTGTTGGCATCCTCTTAAACACCTTTCGGGTTTTATCATAGGCTAGTTCAATTGGTATGAAGTTGTTTTCGATCATTGACCAATCATCAGGGCTTATGCCAACTACGTTTGTAGGAATATAATCGCAGACTCCCAAGGTAGCCACTAGATTAGTACCTTTTTGAGGAAGTAGATATTTTATATGATAAATCTCGGATAGGACCTTATCTATGGTCGCATCTGCCCCCAAATAGTTTTCTTGAATGGCTGGCAGATACTTTTGTAGAACAGAGATAACAGTGGTATCTGATAGAAATTCTCCAATAGTCAACCTCGGAAGTATTTCAGCAGGTAAAACGGCAGTAATACTGTCTTTCGATGAGGGAATTTCATAGAAGAGGGTTTTGGTATGAAAGCACACAAAATCATATTCAGTTATGGCAATTCCTAGGGTTCTTGTACCATCCTGATTACGGAAGACAGCCGCTTGTCTCGTTATGGTTTTATCGCCGCCTCCAGCAGCTAAAAACGCTTCATAATAGCCATTTTTCAGGTCAATAATGGTATCGGTAGACCTTAGTTCCCCTTCCACATATTCCCCAAGCAAATCACTTTTTAGTTGTAAGGCCTCAAGTATATTTTGAGAAAAACCTAGCGTAGACATCAAGATAAATGGTAGAGAAAGGATCAAAATCTTCATAGGCTAGCAATTAACCTCAATGATAGTGACTTCCCATTAGGAAGGAAAGAGCTGTTACTTATGGTTTGCTGGCGCTTCATCAGTAGTCAAAATTTCCTGAGGGAGACTTATACGAAACGTAGTACCGATTTGATCCTGCCCATTGCACTGAATAGTACCACCAAACTCCTCAACAATTTTCTTGCAGGCAGCTAGTCCTAAACCTGAACCCTCATATTCGGTCTGATTATGGAGTCGAGTAAACATCAGAAAGATCTTCTCGTGGTACTCCTCTCCTATCCCGATACCATTATCGGAAAAATACAGGTTCAATTCTCCTTTTTCATCGCTGGTCCAGATAGAAATTGTTGGCTCCGGAGATTCATTATACTTCACTCCATTTTCAATTAAATTTTTGAAGAGCATAAATATTTTGGAATGACACCAGAAAATACTCGGAAGTGGGGTAGTCACCAAAATACTTGCGTTACGGCTATCCAGATACTCAGAAATGGACCGAGTGATATCATCGACCAATCGATTCAGATCAATGACTTCCTTTTGACCTCCATTATCAGGTCTCGACAATTTAGAGTACTCTAATACATCTTCAATTAGGAAATTCATTCGCTTCCCCCCTTGGATGATGAAAGACAGGTAATCTTTAATATCATCGGTTGCCACTGGCTCTAATTTGTGTTTCAGCAAACCGGAAAACTTGATAATATTATGCAATGGTGTTTTTAAGTCATGAGAAGCAATGAAAGCAAAACGCTCCAATTCCGTATTGCTTTCCAAAAGCTCACTATTGGTCTGAGTCAGTTCCAAATTAGTCTGCTCTAATTGTTCCGTTCGTTCTTTAATCAAGCGGCTAAGTTCCTTGCCTTGTTGAGCCCTGAGGTAAGATAGTCGAAAAAAGTAGGTCACCAAAAGTCCTAGTAACAGCAAGCCTGCTAGGAATAGGAGTAGTACACTTCTGTCCTTCGTTAACCGAAGTTTTTGGTTCTGATTTTCTACTTGCAGCACCTTATTTTCTTCTTGCATCAGCTGCAAGTTGTATTGATTTCTGATTAAGGTTTCGCTTTGGGTGAAGATGAGCTGGTTGATCTTATCGCTATAGCTTTTGTAGGCTATGTGGGCGTCCAAAGCTCGCTTTATCTGACCTTGTGCCGCTAAAGATTCGTATTTAATTTGATAGGCATAAGCCAAAAACTGATTGCTTTTGGCAGTCTCACTACAGGCAATCAATAAGTCTAGGACCTGCGCTAATTCTCGCCAATCCTCTTTCAGTAACAGGAATTTACTTTTCGCATAGATAGTACTGAGCGTATTGATGTCCGCTTTCTTTTGATCCCCAAGGTTGGAAGTTAGTAGACCATAACATACTTCAAATTCCAGAGGCAGGTAAGAAAGCTGATTCATCTCCATATCCGCTCTGACCTTGGATACAATGGCATAACATCCTCTCGGATCACCTGGAGGGTAATTTACCGCTTCTTGCAATATTTCAATATAGTGACTAGCGGAATCTGGCATCCCCAGGTTGATAAAACTATTGACAAGGCTTCGGTAATAGATATAGGAAAAGCCTTTATTGTCCAGGTTTTTCAGGTAGGGATAGGCCTCCCTTAGCAACTGCAGGGAAGCCTCAAAATTCAAGGCTTTATTAAAGAGTTGTGCCAACTTAAAGCGGCTAACTACTTGCACAGAAGGATCTTCATACTTGGAAGCTAACTGTTGTAGTCGGTTAACATAATAGCTAACCGTATCCATGTTCATCATGTATCCCAATCCAATATCTACTAATGCTCCTAGGTTAAAGACGTTTTCCTCCAAGGAGTTCGCCGAATAATAGTTCAACTGATCTGGGATTTCCATCATCTCTGTACCTTTCTCCACATTCCCTTGACTAAAGTAGAAGGCACCCTGCAAATTGTAGGCACGAACGATAGCGCTCGTGTCCTTCCCGGCCAAATAGGTTTCCATTAAAGGTTGAATCTCAGTCACAAAGGTGATTGAATCCTTCAGATAATAGGAGGCCCGCGCCATTTCATATCTTGCCTCAAGCAAAAGACTATCCTCTTGCAATAGCTCAAACCCTGCTGCAGCCTGGCTTGCCAATTCTCGCTTTGCAGGAAAATCGTCATTCATGGCGACAGCTTGTTCCAAATAGGTACGGGATGTCCTCAAAAGGCTATCTACATCAGGACTTGCAGCATGTATACCTGTCGGTGCCCCAATCAAGTTCCCAATTAATAACAATGTAGTGATAGCCCTTGTGTAAGGCCAAAATATAGTAGGCTTAGACATTACAACAATTGATCATACGAGGAAATACAAATAAAGGAGAAGGGGGAGAACTAACTCCTTCATCCGTTCTACGTTGTCTAATTGGGTGTGCTTTATCTTAATAAAATTCGACTGGAAAGTGTTTGAGGTCAAAATTTACACAATAATTCTGATTTCCTAAGCCTTTCCCAGCAACAGTTCTAAAGAAATCACCAATGTTCTTAATCCCTAACCTCCTCGAAATGAACAATTAAGCTAGACACCATCTAGTTTCCAAAAAAAATATAATCGGGAAGGGTAAGATTTCCATAATGGCTTAGATATACTTATACAATCCCACATTATTCCGCACCATGATGAGTAATCACAAAAAAACTTTGAGTTGTGGTAACAAGTCAAGATTTGAGCGGATAAACCACTGTAGCAAGTTGGCTACACCCAAAAAACTAAATGTTTCGTTTGACACGATTGTAATCCCTTGAACCCCTAAAACCCCATTTTATACAACTATCACTTATCTCAAATAGTCCCGCAGCTGGGCGTGCATCAGGCCCAGCTCTTGACCCAAAAAAACTATACTGAAAGCCAAAACTTTTGGATCGTATCCAGCTACTTTGGCTAGTATATTTTGAATTGGAAAAGTGGATTTATGAAAAAGTGGAGCACGGTATGACCGGCTCCACTTTATCTTTTTATCTGCAAGCTATCTGGGTATTATACTTAAACCCACTTCACCAATCCAACATCTTGTTGATGCGGTAAAAGATCGCTTTTTGGGTATACCCTAAAACCGAACTCATATACGCCAGCTAGCTTAGGTTCAATATCACAACTATAGGTAGCTTCCTTGCCATCTACTGTGACCAAACGCAGTTCCTCCTTCAGCTTCAATTCTAGTTCCACTTCTTTCACCCTTTTGAAGAACACCACTTCAACCCCAATATTCTTGGCGTCTAAGTCACCGACGTGGAGTGTTATGTCTCCCTTGAAAGGATCCCCCACCATTAGGGCATTGTTCTCTGCGTCAAAAAGATTAGAAGAAGTTACATGAACAGCATCCCATTGATCTCGCAAACTTTGCTTCCAGGTGGTAAGACTCAAGGCTTGCTTAAACTTATCTTTTCGCAGCAACTTGTGACGAACCGCTAGCTTGTTATAGAAGCGATCAAAGTAATCATCCAGCATCCGCTTCATGGTGAATTGGGGTGCTACTTCTGCAATGATTTGCTTAATGAAGGAAACCCACTTTGACTTATCCTCATGATAATAGGTCGGGATGATATCCCCTTCCAAGATATTATAGATCGACTCGGAATCCAGTTCGTTCTGTAGATTTTGATCTTCGTAAGTCCGTTCTAAGGGCAACGACCATCCCGCATCAGGACGATATCCCTCTGCCCACCAGCCGTCCAAGACACTGAAGTTCATCACCCCATTCAAGGCCGCCTTCATTCCACTAGTACCCGAAGCCTCTTTAGGGCGCGTAGGCGTGTTCAACCAAACATCCACACCTTGTACTAGGTATTTGGCGATCTCCATATTGTAGTTCTCTAGGAAGATAATCTTACCTGCAAATCGTTCTTGCTTCGACACATGGATGATATGACGAATCAAGTCCTGGCCTCCATTATCCGCTGGGTGCGCCTTACCGGAAAACAAGAAGATCACTGGACGATCCGCATCATTAACAATATCAGCCAATCTATCTAGATTACTAAATAGCAGATGCGCGCGCTTGTAGGTAGCAAAACGTCTAGCAAAACCGATAACCAGCGCATCGTCTTGAATATTATTAATAATGGAGAAAATAGCCCGTGGCCCTTCTCCTCGACGGGTAAGATCTTTCTGTAGTTTGGTTCTCACCGCCCCCAAAAGTCGTTTCTTCAGTAGCTGTCTAATCTCCAAGATCTTCTCATCAGCCACCTCATGGATTTTGCGCCAGTACTTCTTATTGGATTGATCCGCCTTAAAGGCTTTGCCGAAGGTTTCGGTGTATAGGTCGTCCCATTCCTTAGCAATCCAAGTAGGATAGTGCACACTATTAGTAACGTAGCCAATGTGCAGTTCTACCGGTTGGAAAGCAGGATAAAGAACATTGAACATTTTTTGAGAAACGGCTCCGTGCAGCTTGCTTACCCCATTCACTTCCTGAGATAAACGAATGGCTAAATGACTCATCGAAAATAGCTCCTGAGAATCATCTGCCTGCACCCTCCCTAGTCCGATAAAGCGAGCCCAATCAATACCGATCTTAGAGGGCCAATCTGCCATATACTGATAAAGGATACCTTCTGAGAAGTAGTCGTGCCCCGCAGGAACCGGCGTATGTGTAGTGAAAAGCGAACTAGCCCTAATCACTTCCAGCGCTTCCTCAAAGCTCAGCCCAGTATCTACCAATTCTCTCAACCTTTCCAAACCTTGGAAGGCTGCATGTCCCTCGTTGCAATGATAAACATCTGCCTCTATCCCCAGTGCTTTAATAGCTCTGGCTCCTCCGATTCCCAACAAGATTTCCTGCTTCAATCGATGTTCATTATCTCCACCATATAGTTGGTCCGTTAAGCGGCGATCTTCCCAAGAATTTTCGTCGATATCTGTATCGAGTAGATATAAGGTGATCCTTCCTACGCTCAGCTGCCAGAACTTTGCCCATACCTCTCGCCCCGGTAGCTCAATCTTAACTCTTACCCATTCCCCATCTTCATCCTTTACTGGCTGAATAGGAAGTTTAGTAAATTCCTGTAGCGGGTAGTTGTTTATTTGATCTCCGTTTATGGATAGAGCTTGCTGGAAATAGCCATGGCGATATAACAAACCGATGGCCACCATATCCGTATTCGAATCACTAGCCTCCTTGAGATAATCCCCTGCCAACACACCCAAACCACCCGAATACAAGCGCATAGAAATATGCAATCCATATTCCATGCAGAAATAGGCAATTTTTGGTGTCTTGGATTTAGCGGACATATACTTTTGGAACTCCTTGTAAACCGTGCCCATCTTTAACATGAAGGATTTATCCTCCATTAGCTGTTCCATGCGCTCTAAGCTCAGTTCATCCAAGATGGCAACTGGGTTGTAGTTCTTACTTTCCCAAACCTCTGGATCGATCGCCTTCATTAATTCGATGGCGGTTGGATTCCACGACCACCAGAGATTCTCGGCGAGCTCTTGTAGCGGTTGTAGGGCTTCCGGTAACTGAGAAGCAATATATAGTCTTTTTAGGTTGGGACTTTTTTCCCGTAATTGACCAATCATGTTGTATATATTTTGGTAAAGGGTGGACCCGAATGTCTCGAGGTATCAAACCAAAAAGATGGGTGAGTCGTACCGCTTTACACGATTTTGCTGGTAGAAACTCCTATTCAGATAGCACAAATTTAGTATTAGTTATGAAGTTAAACCAAGGATCACTGGCTTCGAATCACCTCAACTTGGAATGGATTTGCTCCTGGCAGCGCAATAAAAAACTACAAATCAACCCGTTACACCCAGAAAGTGGGATCGAAATTGCATCGAGAATCTTTTTGGAAAGTTTTCCCCCGCAAACGATTGCATAAAAATTGTGCTGAATTGAGAGCGATTTAGGCTAGTAAAGGTTTACTGTAAGCGGCTTAAGCCACTCAGTTATCACATACGCGAACGCGCAACAGCTCCCCTTCTTCTTGTACAATGTCTTCAAAGTATCTACTATACTCTTTTGAAGATAACTGGTCAAAGGAAAAGTCAGCTCTGAAGCGACGTTTAAGTACCTTGTTGATTTCCGTTTGCTCGGTGCGGAAGGCACCAAAGTTACTAGAAAGCTCCTCACAGATAGCATCCGCATAATCGGCAGGCTCTACATTCAAGAAGCTCACGGCTCCGCTCCTATCACCGGCTAAGATAAAGGTCCCATCCGGAGAGAACTTTAAGGAATAGATCAGATCAGAAACCCCTTCGTATACCATAGGCTGATAGGAAGGTTCAATATACTGGTTTAAATCCCAGATACTGATGGCCCCCTCGACATTACCCACGGCTAGAAAGTCCTTCTTTTCACTAAAGTCGAAAACGGATATGGCCGATTGATACAATTTGAAGTCTTTCTTTTCGGAAGTGGATAGGCTCATGAATTGCGGGTCTCCTGGCTCATTGGCAGCAAGGATAATACGGCCATTACTAAAGCCAAAAGCATAAATGCTACGACCATCCTTTCGTTTTCCCACGCCTACACTCGACAAATTGCCATAGTTCATGGTATTGGCGCCTCCCACTCTTAGAAAAAATTCCCTCCTACCTTGTTGTCCAGCTCTCACAGAATCCATTTCAATCCGGTAGATGTAGTCGCGTAACTTACCGACAAAAGTATAGCCTACCAGTTCATCTCCCCGCTTTTCGATCCAGTTAACATTGGATTTCATTTTGGAATAGGATTGAAAGCCATCCGTTTTATTGTAGGAATAGAACTTAGACTCTCCTGCAGCCATAAACTGTTCATCATCTAGCCATTTGGATATGAGGATGCGATCATCCTGAGGAATAGTATACCTGGACATGATGTTGCCATTAAAGGTATTGATCACCAGAAGTTCGCCACCTTGTCCCCCAACCAGCATAAAATCCCCAGATGGGCTTAGAGATAAAGACTGGTATGCCGTTGTAGAACCAACACTTAGCTCTTTCACCCCCCTTAAGTTGGGTGTGCCAACATTATTCCATTCCCTGATATCCCATTGCAGCAACTTACCGTCGCCACCTGCCGTGTAGAATCGGTCCAACTGAGGTCGAAAGGCAATAGCTTGTACATCAGCTGTGTGTTTGCCACCTTCGCGAAATACGCGGTCGGGGTTTAAGCTACGCAGCGACTCAAAAAGTGCCTTGACGATATTCGGGTTATAGATATTCCCCAAATCAGGATATCTAAGATTAACATTGTAAGCCTCTTTAGCCACTAAGGCTTTGGTTCGCGGGTCCTCAATCAGCAGGGCTTGATTGGCTACATTCCAGGACGTGATAATCTTATTGTATTGTTCCGCTTTCTGTTGAGCGATACGCGCCTCCTCCGCTCGCTTTTCGGCCAACTCCTTTAACGCTTTGTAGTCTTGCGCTTTTCGCTCTGCTTCTTCGGATAGAGACTTTAGAATTGCTGCCTGGGCAGCAGTTTGTTCATTCAGGCTAGAGATACTATCTCGATCTTCAAAGGCAATTTTGCGCAAGGCCTCTGCCTCTTCGGCAGATAGTAAGGCGTCCGTGCGAGCTTCTTCAGCCAGTACCCTAGCTTCCTCTGCCGAAACCCTGGCCTGTTCGGCCTCATCTGCCTTCTGACTGGCCTCTACCTCGGCCGCCTCAGCCCGATTTTTTTCTATGATCAGCTCCTCATTTACCTTCTGAAACTCCTGATTGTTTTTGCGTGCACTACGATACAGGGAAATGTTATAAAAGGCCAGGGCAGCCAGTACCAGGAAGGCAGCTACCCGGAGCGTATTGATATTCCATCTACGCTTGTAGATATTCTTCTTGGAAGCCTTGACAAACTGCCGTTCTTCTGGCGTTAGTAAATTCAGGGAAATCGAAGATTCGATATAATTAATGTACTTTTCGTCGAGTAGATCATCTCTTTCTTGATGATCCCGAATGGTAGTTTGAATACCCCTTAGCACCCGATTATCCGCCTCAAGCTTCTGGTTTGCTCTTCGCGCTAGGAAACTATTGGCCATTTCATAACGCTGCCCAACTGTCTGTCGAATGATACCCACCTCTTGTAAGGAATGTAGTACCCCTTTCAGGGTTTCCCTATCCAGCTCCGTGATCCTAGTCATCTCATCCAGCAAAGCGTCCTCTTCCCATTGAATGCGATTGCCATTCTGCACAAGCAGCGACATGAGGTGATTACCTACACCTTTGGCCTTACGCCCCAAGTCAGCCTCCAGCGTTTCTAACTCTTTGTCGAGCATGTCGTCTACCATCACGCTGGGTTTACGCATGCTATCTAATAAAGCATCACTAATTAGCTTTGGCATGTTTCAACGATTTAACTACTTATGCAAACAATTCTGGTTGATAGACTAGTTCAATTCTTCATATAAACGTTCTAAGTAGAGCTGCAGGTATGTAAGATTAATCTTACCATCTTCCTCGCTAACGTTTTGGATAATTCGATCAATGATAGCCGCATTCTCCACCTCCATATCTGCTTGCTTCAACAATTCTTCAATAATGGTATGGGCGGTTCGATTATCTATATGCCTGATGCGCACCTGTTCTTCCAAGATATTCGGAATAAAAGCCTCTAGATCTTGAATCTGTGAAAAGAATTCATCTCTTAACACAATCACTAAATCTACGTTGCGGCGAGATTCCAGCAAGGCAGCGATGTGTAGATAAAGATGTAATAACTCTTCATGATCTTGCACCCAAATGAAGAACTCTTCGAATTGATCCAATATAATGATCTTCCGTTCTAAGGGTGTCGGCGGCTCATCTGCCCATTGGAAGGCCAAATCCAGGAACAAAGGCTTCTCATCTCCACTCGGTTCTTGCGCCAGCATTTTCTTGGTGAGCACTGAGTCAATGAGTTCACGGCTGCAACGAACGTAAGCTAC
Source organism: Saprospiraceae bacterium (assembly GCA_013214355.1). Classification (GTDB taxonomy): domain Bacteria; phylum Bacteroidota; class Bacteroidia; order Chitinophagales; family Saprospiraceae; genus DT-111. The sequence goes on along the minus strand of JABSSL010000079.1, from coordinate 39,746 downwards.
CTCGTACAACTGCTTTATTCGTGGCAACAATCCTGCACAGACCAAAGACGTCTTACCTACCCCCAAGGGGCCAAAAACCAAGGTGGTACGAGCCCCCAGTTCATTGACTACTTTATCAAATAAGTCTTTTACTTCTTCTTCCCGGCCAAAGAAGAAAGGTGCCATTTCGACATTATAGGGCTCAAAGCCCATAAAGGGCGAAGAAGGTCGCTCAGTCGGTATAATAATCCGGGGCATGGGCACTCCTTGCGGACGCAAACCGAAGATCTCTTCCGCTAGGCTGTCATGACTTAGTTCAAACTGCTCATTGTCCAAAGGCCGTAGAATCCTTCGATTCACGAAGAAGTCTAGATATATATTCAAACGAGGGAGACTCATATCTCCTGCCATTTGCCGGAGCTCATCAATCGAAACCGGAATCTTAGTTCCTTTTTCGGATACAAAGAGCTTCAGCCAACGCAAAGCTAAATCACGGCGGTCTACCTCTTCTGAAAACACGACTAGTTGCTCTTCCAAGAAATCAGCTAGCACATCTTCTATACTCCCTACCTGCTGTACTAAGTCTACATCAAAGACGATGTTGTCCGGATCTTCCTCAGCTGCTAAACGGTACATCTTATCCAAAAAGACCTGCAAATAAGTCAACTGTACTCTCCCCCCTCCCGCAGTCACATTATCAATAATATCATCAGCGATCTCTTCATAACACAGTTCAATATTAAACCGTGGATTTCTAGCTGTAGAAATGATCACCTCTCTAGCGTTTGCCCGGTTCATGGGCTCGATTCTCAACCGCTTTTCGAAGAGAGAAGGAACCGCCTTTTCAAATCCCGACAACCTAGCCAAGTATTCCTCCCGCATTACAATGATCACCTTACAGGGCAGATCATGGGCCAGAAGATCTTTTATGCTGGCAATAAATTCCGATTGCTCTTCTTCGGATCCCAGGATGAACAGCTCTTCAAATTGATCGAAAATGAGATAAATAGGTCTCAGGTGATCCTTATAAAGAGAATGCACCATTTGTGGCAAACCATCTCCTTTCTCAAACGATTGGATAGCATCGTGGTGTTTTAGTTCTCGCAGGGTTGCCTTATTAATATTCTCTTGCCTCCGTATGTATACATCAAACCAATCGCTCTGGTCGAAACAGTTCGCCAAACCACAACGGACGATACTCGTCTTCCCTGTCCCAGAAACCCCATAGACCAAGATCAAATTGGTCTGATAGGACATCTTATACAACTCCTGCACCTCGGCCTCCCGGCCAAAGAAAATATCTCCATCCTCCTTCTGGTAAGCATCCAGAAATTTAAAGGGTGAGAGATTTGTATATCCGGTACTTTCCATTTATCCTAGTTCAATTGACCTTAGAAAGTTGATAAATTGGGTATACACTTCTTCGTATTTATCGGAGCTAATGACCAGTTCATCTTTCAAATTGTCGAAAAGTATGTATCGCAGGGCTTGATTTTCTCTAAAGCGAAAAAAGAATAGTTTGGAGTTATTTTGGCCCAGCAATGCATTTTCATCAATAATGAAAGGAGATAGATTCAAATAAGGATGAACTGCTTCTTCATCTTTCAGTAAGACCACTGACTGATCGTCCGTGTATTCCGGTGTCACTATGGTTTCATCTAGCACGCCAAAGGCGGCGGTAATCTTATCCAGGATCACCAAATGATGGCGATATCTTGGCTCTTCGTGTCGTCTCTTCAGTAAATCAATATTCTTGATCGTGGCCAAGGTATACTTAGCACTAAACCCTATATGCTTAAATAGCTCACACAAGTGATCCTCTGCCTGCACGCAAAAACTTTCGATTTCATCCGCGCTAATGGAGCCGCGTAATTCTTCTTTCATCTCCTCCAAAAAGAGGTGCGCACTGTAGAAGTTACTGTCTTGATAAAATTCTTCTTGTAACTGCTTAAATTCCTCAATGAAGGGTTCGACCTGATTTTCCAACAAGGCATCGCTAATGGCCTTGGTGAGAGCGATATAATTATACCGCTGCTCGACGTCAGCATCCAGATCGAAGTAGTCTTGAATTACTTTTAAAGTCCCTTCCGGCCATTTAAATTTCTTGTTTTCATAACATTCGTCCCAGAGCTGGCTCATCATGATAAATGCAAGAATCTTGCCAGCCACCTGATACACATTGATGATTTTGGCTAGTCTGGTCGTACTGATTTCCTCCGAAAGAAGGAGTTTCCGCAGATGCGTACCGATTGGGGTCGGAAAAGAGTCAATCACGGCCACCCTTAGGTCACGAATCTTGGGCGCTCTCTCCTTTGCTCTCGCCTCCTCGATCAAGGATCGTACATCTTCAGCATATGGCATGGTGGCATTAGCGATAGTCTCAATCAACTTCTGATTGATCGACCGGGAGCCTTGATACCTAAATTCCCCACCCCTTACAATTACAGAAGACTGGCTCTCCAGCGGCAGTTTCCACTGCAGCACATCTTCTCGATCTGGCTGTATATATAAGCCCCAGGGTAGGCTTTCTTCTTTTTCAGCATCTTTGGAAGGGCCAATACCTCGATAAATTCCGACTGCCTCTCCTTTTTTAAGTAAGTAATCTGCCGCAGCGAGTTTAAAGGCCTCCTCCAAGCTGTGCTTGGTAGCCAGGGCTTTGTAAAAAATACCTGCAAACGCTCTGGCTGCTGTATCTGCTACCGGAACAGAAGTAGCAATAACCGCCGGCACCCCCGCATTAAAGAGCATTTCTACCTGCTCACGGGTGGAGCAGCCATTCAAAAACACCAACTTCAGATCGGATTGTAAACCCAACAACTGAGCTAGGCCTCCAGCGTCTCCCGCTTGATCTGTCAAAAAGATCTTATCACTCTCCGCATGACCGCCATAGTGAAACAACAGCACTCGATCTTTAAATTCAGCTACATAGCGACTCAGGTCTTGGGTAGTGGCGGAAGGTTCAGAGAAAAGTTGAAAGTATTGTTTACTGGCAAGCGGTATGAGTTCTGCAGTAATAGCTTTCCGTTCCTCCTCTAACAGAGGAAGATGGTTATCTTTATCATTAGCAAAAGCTAAAAAAACCAGGGGAAGCTTCATGTATTTGAATAAGTAAAAAGTAATCCTGCAACCGCAATAAGGGAACAACGCACAATAAACAACATTTATTTTCAGTTATTAATTCCCAAACGGGCATATATATGACGCCCCCGCAAATAACCTGTCCCCTCAGTACAAGTAGCATGGAAATTGAGCAAACCCCTTCACGATGAGGGCCTAAAATGTGAATTTAAAAAATATATCTAACAGGTATAGTTTTTGCAGGATTTCAGGCACATACTAGAAGGGTATTTTCCCAACATTACAATCCTATTGCACAATGAGAAAGCTTATCTTAGCAAGCGCATGTTTGCTATTGTTTACGAATTCAACTATCCGTCCCATGATGAGAGCTACAATTTCCCCAATGAATGGAGAAACCTTTTGCGCAGGCTACGGCCCAGAAAGTACCGCGCAAATTGCAATGACTTCCGACCTCCCTCTACCTCCACCTTCTAATGCACGCATAACTTATACTTGGACAGCTGAACATCCGAATGGTACTTGGACCTGGGGTACAGGATCACCTGATCGCGTTGTTCCCATCCCGTGGCCAGGAGAGTACGTAGTGCAAGTTAAAATTTCGTACTACCGCCCCAACAGGACCCGACCTTTTGCCGCATTTTGGTCTAACAAAATAACGGTGAGAGGCGAAGGCTGTTAAGACACTAAGTCGGGTATATGGGCAGTAAGGCTGGCTAAATTCGGTAAGCTCAGGTGCGGTTTCCAACCCGCAGTCCTGGCTACTGCCCATTGCTCTCTTTCATCCTCTTTGGTATCGATCAAAACGGTACGCATGCCTAATTTTTGACCAAACTGGATATCGGAAAGGGAGTCCCCAACCATGATTGAGCTGCTGAAATCAACATCTGGGAAGTCCGCCTTTGCCTGTAGGGCTAGGGCTGGATTTGGTTTGCGACAATTGTTGGTTTGACTAGCTAAGTCAGGACAGGTATAGATGCCATCAATCCGTCCTCCGTGGGTGATGATAGCTGCTTCCATTTTTTGATGCAGGACGCTTAGATCGTCCTGAGTCATCAATCCCTTACCAATTCCTTGCTGGTTAGTAACAATAAATACCCGGCCAAATATCTGGTTAAAATGGGCAAATGCCTCTAGTGTGCCAGGCGTGAATTGGAAGTCATTCCAGTCTTTGATATATGCCCCCGGTATCCTTTCATTGATCACGCCATCCCGATCCAGAAAAAGGCTCCACATGTAGTCCTGATCCATAACTAAGGTTCTTTCTGATCACCAAATACTCCTTCTTCCACCAGTTCACAAATCAAATGTCCAATCATCATATGGCATTCCTGTATTCTCGGTGTATCGCTGGATGGAATCCGGATCAGCCAATCGCACCGATCAATCATTTTCCCGCCACTGGCTCCTGTCATTCCGATCGTTTTCATTCCAATTTCGCGCGCCGCCTCGATGGCGTTGAGCACGTTGGGAGAATTACCACTAGTGGAAAGGGCAAAGAGAACATCTCCTGCTCTTCCTGCTGCCCTAGCCATCCTAGCAAAAATATGATCGAAGCCATAATCGTTCCCAACCGCGGTAATGAAAGCGGTATTTGCATTTAAGGCCTCCGAAAACAAGGGGGGCCTATCGAAATAGAATCTTCCGGAGAGTTCTGTCGCCAGATGTTGTGCATCGGCTGCACTGCCTCCATTTCCACAAAAAAGTACCTTGCCATCCTCCTGAAAAATCTTTATACAATGGTTGGCAATATCATCTACCATAGCCAATAGTGCCTTATCAGCCAGTACAGCCTGCTTGGCCGCAATGCTTTGGCTAATCATCTCTTCTATTCTAGGATGCATGCTGATTGTTGATTTATGATGCTAGCAAGTATTTAGCGGGTAAACCTAAAAAACAAATAAGCAACTAAGGCAATGACCAGAAATTCCAAGACATTACCCATCATTTTGCTTTTAACACGTAGGTTAATTAGGGATAGCAAAGAGACGATAAAAGCCCCTCCGGCATAAAAGCCAACCAAGGCATACTTTGGCTTTTCTGCCCAGCTAACCTCTAACCAGTTTAGGAACTGCAAAGTGACCAAAAAGAGTACAATGCCTAAAGTGGCTATACCAACCCCTCCACCTATTAACTTAAACCAGTCCATGTTCTTCCTCATCTTATTCATGGCCCTCAATGAACTCGTAATAACTAGCCAAAACACCAATAAACTCACGGCTGTTTTCACCCCTTTACTCCAGCTATCCGTACCGGGGAATACTTGCTGATGGACAAGCTCCCAGATCACCAGTAGGACCGCAATAGTGATACCCGCGATCAGGATAGTCTTCCCCAGCACCTTATTGTCAACTTGGTCTGCTTTGCTCATTTTTGTGTTGATTTTATTGTTAATTCCTTGACTACAAGTACTTGCGGAGGTAAGTTAGGGCTTTACCAATTGTTTAAGAATTACAAGATGGGTTAAGTATTAATTGCAGCTAACCGCTTAATAGTTTGCGTCATATGATTCCAAGAAAAACGGGATTTAGCTGCTTTCAGGTGGCCTTCAAATTCTTGTTCTCTATTCGCAGAAAAGAAATCTACCAAAGCCTCAGCTATGGCTTCAGGGTCCACATCCACCACATATCCTTCCTTGCCATGTGCTACAATCTCTGGTAGCCCCCCAACTCGAGTCACCAACATTGGTTTTTCAAAATGGTAGGCAATCTGGGAAATACCACTTTGGGTCGCGGATCGATAAGGCTGCACCACCAAAGAAGCCGCGGCAAAATAGTACTTGACCTCTTCATTCGAAATAAAGTGTGTTCGTCGGATAAGCTGCGGAGCCAAGTGATGTTCTGCTATGAGGTTTTCGTAAAACTCCGCTTGATCATAGTATTCCCCAGCGATAATTAGTTGAATACCCAGTTCTTTCACCGCGGGCGTGGCCATCGCTTGAAGAAGTAGATCTAATCCCTTGTAGCGCCGGATAAATCCAAAAAATAGGATGTAAGGAACTTGCGCTGGAAGGTCTAAAAACGCTAATCCCTCCGTACGACTGACGGAAGTACCATAGTTATCGTAGATGGGATGGGGTGAAAAGGCCACGGGTTTGGTGGCGGTAAATTGGCGAATATCTTCTTCCACTGACCTAGACATGACTACACAAGCATCTACGGCTTGCAGGAAGTATTGTGTGAAAATTCGATCTCCTGGCCGTTTTTCGTGCGGGATCACATTATCCGTAATCGCCACTACTTTGCAGCTAGTATTCCGTTTGGCTAAGCGAAGTATCGTACCGAGAGAAGGTCCCATAAAAGGCAACCAAAATCGGACTACAATCAGATCTGGCTTCCATTTTCGAATACGACGTCCCACCTGTATCCAGTTCAGCGGATTAATGGAATTTACACAGGTTTCTATCTGAATTCCTTTGGGTGCGGGATCACTGCTATATTGGGTAGTTCCGGGAAATAAGAAATTGGGATATTGAAGACTAAATGAGTAGATGACTACTTCATCTCCCTCGTCTTGAAATTCCTTAGCCAAACGTTCAGAAAAAGAAGCTATGCCTCCTCTGAGTGGATGTGCAGGAGATAGAATTAGTATTTTACTCATTAATCCGCTTTTCGATCAAATAGTTATTTCGGTCAGGGGAGTTTCGAGAAACCAATTCGGCAAGGAAGCCGGTAACAAACAATTGTGTCCCTACAATTAACAATAAAATCCCTAGGTAGAACAAGGGACGGTCAGTCATGAAGTATTCTTGATACACTAGTTTCTGGATACTGAGATAGGCCAGCGTTATTACCCCCATAAGGGAAGCAAAAAAACCCATCGTTCCAAAAAAGTGCATGGGTCGTTTACTGAACCGACCAACGAAGGTAATAGACATGAGGTCGAGCAACCCGATTAAACCTCTTTTGATTCCTCCGAACTTAGTACTTCCATATTTTCTTGCCTGGTGTGCCACTACTTTTTCTCCAATATGGCTAAAGCCGGCTCCTTTGGCGATCAGCGGAATATAGCGATGCATTTCCCCATACACTTCTATGCATTTTACTACATCCTTCTTATAGGATTTTAACCCACAATTGAAATCGTGTAGCGGGATTCCAGAAACGTAGCGAGTAGCCGCATTAAAGAACTTGGAAGGGAAAGTCTTGGAAAAAGGGTCATGTCGGGTCTTTTTCCATCCTGACACTAAGTCAAAGCCATCTTCCATAATCATCTTGTACAGCCCTGGAATTTCATCTGGGCTATCTTGGAGATCGGCATCCATCGTAATGACTACGTCTCCTTCCGCCGCTTGAAAACCTGTATTCAGCGCTGCCGACTTCCCGTAATTCCGACGAAACTTGATGCCTTTAACATTCGGGTTCTTTTTCGCGAGATCTTCTATAACGCTCCAGGAGGAATCCTTACTTCCGTCATCAACCATGATGATTTCATAAGAATACCCCAGTGGTTCTACTACTCTTCTGATCCATGCCTCCAATTCCGGCAAGGATTCCTCCTCATTAAGTAGGGGAATGACTACTGATAGATTCATATGGTAGCTAATTTCGCACGTCGAGCCATAAAGCTTATTCCCAGCGCATACAGAAAACCAGCAATCAAACTGCTACAATAGGAGAAAAAGACGCTGTTGAAAGTGATGTCCAACATTTCTCTTGATAGGTTTTCTGGAGCCCTGGGATTGGCCTGCATTATTTCAAACTGCAAATCTACCAGAGAAGTATCAAAAACTCCAAAAAGAAAATAGTAAAAAGCGTAAAAGAAAGCATTGGCCAGCACATACACAGCAAAAGCAGGTTTTAGGTAACTCAAGAAAGAATTTCCTTCTCCCTCCTTTTTTGCGGCCTGCAACATAGCCCAAAAATAAATCACCACCGATCCCCACCAAATGTAGGGATTTAGGACTAAACTAGGCTTTATCAAATAAAAAAGCAGAAAGTAGGCGACAACGCCTACTCCTGCTATTAATCCATATCTTATACTTGCTTGATTCATCATACTTTAAATGTGACCGGGAGGGTTCTTCTTCATCACAGCAGCAACGATTAAAGAAATAATCGTACTGAAGAACAAGGAAGCTATTAGCGCGTAAATGGCCATTGCTCCCGGTGAAAACCAAAATTTCATTTGATCGATCATGGCATCATCATCGATCCCCTGCTGAGCCATTGAAGTCTCCATCAAAGTATTCGCCATTTCCGGGTCAATGAAGCCAAAATAGACGTAATTCCAAATGGCGGTAACTACCGAAACAACGAGAGCAACTAAAAAGCTAACACCAAAAGCTCGCCCAAAGGTAATAAACCCGCCCAAATCTTCATCGCGATGTTTATTAATCGCGGTGACCATGAAGGCTATCATAATCCCCCAGTTGACAATGTTCAGGATCCAGTTGGAGGCAGAATTGGGCTGGGTAGGATCAGCAAGTCCAGTTAAGTTTCCTATCAAGGCAGAAGCTACTAAGATCAAGCCAGCAATCGCTCCGTTTCTTAGCGAAATGCTTTGATAGCTTACCGTACTAGGATCGATAATCTTGTTAGGATTGTCTAAGGTATCCATACTAAAAATGGTTGAGTTGGTTATGTAATACTGGACTAAAGAAAGGACTGGATAGGAACTAAAAGTGATGGTCAACGGATGAAGTCAAATAGGTGGGATGCTTACATTTACCGGCAATTGGGCAAATGTGATTCCACTTCCAAATCCATTATTTTAATCCATTTATCACTGAAAATTGCAAAAAACCGGTCCAGTGGCAAAAAAAATCTGATCAAGATTCGAAAAACATCGATTGTTGACCATTTATGACGCCAAGGATCTTTCCCTTCAGGATACTCTTCCAAAACGGGTTATTTTCGGACTTGGACTTGTTATTGGATCGATCGAGGGACCAATGGTCCTCCGGCAAACATAAGGTGAGTTCAGCTTTTCCTCCCACTTCGATTTTGACCTCCTCCATTTGAAGGATAGAGCGTGGTCCATGAGCTAATTTTTCGGCTATTAGGCCATTATCCAGCGGCTCTCTTAACTTGGCTTGCAAAGCAGGATATACAGTTTGTAATCCACTAGCTCCAAAGCTAGCATAGGAGAATTCTAGTTTTTTCAATTCCTCTTCTAATGGAACATGATTAGAACAGATCGCATCGATCGTTCCATCCACCAATCCCTCCAACAGCGCCTGCTGATCCGTTTTGCTTCTGAGCGGAGGAAGCACCTTCAGATCGCTATTGAAACCGGCCAGATCTTCATCAGAATACAATAGATTGAGATAAGCCACGGAACAAGTCACGGCCAAGCCCTGCGCCTTAGCCTGGCGAATTCTCTCCACTGCTCCCGCTGTGGAAATCGCATGCAAATACAGTTTCGATTCACTGTAGGCTAATAAACTAAGATCACGTTGGATCATAATCTCTTCGGCCAATGCTGGAATACCTCGCATTCCCAAAGTAGTACTCGTAAAGCCTTCGTGCAATTGCCCCTCTCCTGCTAGATGCGGGTCTAGAGCGTGATGCATAACCAACCCATCAAAACTCTTGACATATTGCAGTGCCCGTAGCAAGACGCCTGCGTGCTTAATAGACTTCAAACCATCAGAGAATAGTACAGCTCCGGCATGATGCATATCAAGCATTTCTGTAATCTCTTCTCCCTTGCAATTATGCGTTAGGGCACCAGCAGGGTAAATCTGTACCACCTGCCGATCAGAATACTGTCGAGCATAATTAACATCAGCCTTAGATTGTACGACGGGGTGAGTATTAGGAAAGCTGACAATGCCGGTGTAGCCACCTGCCGCCGCCGCGGCAGTAACCGTAGCCATATCTTCTCGATGCTCAAATCCTGGATCGTTTACATGCACCCCTATATCTAGCCAACCTGGATATATCTCTAGCCCCTTGTGAGCTACTACTTGAGCCCCTTCAGCTTCAATTTCGGCATCAATGGAGTGGATTTTACCTTCTCGGATCAGCATATCTTGGAAGGTATTGTGAAAGCTTGACCTAGGGTCAACTATTTTGCATTGCTTGAGTAGAAAATCCTTACCCATTAGAAGTCTTTCTCTTAATTATCTTCACGTTAATCGTATAGCCAATAGCTTCAAAAAGTTGGCCAAAAATAGCCTTCTCCTTTGACAAATGGGTGATTTCAAAACAATTTTTGACAGACTTAGCTGTGTCAAACTTTCCAAAAACGTAGCAATAAGACTTCTGCCAAGAGAAACAGCAGAGCCAGGATTACACATATCCGCCAAAGCACTACGCCCTGGCTTCTCTCCGCAATCTTCGCCGTGAGTACTTCATTGCCTTGCGTACCAATTACACTGGCCACCTCACCCACCAAACCTTGTAGCTCCTCATTGCTAAAATAGGTTAGTGCCGATTCTTGCCGATCAAAATTGAAGGCAAACCGATCCAAGATGGCTTCTTCATTCAGAAACAGCTGATAAAAACCAGCATCTCGAACTTGATTATTAAGACTCAGAAAAACGGTAGATCCAACTACCCGTTGCTCTGGAATAAACTCCTCTCCTTCTCCCTGAAGTTTGTAGACAATATCCCCACTCGTTCCTTGATGATTGGACTGAATCAGATCATCCTGCCCGATGGTGTAGGCTATGGGTTTACTTTCTCCCGCTGAAATGGACATTTTGTACAGCATCGGAATAAAAATTTCGCCATTACGCACCAGATTATTCAGTTCTTCATCTAGGGGTGCTGCACAAAAGTACAGATGCCCTTTCCCTTTACGATACTTCGACAAAAATGCGGTGCCATCCCTGTAGGTCATTAATATTTCTTCTTGCCTGCTTCCAAAATTAGTCAGCTTGAAATTGCCCTGGGATTGTGGAAGGTTAAGATTAGCACTTCTATTTTCAAAGACATCATTGAAGATGAATTCCTCGGTATTGATACTCCCCACTTGCCGGCTTACATCTTCCCAGGATACCAACTCATTGGCTGGAATGGCTTGCAAGAAAGGCTGATAGGATCCGGCACTAGCATTCCGTCCTGGGAAGGCCAAGAGATTTCCTCCTTCCTCCATATACTCCTGCAATTCAGAAGACAGACCGGAGGATACCGCATTCAAATTATTCAGTACGATCATTTGATAGGAAGAAAAACTAGAATAATCTAGGTTCTGACTCGACAAGCTAGTCAGGTTGAAATAGCTGATCCCATTGAAGGCCGCTTCTAAATACCGGTTAGGACTTCCCTCATTAATTACCAAGACATTGATGCGCTCTGCCACATTAAAGGCGAGGTAGTATTTATCATCAAATTGTACCGGAAAATCCGTAATGGCCAGCTCAGCCGTATACCAACCTGTTCGATTGATGGTGAAATTGACGGTGTCAATCACTGAGGAATTTGCATCTACTGACAATGTCCCAACGGGCCGTGTTTGTCCATCATATTTAATGGACAGCCGAATATTTTCCGCATCCTCTCCACTCAAATTTCTAACCTTCACCATTAATTGGTTCGTTTGGTTTAGCATTTGCACGGGAGACTCAAACCAAGCAGAATCAATACTAACATTCCTTTCTTCCACCGATTGCAAAGGAATAAGATTCAATTCGGTTAAAGTATCTGTATAAGTAGATAGGTCTGTAATATTGCGCTGAAAGTCAGAAATCTGATAGGCCACGTGATTTTCCACCCCACTGGTTCCGAGTGCTTGCTGCTGCCGATTCAACACCTGCGACAACTGACGGACACTAGGACTAATGTTAACCTCATCAATCATACTTAGGGCATCCTCCTGACTCAACATCCTTTGGTGCCTTCCCTCGAAGTCATTTGTCAAGATCTGAAATTGATCTTCTACATTATAGGCTTGGATGATTTCCCTAGCACGTTGTTTAGCCTTGTCCATCAAGGCCGCATCTTGGCTAAGCGCACTCATCGAAAAGGAGTTATCCAAGAAAACGCTTACTGCTTTCTGCCCCGTCTTCACCTCGACATCTCTTGGGATAAAAGGCTGGGCAAAGGCAAATATCAAAAATAGTAGGGCCAGCAAACGCATAGCCAGAACCAATAGATTTCGCAGTTTAGAACGAGCACTAGTCTCTTCTTTTACTTCTTTCAAGAAACGTACATTCGTGAAATATACTTTCTTGAATCTTCTGAAGTAAAACAGGTGAATAATAATCGGAATAGCCAGTGCCAGTAATGCGAAAAGAAAGGTCGGGTATACAAATTGCATAATAAATCTTCGTGATCTGCTAAAGAAAACGTCTCCAAAGTATTAAAGTTGCGTAGCATCCGAGTAAGCAACGGACAAAGGTAAAAAAATGAACGGTCCACCAACAAATAATGTTGCGAATTATAACTTTGCATAAAATTGGTTACTAAAGGAGTACTGTGGCATGAGTAGTTATAAGGTTAAAGAGATGTTTTACACCCTACAAGGGGAAGGGGCTCAGATGGGCCGCGCTTCGGTTTTCCTCCGATTCAGTGGGTGTAATTTATGGAGTGGCCGGGAAGAAGACCGGCATAAAGCCATTTGTAAATTCTGCGATACGGACTTCTGGGGTACAGATGGTGTGAATGGGGGACGGTTTGAAACGCCAGAAATTTTGGCAGCAGCCGTCGCTTCTCACTGGCCCAAGCAAGCAGGGGGGCGCAAATATGTCGTCTGTACGGGTGGTGAACCTATGTTGCAACTGGATGAAGCCCTGGTAAAAGCCTTGCATCAACAAGGCTTTGAAATAGCAGTGGAAACCAATGGGACCTTGGAGCCGCCCGAGGGACTGGATTGGATTTGCGTTAGCCCAAAAGCAAATACAGACTTAGTCATATTAAGTGGACAAGAATTAAAGCTAGTGTATCCCCAAGTTGGAGCTGAACCATCCTTGTTTGAGCATCTAGATTTTGAGCACTTTTTTCTTCAGCCCATGGACGGGCCGAATATTGAGGAAACCACCCAAAAATGCCTGAACTATTGCTTGCAACATCCTAAGTGGCGACTCAGTCTGCAGACGCATAAGATTCTTGATATTCCTTAGAGATATTCATGCTTGTTCACAAAAATCAATCAAAGTCGCATAGATTGGGTTCTGGCGTAAGATAGTAGGGTTTCCAAGTAAGATGACCTGCTCGCGCGCCCTAGTCAAGGCCACGTTCAACTTTCGATCTACCCCTTCGTCAGAAAGGCTAGCCAGAGATAGCAATTGAAAACTTGAGTTAGTACAGAGGGAAATTAAGATAATATCCCTGGCTCCTCCTTGATAACGCTCTACGGTATCTACTGTTATGGACTCAATCGGTAGATCCCTATCTTGCAATGCCGTCTTAATTTGAGCGATCTGTGCCCGATAAGGCGTGATCACCCCAATAGAGTCTGGTGAGAAGGGACGTTCATTAAAGGCATATAATTCCTGAAAATTGGCCACTAAATCAGCGATCATTTTTGCCTCGTGCCGGTTAGTTTTCTGAGCGGGACTGCCTTCATCTATCGGAGTGGGTAAGAAAATCATTCTTTTGCTACACAATAGGGCAGCCAGCGGGTGTTCATTGGGCTGTAAGGGGTATTGATTTACCTGACGGACATGAACAGGAATATTATCAGGAAGTATTTTGAGGTTGTCCTCGTAGAAGTACTTGCTAGGAAACTCCATGATATCTTGATGCATTCGGCCTTGATGACTCAATTTATCCAAAGCCCAGTCCCAACCCTGGTTCTGACACTTTCTAAATAACCTTTCAAAAAGCGAATTACGAAGATTACCCAGTCCAATAGTTCGTAGCTCCTCATCTGGCACAGCTGAATCTTCGGCAGCTTGCGTCACAACGGCAGGTAGCTGCTTATGATCTCCAATTAACACGAAACGTTTAAAGTGTGCCAATAGCCCCACCAGCAAAGGCTCCAATATTTGAGATGCCTCATCGATAATTAGGCGGTCAAAAGACTTCAATTGTAGCAATTCATCTTTGCCGACTACTGCTGCTACCGTACCCACTACGATTCGGTGGTCTTGCAGGATCCGTTGTAAATCTTTTCTAGAGCCGATACCCTTCATTTTCTCCTGCAATAATTGAGGCTGATATTTCGGTGCCGTGGCATAGGATGATCCGATCCTAAAGTAATGATCTCGAATATCGCCACCAATTCGATCAAGGGCCTCACAAATTTCGTCCACGGCTCGATTGGTAAAGGCCAGCAACAACAGTTGCTCCTGCGTTTCCGACAGGAGGTAAGCCACTAAGTGTCGCAATACTATACTCGTCTTTCCGGTGCCTGGAGGGCCCCAAAGCAAAAAGTACTCTTCGGCTTGAATAATCTTGGAAAGAATTCTTTGTTGCTCAACAGTCATCTCCGAACTTAACTGCAAGGGAGCATACTGAGGCTCAATTGGCGGGCGCTGCCCAAGTATCAATCGTCGATAATCCGAAGCAGCACCGGCAAAACCAAACAAGCCCCGATACATACTGGTAAAACCGGCATCCATCACATCATGCTCAAGATTCCAACGTTCGAAATGTGTAAAATCATGATCATTGAATTGCCGAGACCGTAGACGCACCACTACTCGTTGGCTGTCAATTTCCATGATGGAGCACTTGAAGATCTGATTGGCCAATACTGCTCTAGGATCGCCTTTGATGACCGGATACAAAACTGCGATGTCACCCTTGCGGAAGTTTGCCAAGGGACTCGTCGTGGCCGTCCGTTCAAATATCAAATAAGGTTCATCCGCTTGTGACTCATTCTCTTGAATACGCAGATCACTGATCAGGGCAAAGTTCTCCTCCTTTTGCTCGATAGAGTCTAGCCACAAGCTGGCCAATCCATTGGAACGATCCAATACCCCCGCCCCCATTTTGGATAAGCGTTGCTCCCGAGCAATGAATCCTGAATAAGCAATGAAATACTTCTTTTCCAAAGATTGTAGCAATTGATAAGTATGCTCAAAATGGACTAGGTCACGCTGCATAAACCCTTTCCACTGTGGGAATTGCGTTTTCTTTAGCTTGCCAAATAATCGTCGACCTTGTTCTAACAGATCAAGCTCTCCCTGCCCTAGTCCTGCCAATAGACGCTCAATTCCAACTAGCTGGTTACGCAATTGCAGCGCCTCAAATTGCTGTGCTTTCACCGGCGGAGCAAAGCGCAGTTGATCTTGGTCTTGACCGGAATATAGAATGTAATTGGCCGAATTGATGTGATGACCAAATGAGGAGCGAATCAATAGATCATAAAGAAGGGTTTGGATATAATGAGACTGGCTAATCCCATGGATATTAGGTTGCCATGCTTTACCACTTTTGAGTTCTACAATCGCCATCTCCGAATCGCTTCCCTCCGCTCGATACAGTATATCCAATCGTCCCTGCAATCCATAAGTCTCCGAATAGAAGCTAGGTTCCAGCAAACAATCCTTCGGAACGATACGTTGTTGCTCAAAGCCCCTTCTGACCATATCCTTCAAGCTTACGAAGTGGCGTTGCCCCTTTTGCATAATCCCTCTGATGGTGGCATCGTCAAAAAGAGAAAAGCCCAACGGATTGATGAAAAATGACTGAGGCGCTAGCTGGCGAAAACTCAAATCAGCATCGTGCATCAACTCATCTAAAAAGAAGTTGGCCATGTTTCCCAGCATTAATGCCGGTGAAGCAGTAAAGGGAAGATACTTCTTGAGCAAATAGCCCCAAGGTGTGGAAGCATTGTGTTGAAAACAGTTCGCCACCGCAGACACATCTATGAGGTAATCTGGTTCGATCACAAAGGCACGTGGACGATAGGTGCCTTCTTCATCAATTTCAATATCTAGTAAGTTGACCACCAGGGGAAAGCCAAATATTAACTTAATGGCATGAATACTTGGATTGAAATTCTCATTACGTTCAGGGATGTTGTACTGGATCCGAATCACCTCTTCCGGATAATGTTCATCTCTCCCCAGAAGTTGAGCCCTGTCCTCATCTTGATCCAAGAGCAATACGCGGGCCTTGGATTTAAAATTTGTGATGCGAACAGGCGAAAAGGGATATGGCCATTGCTTTGGAATACGCGAAACTAATGTTAGGGGCACATCTATTCCTAGTGCTAATTGAATAGTTTCACAGATTACCTTGAATCCCAGACCTAACAATTGGTCATGATCCAGCTGGCTTTTATCCTGTAAGCTAGCCTGTCTTCGGAAGTGATGTAAGTAAAACTGCAGGCTTTTCTCCAGCTTAAATTGATGGGAGGCGTAGGTAATTCGGGCAAATAGCGTCGTGAAGTGCAGGCGCTCCTTGCGGGTTAACTCCACGAACAGGAGGTTTAACAAGCGATGCAAAGCCGCGACTTTTTCCAGTTTCTCCAATTGTTCGGTCTCAGTGACTTTCGCCACTTCTCGATAAAACAATTGACCCAATGCTTCTGTATTCATATGCTAATTCTCAGAAAAAAGAAGACCCTGCAAAGGAAGGAAGGCAGGGCCCCTAAAAACGCGCTCTCTCTGATGTGAAAAAAAGGAAATCTTAATAGTTTATAGTTCTCTATTTGAATAGCTGCTAAGCAAATGTACAAAAACTTTTAATATCCCGTGGGGTTTTTTGCCCCATTTACGTACGTAAAAAGGGGGATTTTCGCAAAAAAATCTGGTTTTTTTGCCAATCTTTAGCTTAAAACTTGGTTTTCGCTTTGATTTACCATTTCCGCCAAAAGGCCTCTTACCTCCTCCACAGAAGTTAAGTTGAATCGTGCCTTTGTCTGCTCTAATCCCACTTTTATTGAAAAAGCGTCAATAGGCAGAACGGCAAAAATGTCTTCATCGGTATGATCGTCGCCAATGGCTAAAATGAAGTCATAGGGGCCTTCATTCAGCCAGTTCAAACTTGCTTTGCCCTTATTGACACCGGCATTTTTGATCTCCACCACTTTGTTGCCCTCCAGTACTTGCAAATCGAGATTAGCGGTTAGGTATAACAAGACATCCCGAAACTCTCGCACTCGCTTTTCCCCTAAATCTCGATCAATTCGGCGATAGTGCCAGGCCAATGAAAAGTCTTTTTCTTCAATGAACGATCCTGGCGTACGCTCTACTACATTCTGCAGCACCTGTCGAATCTTAGTTTTCCAAGCCGTTTTCAAGCCCTCATTTCGGTACCATTCAGGGCCTTTTTTGACCCAGACACCGTGCTCAGCCGCCAAGTCAATGCCCAATCTTCCTAGCCAATTGCCTAAGGTTGTTTTGTCTCTTCCACTATTGACTACTAGCGTATGTTGAGGTACGGTCGCTAATTTTTCAAGCAAATTAATGAGTTCTTCATCCGGGAAAACGGCCTGTGGATCCGGATCAAAGTTCATCAGAGTTCCATCATAATCTAGGATGATCAAGGCGCGCTTCGATTGCCAATACGCCTGTAATAGATTGGACCGAGTCGGCCCCTGTAGCAAATTGATGTGATGCTGGGGTTGGATTTCCATTAATTTCTGCTGTTCCTTTACAAATGTTGTCGCCCAATGTTTCACGGTATAGATACGGAGTTTTTCTTGCATTCTCTCCAATCTCCAGCGTTGTTCTTTCTCATTCATGTTTATGGCCACCTGCATGGTATGCACCAGATCCTGAATATCCTGAGGATTCACGATCAAAGCCTCCGTCAATTCATTGCTTGCTCCCGCCATCTCACTGAGGATCAAGACCCCCTTCTTACTCTTGTCTTTACTAGCAATGTATTCTTTCGCCACTAGATTCATACCATCCCTCAATGGGGTAATCATGGCGATGTCCCCTTCTTGATATAAACTCATTAATTCTTCTGGGCTAAGGGCCCGATAGAAGTATTTGATGGGTTCCCAGTTGAAGGTGCCAAAGCGCCCATTTACAGCTCCCACTAAAGTATCAACTTGTTGCTTCAATTCCTGATACTGATCGACATTGGCACGGCTAGGTACAACAATCAGCACTAAACTCACTCTCTCTCTATAAGCTTTGTTTCTTTCTAAAAACTGTTCAAAAGCTAAAATACGTTGAGGGATTCCCTTGGTATAATCCAGACGATCAATCGAGATGATCAGCTTTTTACCTTTCGCCAAGCGTTTTACTTCAAAAGCACCATCTCCTTTGAACAGATCAAAAGTTGGATTGGCATACTTATCATAATCAATACCCATCGGAAAGACATCGACATTGATAATCCGATCCTTCAAGCGCAACTTACCAAATTGATGCTCAAATCCACCTATACGATAGACTGCACTTAAGAAGTGGCGCATATACCCGAAGGTGTGAAATCCAATCTGATCAGCTCCTAATACACCGAGCAGCAGCTCTTTACGCCAAGGCAAAATCCGAAACACCTCATAGGAAGGAAAGGGAATGTGGAGAAAAAAGCCAATCGATACAGAGGGAAAGTCCTTGCGAATCATCGCGGGAAGCAACATAAGTTGATAGTCATGCACCCAGATTAAGTCTCCAGGTTCTATAACGGATCGGAGCGCATGCGCAAATTTTTCATTGACCGTGCGGTAGGCTTTCCACGAAGTTTCATCATAAGTGGTGTATTGGGTAAAATAATGGAAATGTGGCCAAATCGTTTTATTGCTAAAGCCTTCGTAGAAGAGCTTTATTTCCCGTTTGCTTAAGAAAACGGGATAGAGCTGATCTTTCAGCAGACTTTCCTTCACTTTTTCTTGCTGCTCCTGATCCTTGATCTCCTCTCCAGGCCATCCTACCCAAATCTTATCCCATTGCTCATCCAAAGAGTTCAAGCCTGTGGCCAAACCACCGGCGCTAGGATAGAACACTAATTCGCCTTTAGATTTGTTCACCGTTACAGGTAAACGGTTGGACACGATGATGATACGAGACATAGGCTTGTAAATGAAGCGTTGCTCTTGTGAATGAAACCATAGATTTTGGACCCCAAAAACTTATTGTTAGCTAGGCGGGCCGCCGTCTATGATTGGGCCGAAGGTACAAATTCTGTTGATCTTTCCTAATCCAGGTAGGGCTTTAAACCAGTTAACTTATTGTAAACCGAAGGACTTGCTAATTATTATACAATTCTCGTGTAAAAGCAGCAATAAACGCGCCAATTTCGTAAGGTTCTTCCTAAGTAGTGTAACAGCTACACAAGCCTTTGCTCTGCATGTGAGCTGAAGTGTAGTATCATACCTTATTGCCGGGAAGGCCCACTTCAACCAGGGATCTTGTAGTACCCTATGCATCGCTTCTCTTGCATCCCTCCACTGCCGTGTTTCGAGAACGTGTTCGATGTGTTTGATTGTGTAAGCTGAATTTGTTCTATTGACAATTCTGCAGGAAATTATCGTACATCTCTTCCTGGTAAGCGTGTTTGGTTATTTCTCCTGCCGCAGGTGAAAAGGTCCATAAGCGGCCATCCTGAGGATCAAAATTCACCCACAAAATCTGCTCGAACTGTGTAGTGTCTTGCCCACTTCGTCTAAAGGTAAACAGGCTATCTGGCCTGCCTTCCTCATCCTGCAAAAAAGGGCTAGACTGCAGTTCATACCGGGAACGATCTCCCTGCTGGCGCAATTCCTGGTCTAATTTCTGTAAAGCAGGGGCACTTCGTATTAGGTTTAGGACGAGGCTTTCGCAAATGGAGAATTGGAGCTGCGGGGCATCATTCCTAGGAATCAATCGAAATACGGTATCCTGCATATTCCGTCCCGAATCATAGATATAATCTTGTTCAATGTTATAATTGTCCGTCAAGGAAAAAGATCCCTTTAAATCATATTGAGCCATGCGATTCAGCCAATTACTGTTGAAGAAGAAAGCATTACGCAGGACAATGTAATTCAGCGTGGCATCATGCAATAGAATACCTTC
Organism: Saprospiraceae bacterium; assembly: GCA_013214355.1. GTDB lineage: Bacteria > Bacteroidota > Bacteroidia > Chitinophagales > Saprospiraceae > DT-111. Next base: position 19,897 of record JABSSL010000079.1, on the reverse strand, counting down.
CAACTCAGCATTTGAGAAATCGCCGTTAAAAAATCCAGAACGGACATTAGCCATGGCCAAACTAATTCCTTGTGCCAACACATCATACCATTGAGAGTGAGCTAGGTTAGCTTGTCGAAAATTGGCATTATTCATCAAAGTATTATCAAAGATGGCGTATTCCAATTCACCCTGCAAAAAATTAGCTTCGTCTAAGATGGCATCTTTGAAGTTTCCATGGTTAATGTTCGCGTAGGAAAGATTAATTCCCTTTAGATAGGCTCCCGTAAAATTGGCACGAGGCAGATCACTGTAGCTAAAGTTTGCCTTTTCAAAAATATCGTCATAGGTAGATATTTCTAGTCGGCTATTAACCAATGCATAAAGCAATTGGCCTCTTTCTGGGCTTAAAGGATTGGGAATCAATTTATTATTCTCAAGATAGCGGTAGGGCCGGAAAGCATGACTAAGGGATACAATCCGACCAATGAGTTCTTCACTCAGGTAACGCCTGCCGTTTCGGGTATTTTTCAGCTCCTCGTCAATCTTATCCATGATATTACTCATCAGAAAGACGTAGGAACTCCGACGATTACCTTCTTCTAGGTTGATTTGCTGGTCCAGCAACAGATTCTGACTACTGATGAGTTCATTTTGGTGTTCCAGTTTTTCATTCTGATTATCCAAAATCCAGGTCTGTGTTAAAAGAATCAAGAGGGGTACCAAGCCTACCACCAGCGCAAAGATGCCGATACGCGTCAATCGATGCAGTAAGTTCGCCGTCACCTCTGCCATCGTCTCCTGCTGCACATTCCGGGGTAATTCTGTGTACAGCTGATTAATGCTTTGTTTCAAGTTTTTGCCCAAAATGGCAGCGGTGGTGGCCTTTCTGAGCCAAGGCCAAACCGAGGATCCACGCTTTGACTTCCTTTGCTCTGCTGCACGTAGGGCGGCGCGCAGGGCGGCATTTTCTTTCTCCAGTTTTGATAACTTCTCTTTTTCCTGCATAGTGCCAATTGGGAGCCATGTTTACGTTGGCCAATTCTTGGGCCTTTGGATCGGCTGCTTGTGATTCTTACAACAAAACGAACAAATCCATCAGGTCATTTTGGATAAATCTTCGTTTTCCTGTTAAATTTAGCCATCTTCGCGAGCAGAAAAAAATTATAGCTGACAACTTTGTTAGCTTGCTCGTTTTCGAACCCTCTGAAGATCCAAATTCATGCTCAAAACGGTCATCATTCAATCCGGTGAAAGCTATCCACTAGGTGCCACCGTCACTGAAAAAGGAGTGAACTTCTGCCTTTTTAGTAAAAATGCCCAGCAAGTTGAATTACTACTTTTCGATGAAAAGGATCAGCTACAACCCACCCACCAGCTCAAGTTAGATCCCGAACTCAACAAGACCTTCTACTATTGGCATTGCTTTATCCCTGGCCTCAAGGCGGGTCAGCGATACGCCTATAGAGTATTTGGTCCTGACGATCCTTCGCAAGGATTGCGATTCGACGGGGAGAAGGTCTTGATCGACCCTTATGCTAGAGCAGTCGAAATGGGCCTATACGATAGAGGAGCCGCAGTCTTACCGGGAGACAACTGCCATAAGTCGATTCGCAGTGTAGCCATTGACCCCAAGCAGTACGACTGGGAAGACGATCGGCCCTTAAACCATCCTTTCGCCAAATCCGTGATTTATGAACTTCATGTAGCAGGATTTACCAAGTCCCCTAGTTCCAGAGTAGCGAAGGATATCAGAGGAACTTACCGAGGACTTATCGAAAAGATACCCTATCTAAAGGATTTAGGAGTGACCTCTGTAGAGTTGATGCCCTGCCATCAATTCGATCCAACGGATGCCCCTAGCGGACTGAATTATTGGGGTTATAGTCCGATTGCATTTTTCGCTCCACACACGGCTTATGCAGCAGCAGATGATCCGGAGGAGGTGCTGAACGAATTCCGCGACATGGTCAAGGCTTTCCATAAAGCAGGTATTGAAGTGATCTTGGACGTAGTGTTCAACCATACAGGAGAAGGGAACGAGAGAGGTCCTATCTTATCCCATAAAGGGATCGAGAACCGGGCTTACTACATGCTGGAATCCAACGATCCACAGTATTACAGTGATTATACGGGTACGGGAAACACATTGAATGCCAACCATTCCGTGGTACGACGTATGATTATTGATTGTCTTTGTCATTGGGTGCGTGAAATGCATATTGACGGTTTCCGCTTTGACCTAGCCTCGGTCTTGTCTAGGGATGAAAATGGGCATTTTCTTGAGAACCCACCCCTATTGTGGGAAATCGAATCGGAACCACAATTAGCTTCCACCAAAATTATTGCCGAGGCCTGGGACATCCGCGGCTATCAGTTGGGCTCCTTCATTGGTGACAAATGGGCAGAATGGAATGGAGTCTTTCGGGATGATATTCGCAAATTTGCTAAGGGAGATACCGCTATGATTCCTCCTCTAGCAGATCGTTTGGTAGGTAGTCCCAACCTGTTTGGATCAATTTTGAGAGATCCCAACCGAAGTATAAACTTCGTCACTTGTCATGATGGTTTTACGATGTATGACCTCGTATCCTATAACCATAAACGCAACGAGGCGAATGGAGAGAATAATCGAGATGGCAGCAATAACAACAACAGCTGGAATTCAGGAGTAGAAGGACCTACCGATGATCCCGCTATTCAGGCCCTAAGACATCGACAAATCAAGAACTTTATGACGATTTTGATGATTTCTCAGGGTACCCCAATGTTGTCAATGGGTGATGAAATCAAACGGACGCAGGGAGGAAACAATAATGCCTACTGCCAGGACAATGAGATTAGTTGGATGAATTGGAAGGGGGTGAAAGCAGAAAAACACCTACTAGCATTCGTCAAGAAATTGATCAAATTCAATCTTAGCTCTCCTTTTTTCCAAGAAAATATCTACTGGACCAATCCGGGAGGTATCGTGATCACTTGGCATGGAACTAAGTTGTTTCAGCCCAACTGGAGTGAGCATTCACATTCTTTAGCTTATCAGCTATATCATCCGGATAATGAGGAGTACCTCTATATCGCCTTGAATGCCTACTGGGACGAACTGGAGTTCGAATTGCCCAAACTACCGGCGGAAGCAAACAAAGGAAAATGGAAAAGAATTGTCGATACCAGTCTGACTCCGCCAGAAGACTGCCGCATTGACGGCAAAGGGAAATACTGGACAGAAGACACCTATAGATTACCAGCACGATCCATTCTCGTGCTGGCGAATTAACATACTGCTTAATTTTCTCGTGGGGGAAGACTACTACTGTGTATGATCCCCCCTCCTACTACATCGTCCCCTTCGTAGAACACTGCTGATTGTCCGGGTGCCACGCCACGAACATTAGCAAAGAATTCTACACTTACTTTGTCCTCATGATTCATCAAGCGACTCATGGTGCCATTATCTCGATAGCGAATTTTAGTTAGTACTTCCGTACCATCTGAAATACGCTCGTACTTCATTGGATTGACCTTATAGACCATCATGCCGTTGCGAATCAGCTCATCCATCGTACCTAAGACCACGGTGTTAGAATCAGGCCGAATTTCCGTGACATACATCGGCTCACCCAACGCAATGCCTAACCCTTTACGCTGACCGATCGTATAAAAGGGATACCCTTGATGTACACCTAGTTTTTGACCTTTGGTATCTATAAAATCACCACCATTCACACGTTCTTCTAAGCCATCTACTCTCCTTTTCAGGAAGCCTCGATAGTCATTATCAGGTACGAAACAGATTTCATAGCTTTCAGCCTTTTTGGATAACTCTTCATAGCCAAAATCCTTGGCCATTTGCCGGACTTCAGGTTTTGTGTAGTTACCCAAAGGGAATCTACTTCTATGTAGGCGATCCTGATTCAAGCCCCACAATACATAGCTCTGGTCCTTGTTTCGGTCAACTGCTTTAGAGATATACTTGCGTCCGTCTTGTTCTAGGATACGGCCGTAGTGGCCAGTTGCAATGAACTCACAGTCCAAGGCATCCGCTCGCTTAAGTAGGGAGTTCCACTTGATATGCGTGTTACACAACACACAAGGATTGGGCGTTCGCCCGGCCATGTACTCATCGACAAAATTATCAATTACATAATCTCCAAATTCTTCTCGGATGTCAATGATAAAATGGTGAAACCCCATGGTAACAGCCACCTCTCGGGCATCATTAATGGAATCCAAACTACAGCAGCCCGTCTCCTTCTTGGAACCACCGGAATTGGCGTAATCCCAGGTTTTCATGGTGATCCCAACAACTTCATATCCCTCTTCGTGCAGCATCATGGCTGTCACTGTACTATCAATTCCCCCACTCATGGCGACTAAAACTCTTCCGTGCTTACTCATCTTCTATATATAAGTGATTCTCTAACAGCTTATAAGGTCAGAGAAGGAAATAAATTCAATTTTGACTGACAAAAATACAAAATTAGCTAGCCAATGGTTCAGTGGATTTGCAAAAAACTTCCTTGGGAGGTATGTGATAAAGTTGTGATGAAATCTTTCGTAGAAGCCCTAATTTTGCAGGATCAAATTTAGTGATACCACATGACTACTTTATTTCAATTGTTTGCGATTGGTTGGCTAGCGAGTTTTTTGGGGACTTTACCCTTTGGTCCCATCAACCTTTCGGTCGTAAGTCGCACCGTAAAAAACAGCCTTAGGGCTGGACTCTGGTTTGCTTTTGCCGCCGCCTTGATCGAAATTGCGCAATCTTTCATTGCTCTTCATTGTAGCGCCTTAATTAATCAGTATTTGGATTCCACGCCTTGGATAAAATGGGCTACTGCCGGTTTATTCACACTTTTGGGATTGGTGTTTATGCTCAGGCGGGAAAAGATTCAAGAGGAAGAGACTGCTAAACGGAAAGACAATAATTTTCTTGCCGGAATCATTATATCTGTGATAAATTTTCAGGCGATCCCATTTTGGATTTTCATCTTGACTTATCTGGACATGAGTCATCATGTCCGGATTGACACTAACCTTTCGTTGGGCGGTATTGCCCTTTTTCTACTAGGCGTATCTACCGGAAAATTTGCAGCATTAACCCTATTTGGATTAGTAAGTCAAAGCGTGAAGAACCGAGTGCATCAATTAAAGTTTTGGATGAATAAAGTCATTGGATTCATTCTTCTCCTAATTGGAATTTTCCAATTCTTTAATGCCTGAGTTTCAATCTGGGACAACATTCCATTTCTTGGCTAAGCTATTACCAAAGTGGAAAAGTTAATTAACAAACAGTATATTGCATGCATATTGCAGATATCCTGAATTTAAACCACTGATTATGAAAAACTTTCTGAGTTTTGTACTCACCCCCCTTTTACTTTTAGTCAGTTTAAACTACTCACAAGCGCAAGACGAAGAATTTGGATTGGCATCCTACTATTCAGATGAATTCCACGGCAGGAAGACAGCTTACGGCGACACCTACAACAAAGACAAACTCACCACGGCGCACAAAAAACACCCCTATGGAACGATACTAAAGGTTACTCGCCTTGACAACAACAAGGCTGTAACGGTAAAGGTCATTGACAAAGGGCCTTTTATTAGAGGCCGAGTAGTCGACCTCAGTCGTAAAGCTGCTGAACGAATTGGTTTGATTGATGTAGGCGTAGCAGAAGTAAAAGTCGAAGTGGTCAGTAAAATGGCCAAAGAGCGGCCAAGTGCTGACATAGCACAGGTCAAACCAAAATCATCTGTCCCGAAGGATCGACCCGTTGCTTTTTCGGATGAAAGTAGCACGCCCTCGAGAAGCAGTAGCTCACGATCTTCTAGTTCAAGTCGTGAGAGTTCTAAGGCTAGTACTACTCCAAAATCTAGCACCAAGGCAAGGAGCACCGCAAGTGTAAGCCGAGAGCAATCAAGCTCCTCTAGCCGTAGTAGTAGCCGTTCTAAAGATGTGCTGACGGCCAAAGGCAGTACCTCCTCTTCCAAAGCTCGCTTGGTGACCCAGGATTATAAAAAGTACGGTCTATATAAGATTGTATTGGAAAAACCCAGCCAGAGAGGATACGGTGTGCAGGTTGCTTCCTTAAGTAATTATGAAAATGTGTTGCGACAAGTAGCTGATCTTCAATCTAAGTGGTTTGACAACATCCTTCTTAGTGTGGAAAAAGGTCAAGCCAAGCCTATCTACAAGATTATTTTGGGATCTTTTGATAGTGAAAAGGCGGCTTTGAGTTACAAGAAGGATTTGCTCCGCAAGCATAAAGTGAAAGGCTTTGTCGTTAATTTAGACGACATCCAGTACTAGCAGCATATAATATTGCTGGAAAGAGAACAAGGGATCAGGCTAATGTGTCTGATCCCTTGTTGGTTTTATAGCAAGCGGATGTGTTGCTATTTGACCTTTACCACGCCATCAATCCCGGTGAAGTTAACCTCTCGTACACTCTTGTGTACTACTTCAATCAGGGTTGGTGCATTGGCAAACTGGAAGGGCGAGGCCTGTCCCGTATTCCCTTTACCCGTAAAACATACCTCGTACAAAGCTGTCCCATCGTCCTTGGTCACTCCTTTTAGTGAATTGTCTATCCACACAAAAGTCAACTCCCCCTCTGCACTTCGATGCGCTCCGTAATTGGATGTTCCGAGATAGGGCAAGTTGAATCCCCTCACCTCTTGAAAATCTAGTACATTTTGATCCCACTTCATGGTGAACTGCATAGAAACCAGATCTACAAAGCCAACGCAAGTAACACTAACACAACCTACCTGTCCCTTTGCCAAGGAGGGTGAGGAGGCAGCCAAGGTTAGCGTGGCATCTAACTTTTGAGGAGTTTGCGGATTGTTGGCAGCGGCGGGAGAAGCAGCTTGACTGGGTGTATTGTTAGCAGCGATATTCGTGCTAGGATTCTCCGCAGTTTGTTCGCCACTTTTTGATTCGTTCTGGCAACTACAGCACAAGGCCAGTAACAAAAGAAAGATGAAGTTTTTCATGGGAATTCTTGATTTATACGGTTATCGAGTTGGCTCACCTCTAGGTTTACTTCTGTCAAAGCTTGGCTCCACTAGGAAGCGTCCTTGATAGAACGCTAAGCCCCTTACTAAAGTGATGTCTCAAAATAGTAAAACACCAGCTGTAAGGCGCCACAAAGGTAGCGAATTGCCAAATATCCAAAAATTAGAATTAGTACTATTATCTACTAAAGGCCATCAATTAAGCACCTTACTTTTCCCATTTCAGTCATACATCGATTAGATTTTCTAGAAGAAAATGGCAATCCTCAATATACATTGGCTTCCGACAGACGTTGATACAATTAGGCGATCTTGAGAAATTGTTGCGATTGTTATACCTTAGAGCTTGCGACCGGAAGGAAAATAGCATCGTTTCTAACCATTTCACTAACAAACCAACTAACTGGATGTATCAATTTTCGAATAAAGAAATACCTATGAAACCAATTACACTACTCTTCGTTCTTGTCCTGTTAGGTAGTTGCGTTAGCAAAAAAAGCTACGACGAACTGCAGGAAACTGTAAACTATTACAAAGAACAAGCTACCGTAACGGATTCACTAAATAACGCTACGCGAAACGCTGAATTGGAAAAACAAGAGATTGAGGTAGACTTAAAAGCTGCTATGATGGAAATCGAGCAGTTAACCGCTACCAACAAAAGCCTCTATGGCAGTTACCAAGAAATGTTGTCTAAATACAACAGCTTGATCAATCAAAATCGAGAGGTACTGTCGGCTACTTCCTACGAAAATTTGAATCTGCAAGAAGCAGTGGCACAAAAGCAAGACCAACTAGACCAGAAAGAGCGGGCATTGCTGCAAATGGAATATGATCTCCAACAACAAAGAGATCGCTTGCGCACGGCGGAGTACAATTATACGGAAGCTCAAGGAACCTTGAATGCTAAGGATCGGCGCATCCAGGAACTAGAGGCGAGCCTACAAGCGAACGAACGAACCATGAATCAGCTTCGGAATAGCATGAACGAAGTCCTACGTGGATTTTCTAGTGAAGAGCTCTCGGCGGTTGAAAGAAATGGTAAAATGTACTTGTCCCTCAGCCAAAATCTACTCTTCTCCAGTGGCAGCAACGAAATTGATTGGAAAGGCCGACAGGCTTTGATGAAGGTAGCACAGGCCCTGAAGAGTAATCCTGATATCGACGTTACCGTAGAAGGACATACAGACTCCGATGGAACGGCGTCCAAAAACTGGGACCTGAGTGTGCTACGTGCTACCACCGTAGTCAAGTTACTTGCTTCCTATGGAATCCCCTCCGAACGAATGACTGCCTCTGGAAGAGGGTTTTATGCTCCTGTAGCATCTAACGATACTCGAGCCGGAAAAGGCCTTAATCGACGTACCGAAATCATACTATCGCCTCAGTTGGATCAGCTATACAATCTAATAAGACAATAAGCCAAATCGCCAGAATGAAAGAAAATCCATGGATCTCCCAAAGGTGGTACAACCTTGGGGTGATATCGCTCATTGTACTTGTACTAAGTAGCTGTACCAGTCTCCGGAAGGGCGTCAATTTTGACAAAGTCGATAAGGTGTTAGAAATGAGTAAGGGGCCTTGCTTTGGCTCCTGTCCTATTTTTACCATCACTATTTATGATAATGGTTGGGCTACGTATACTGGAAAGCTTTACACGGACAAGTTGGGGACACATATTAAAAAGGTAGGCCGTTCCCGATTAGAAGAAATTAAAAGAGAATTAAGGCTAGCCAACCTTTGGCAATACCAAAACATCTATCGAAGTAGCCTCCCTGATCTTCAATCCGTAACGATCAATTATTACGAGAAAGGGCGGACTAAATCAATCACGGGGAAAGAAGGCAGGCCAACCTCTGTGCAAAAGATTGAAGCTTTTCTGGACAAGATGGCCAATACCAGTGGTTGGATTGAAAAAGAAAAACCAACCTACAACCTGCCGGCAGGGGCCGTTCCCAACGAGTTAATCGTTAAGCTAAAGGGAAATGTAAATGCAGAGGCGTTTGTACTCAAGTACATGAAACAAAACATGCAAATTGTGAAGCGCCTTTCGCCAACAGGCGACTATTGGCTGTTTTCTTTTGACGAAAAAAAGATTCCTCCGGATGAAATGTTGAGTTTTGTGAGAAGAGACCGAGAGGTCTTGAGTGTAGAGTTCAACAAGAAGGTGGAAATAAGAGGAAGGTAGTCCAAGAGACTACCACACGAAAAGGCAATAAAGTTATCATCTATAAATAGAAATGAGTACTCATGAGAAATTTGTTCATACTTGTTTTAGCAGGCTTGTTTTTTGCTGCTTGTAATAAGGAAGTGGATCTGCTGCCAGAAGATCAATTGAAAGCAGATATCGAGAAAATGGAGAATTACCTGCAAGACAACAATTTGCTTGCTCAGGCACAGGAGCACCCATCTGGGATTTATTATTTAATAGACTCGGTGGGCCCAGGAGCCAATCCATCACTCTCAGACGAGGTAAGTGTAAGATATAAAGGGTATTTGTTGAATGGATCGGTATTTGATCAAACTCAAGGTACTGATAGCATCACTTTCAAGCTTCAGAATCTCATTGAAGGATGGAGAATAGCCATTCCTCTGCTGAAGGAAGGTGGCCAAGGAACGTTCCTTTTACCTTCTTATCTGGGCTATGGACGCTTCCCTCCTCCAAATTCTATCATTGGTCGAAATGAGGTGTTAGTGTTCGATATAGAACTGGTGGACATCAAATAACTCGTCCAATATACTTACAGAAAAGGGGGTAAATCACTGTTGATTTACCCCCTTTTGTTTTACCTAACTACATGTACTGCTTAGGCTTGAGCAGTTGGTGTATTAAAGCTCATCGGTGGCAAAGGAGACTGATCGGGTTCTCCGATCTTTCCATGCTGTTTTTCATACTTACGAATGTTATCCGCTAAGGCGCCAAGGAGACGCTTAGCATGTTGTGGGGTAAGTATGATCCGAGATTTCACCTTCGCTTTGGGCACATTAGGAACAATGCGCACAAAGTCAATGACGAATTCAGAATTTGAATGCCCAATGATTGCCAAATTAGAATACGTTCCTTCAGAAATTTCTTCCGGTAGCTCAATATTGAGCTGATTCTGTCCTTTCTTCTTTTCCTCTGCCATAAGTTATTTCTTTTTCTTTGCCCTGGTTTTCTTTTTCTTTTCAAATGCACCTGGAATTTCCTCTTCGATGAAGGCTTTGACCTGCTCAAGCGTCAATTCCTTTGCTTTTTCGGCGGTTACTTTTTCGCCATCAATTTTTGGAATCTTCACCGACTTCTTGCCAAACCGGATAAAGGGTCCCCAGCGACCATTCTCCACCGCAATCTTCTCGGATTCCCATTGATGGATATAGCGGTTAGCTTCCTTCTCCACTTTTGCCTCGATCAATTCGTAGCATTGATCCAGGGTGATCAACTCTGGATCAATTCTTCTAGGAATATTGACATAAAGGTTATTCCATTTGAGGAATGGTCCAAAACGGCCTTTCCCTTTGGTAATGGGCAATCCCTTATAAGTTCCAATTGGGGCATCCGCTTTCTCCTTTTCCTTAATCAACTCCATTGCTCTCTCGAAGCCTACCTGGAAAGGATCTTCCCCCTTAGGAATGGAAATGTAAGTGGCCCCAACCTTTACGTATGGGCCATATCTCCCCGCTCCTACTGTAACCTCTTCATCCTTGTAAGTACCCAGTACCTTCGGTAATGAGAACAACTTCAAAGCTTCTTCGAAAGTTAGGGAGTCTAATAGTTGCCCAGGCTGAAGGTTAGCATATTTGGGTTTCTCGTCATCTCCAATCTCCTCTGGTTTACCCATTTGTACAACTGGACCATTACGGGACATTCGAACTAGCACCGTCAATCCCGTTTCAGGATCACTACCTAGGACACGCTCTCTAGTTGGCCGTTCCGCATTCTCGAGCGTCTCTTCAACATTAGCATGGAAGGGTTGGTAGAACTCCTTTAGCACAGAAGCCCAATCCCGCTTTCCATTGGCAATTTCATCAAAATCCTTCTCGATGCCAGCGGTGAAGCTATAATCCATAATATCGTCGAAATACTGATCGAGGAACTCAGCCACCGTAATCCCCATTTCTGTGGGCATTAAGCGATTTTTAATGGCTCCCGCTTTTTCCCTTTTCTTCAGTTGCTTAATCGCTCCATCTTGCAATTCTAGCAAGACATAATCTTTATCTTCTCCTTCTCGGTTTCCTTTGATAATGTATCCCCTTTTCTCTTCCATAATTTTGGAAATGGTTGGGGCGTAGGTACTAGGACGTCCGATACCTAATTCTTCCAATTTACTGACCAAGCTAGCCTCAGTGAAGCGTGCTGGAGCTCTCGTGTAGCGTTCCAAAGCCGTCATTTTGCCTAGCGTAAGCTCTTGCCCGACTTTCATTGGAGGCAACATTCCCTCCACTGCATCATCTTCCTCATCCTCATCTTTAGATTCTAGATACACCTTTAGGAATCCATCAAACTTCAATACCTCACCCACTGCATTCAACTGCGCATCTGGCATGCTTGAAACGCCGATTCGAACCGTAGTCTTTTCTAAGATGGCCTCGGCCATTTGCGAGGCAACGGTCCTTTTCCAAATCAATTCATACAAGCGCTGCTCATCACGATCAGATGACACTTGTTGTCGCTCTACATAGGTGGGTCGAATGGCTTCGTGCGCCTCCTGTGCGTTGGCTGATTTACTTTTGTATTTGCGGGTCTTTACGTAATTCTGACCATAATTCTTTTCAATCTCATTCGCAATCGCCGTAACAGCAGTTTCACTAAGATTGGTAGAATCCGTACGCATATAAGTAATCAAACCGGACTCGTACAAGGTTTGCGCAACCCGCATGGTACGATTGACAGAAAAACCTAGTTTGCGACTCGCCTCCTGCTGAAGCGTAGAAGTTGTAAATGGAGCTGTCGGTTTTCGCTTCAGCGGCTTGACATCAATTGCCTTGATGGGGAATTGAGCATTGACACATTTCTCCAAAAACGCCATGGCGTCTGCCTCCGTATCGTAACGTTGGGATGAATCTGCCTTGAGGTTCACCCATTTTCCTTGCTCGTTGCGTACTTTAAAAATGGCGGATAATTTGAAATACTGCTTAGCATCGAAAGCTTGGATAGAGCGTTCTCGCTTTACCACCAATTTCACTGCTACGGACTGAACGCGTCCAGCGGACAAGTTTCCTTTCACCTTCTTCCAAAGGATGCCAGAAAGCTCATAGCCAACTAGTCGATCTAAAACCCGTCTGGCTTGCTGTGCATTCACTAGATTGAGGTCGACCTGTCTGGGTTTCTGGATGGCCGTTTGAATAGCTGGTTTGGTGATTTCGCGAAAGACAATCCTTTTCGTTTCATGTTCATCCAGTCCAAGAATCTGACAGAGGTGCCAAGAAATGGCCTCTCCTTCGCGGTCCTCATCCGTCGCCAACCACACTTCATCTACTTTCTTAACCCAGCCTTTCAATTCCTTAACCACCTTTCTTTTTTCGGGTGTGACAACATATTTAGGCTTGAACCCATTGTCGACATCCACCGCACTGTCCCCTTTCTCCAAATCACGAACGTGTCCAAAGCTAGATTTCACCGTGAAATCCTTCCCCAGGTATTTCTCGATGGTTTTGGCTTTGGCCGGTGATTCCACAATTAATAGGTTCTTTGGCATAGTTTAGGGAGTTTTTTTACTTTCAACAATTTCACATTCATTAATCTATAACCCACGATCATTTTTACTTTCTCAAAAGTGCAAATGTAAAAATTTTAGAATTGTTACCTGCTTTGCGACTAAGTTTTAAGCTGTCGGACTATCTTTGCGCCAAAAATAACGCCATGTTGACCAGGATCTCGCCGATTGATGGGCGCTACGCCAGCAAAACACAAGAACTCAGCAACTTTTTTTCCGAATATGCTCTAATCAAATACCGAGTCTGGGTTGAGCTTCAGTACTTTGTCGCCTTGATAAAGCTTCCTTTACCACAACTTGAAGCTTTCCCAGAGGAGAAACTAGCAGACTTAGAGCGTTTGGCCAATCAGTTTGATGAAGCAGAAGCAGAAAAAATCAAGCAGATTGAGCGCACGACTAATCACGATGTCAAGGCCGTAGAGTATTATATCAAAGATCAGATGGACCAATTGGGCCTGTCTGCCTTCAAAGAATTTGTCCACTTTGGCCTTACTTCCCAGGATATCAACAACACCTCCTTTCCATTGATGCTCAAACATGCTTCACAGGAGGTTTATATACCGCATCTCAACAACATCATAGCTGGTTTGGAAGCTTTAGCGATAAGTTGGGAGGATGTCCCAATGCTGGCTAGAACCCATGGACAACCGGCCTCTCCAACCCGTTTGGGTAAGGAGATTGATGTTTTTGTAGAACGCTTGAAAGTCCAACTAGTTCAACTGAAGGCAGTTTCCATCAAAGGAAAATTTGGTGGGGCTACAGGCGGCATGAATGCGCATTATGTGACCTATCCTTCGATAGATTGGCATCAATTCGCCCAAAATTTCCTACAAGACTATCTTCAATTAGAGCGATCTTTCCCTACCACTCAAATTGAACATTACGACAATCTAGGTGCATTGTTTCACGCGATGATGCGGATTCACACGATCTTAATTGACCTTTGTAGAGATATTTGGACCTATGTTTCTATGGACTACTTTAAGCAAAAAGTAGTTGCAGGGGAAGTGGGGTCATCCGCCATGCCACATAAGGTAAATCCCATCGACTTCGAAAACGCAGAAGGTAACCTGGGTATTGCCAATGCCGTACTTGGTCATCTGGCCGAAAAGCTTCCTATCTCTAGATTACAAAGAGACCTGACAGATAGTACCGTATTGCGAAATATCGGTGTTCCATTTGGACATGCGGTGATCGCCTTCCAAGCGATCCTGAAAGGACTCAATAAATTGGTGCTCAACGAGGCCAAGATCGCATCAGATCTGGAAAACAATTGGATGGTCGTATCCGAAGCTATTCAAAACATCTTGCGCCGAGAAGCTTTTGATCAACCCTACGAAGCGCTGAAGGCTTTGACCAGGGGTAAAGCCGTTGTTAGCGCTACGGATATACACAACTTTATTGATGGCTTGGAGGTCTCAGACGCGATCAAGGCGGAACTTAAGCAGATCACTCCACAAAACTATTTGGGTAAATAGATCATAACCGCCATGATAAAATAAGAGCCCTCTCCTAAAGGAGAAGGCCCTTGCTACAATGATAATGACTATTCTTGTGATGGTCAACCCGCGTCCATCCGCACAATCTTAGGCCAGAAGGTGCCCAATACATCCACAAGTTGATGTTGCTGACGCATCACCTGATGAATATCTTTGTAGGCCGTTGGGGCTTCATCCAAGCCACCGCCAATCAGTTCAACACCTTGGGCCTTCAGTATCTTTTTTAGTTCACTTTTTGTGATGGAGGCTCTCGCCTTGCGCCTGGACAGTTGCCGGCCGGCACCGTGCGAGGCAGAATTGATGGACAGTGGGCTACCCTTTCCTCGCACAATGAAGCCTGGAGCGGTCATGGAACCAGGTATCACCCCTAAAACACCCTTTCCAGCTGGAGTCGCACCTTTACGATGTACGATCACTTCGCGACCATCCGCTAATCGCTCTTTCCAAGCAAAATTGTGGTGATTTTCTACGATACAAATCGGGGACTCCCCTAAAGCACTTCCTAAACGTCGATGAATTTGGTTATGACAAGCAGAAGCGTAATCGCCCGCCAGATTCATGGCCAGCCAATACTCCATACCTTCTTCTGTATCCAATCCCAACCAGGCCAGATGTTTTGCTTCATTTGGCAGATAACATTTGTCCATCGCAATTTGGGTAAAATGCCGAGCGATCATGGCGCCAAGTCCTCTAGATCCCGAGTGGGAAAGGATACTTAGATATTGTCCGGGGGGAAGGTTGAGGTCATCGTGATGTTCTTTTATCTCTACAACACCGAATTCTACGAAATGATTCCCAGAACCAGAGCTTCCGAGCTGGTCATAAGCCTTTTTCTTTAATTGACGGATGATTGAAATTTCCTTGAACTCCTTACGGTCCAAGATCTCATCTTCTAAAGGCCGATCAAAGGTGCGCTTTCCAAAGCGTGTATTATCCTTCAGCATAGCTTTCAACTGATGCCGATTGTGCTCCAAATAAGTTGGGGATATATCGTATACGCTTAGACACATACGGCATCCAATATCCATCCCAACCCCATAAGGGATCACCGCATTCTCCGTGGCCAACACGCCGCCGATAGGTAGACCATAACCCTGATGTGCATCGGGCATCAAAGCCCCAGCTTTGGTGACCGGTAGGCGCATAGCAATATCCATCTGATTTTGCGCACCTTGGCCGATGTGTTGCAAACCATATGACTGGTAAGAAAGCGGTTGATCCAAGAGTTCTAGTTCGGTCTGCACAGGTCTAGTTGCCGTATTCAGTGCTCTACCAATCCTCCCTAAAACCGGATCTTCCTGATAATCTTCAGCCTTTTCTAATACATTTTTCAGGAGCTGCAGGACTTCTTCTTTCGGGCTTTTAGGATAGTGCTTCAGCATCATATTGATCGCCAAAGCAATCGCCTTTCCCTTAGGATAACCTATTGCTAGAAGTTCTTTGCGCCTTAATTTTAATTTTCCCATTAAGTTGTTTGAGTTATATGCTTCAATAAGCGGTTTGGCGCTTACAAAGTTCCCCCCACCATAGAATTTGTTAAGTTTTGTTAACGATTTACTTTAGAATCACATATTTATTCATGTTAATAAACAGCCTTTATATCACTTTGTACGCAATTCTAGTATTTATATGTAAATCACTGTATTCGTAAGGGTTGCGTAAAAAAAATCATGATCGATTTCAAAAAAAATAATAATTAACGATATAAAGGCATATAGCAACAAATTGGACACAATAGAGAAAATTTGAACACATAAAAAATTGTTTGTGTCCGATTAATCAGTTAATTTTGGTGTAACTAAAACATTAAAAGTGAAAAACCCTGAGTACAAATTTGGGAGCTTCTTCCTTACAACTCGATATCTTACCGATGGCCGTAAACAACTCCAAATTGCAGGCCGGTTGCAAAACAATCAATTAGTCAAACTTCACGGTAGCAATAAAATTCGGAAGTCTATCAAGAATGCTTATGTCCAAGTAGACTGTACAATACCTCTAAAAACGAGCACAGGCAAAATCAAGGTTGGTAGGAATAGAGTTGCCCTCTATCCAACCCCAAAGGGTCACGACAAAGTCATTTATGAATCTGCTAAGCGTAAATTGGAGGACTTTTACCTTTCTACCAAGAATGGGGATTTTTTGGAAAGTCTACAAACCAAGACTAAACGAGGAAAATCTTCGGCCAAGCCAGCATCACTCAGAAGTCCATTGGAAGAGATCCAACATATAATTGAGTTCCAAAAAGGAAATAATCGTTCTTACGCCTATATGTACCAGAAGCTACTCCAATTCAATCAATATTTCCTAGGTCATAGTAAGCTTGAATATACAGACCTCACATATGAGTTTGCTGCTGAATTCCAGATTTTTTTGTTAAAACAAGCAAAGGACCCCTCGAATAAACTGGGTAGAAATGGAGCTATTATCTACACTGAGAGATTGAAGTTCGTGTGCAAAGAACTGTTGAAAAAACGCAAGATTAAGGAGGACCCATTCTTTGGGGTGAAAATTGAAAAAAAAGCTGAACCAGAAACCTACTATCTTACTCAGGATCAATGCCGGAAATTAGCAAGTACAGGCAAGGCCATTAACTCGGAAGTGAGATTGGCTTTCCTTTTTGTGCTCCAAACTGGGGTGAGATGGTCTGACCTAAAGCGCCTTCAGCATAAGCACATCCACATGAAGGAGGGAATTCTGCATTTTGAAGTGAAAAAAACCGCCCGTCGACTTAAGCTCCCCTTGTCTAGGACAGCGAAAGCAATTATAAGAGCAACAGGTCGATCAGAGGGACTGTTGTTTCACCTTCCTACCCGGGCCCATTTTAACAACTTGTTGCGAAAATGGGCGAAAGAAGCAGGAATTAAGGGCAAAATAAGTTGTCATGTAGGAAGGCATACTATTGCCACCAATTTAGTTAGCAACGGGGTCGACATCTTCACAGTGAAAGAACTACTCGGGCATAAATCCATTGTCCCAACAACTCGATACTTAAGTATGACACCAGAAATGAATGAAATCGTGAAGAATAAATTTCAGGAGCTGATCCCTGTAATTGGAGCATAAAAAAAAGGCCACATAAAGCGGCCTCTTTGGTTAACTAAAACATTAAGATAATGCAATAAAGATAAGAATTTCTTAATGAAGTAGCAATAAAAAAGCCCTCAAAGAGGACTAGCAAAATATTATTTTTTCATCAAACTTACAGAAACCCTCAGCCGCTCAAAGTTTGGACGCGATGATGGCTGTCGGGTTTCTGAGACGATATGACAAAGTTACCGCAAAACGATGATTTGTGCAAGAAAAACACTTGTACGAACATTAAGGCCTCAAATGCATTCGATTCTACCTTATTTGGAGATGGTCACTCAACCGACGTTAAGTCAACCGTCGGCCAACTGTACAAACGTAGTTTTGAGCTGGCAAAATCCAATCATTTTAACTGTCGGAACACCAAACCATCAAGACAGAAAAGTCCAAGTCCCTACGAATTAAAGTACTTTATCAACGTGGATTGGTTGCAATTTACGGTTAGAGGTCAGATTGTAAGTACTACTACCACAGAAGTTCCAGATAATGTACAGTTGACTGGAGGTATTGAATTGGTCTACGCTGGAACAACTGCAGGAAAGTGGTACAGGTACAAATATCGAGCCTATTTCAAAGGCGACAAAGAACCATTCCCAATAATTGGCACTGTCGGGTCCACTCAAAAACAGCGACTTCATTCAGAGATCAAGATTCTTAATCATAGACTATACGAAGAACATTGGGCCAGAAATGGTTTAAGAAGATTAATCAAAGCGCTTGGTGTTGAGGTGCTCCATGTCACGCGCTTGGATATATCCATTGATAGCAATCAGAATTTCCTCGAAATGTATAAGCTGTTCGATAAAGGGGTAATTCAAGGCGCTGGCCGCAAGATAAAGACCAGATGTGACAAGAATTCTCATGGCGAAATAGAGCTTTATCATTGGGGTTCTAAAAACTCCGACAAGTCAGCAAAAGGATACCGAAAAGGCAAAGAGCTAGAAAGGTCCAGCAAAATGTACATTCGGGAATGTTGGCGAAAAAGCGACCTGATAAAAAGGAGTTGTTTGGGTAAGCATATCCAGCGTATTGAACTGACCTTGAGGACTAAGCTATGTAAGAGGATATTTTGCCCACACAGCCCGGAAAAGTTAGGCGTGGATATATTTCAACTTGAAGAGTCAGCATATTTGGCGGGCATCGTGGAAAGTCAGTTAAAAGGCTGGCATGAGTTTGTTGTCCCAAACCCCAACGACAAAAATCGTTCACGTTGGATTCGGATCGGACAAATTGATTTTAAAAAAATTGGTTCAAGGAAGGTTTGCAAGTTACCTACAACAGTTAGCCGTTCTGAATCATGGAGAGCCAAGCACGCTGTAATGAAGGTATTGAGGGACATGCATGGAAGGAATTATTTGGTGGACACCGTTTCAGATTTTTTAAGGAAGGAAGTAGATCTAAGTTTAACGGAATCTGAGATGAAGAAAACACGCGCCGACCTTAGAAAATACTTAGACGGGTACTATCAGAAACGGGTTCCTGATATAGTAGTGAATGACATGGTCTCGATAATGACCAATAGTTTCCAGACACGTATTGGAGCAAAGTTTGATGGACAAATTGCAAGACCATTAATCACAGAATTAGCTTATAGTATGGCCAATTTTCACAGCATTAGTGATTGGGTTTCAACTAAGCTATCCAACAAAAAATATATGGAATTCAAGATTATGAATAGAGGTTTACCAAGATCAGGAAACTATTATCTAACAAGGCCAAAAGCCTCTTAAAATGTTAGCTAATACAACATATAATTTGTATTTTTATAAGGCAATCAAAGGTTGGGAATTCTGCGATTGCGTCAACTCATATAAGGCAGAAATGCACGGATTTACCTCGTCCGAAAATGGGGTTTTGCTCAGTCCAGATGTACAGTGGATTGGGCATTTTTTATGCTCGTTTTCGTGTATTTATTGTTGAACAACTGTCAATTATAGATTGACTCGGAAAATTCCCCTTGGAGCCTTAGCGGGTTAGCGAGAAGAAGAGCTACAAAAGCGGATTCAAAAACTAAAACACAAGCAATGGGCGCAAAAACAAAGTTTGCACCGGATGCGGAATGGATGCGATTTTGCAGCGAGAATTTACCAGATCGGCGGCAATTTTGGATTACTGACGTAGACAGTGTGATTAGGGACAGGGATGGAAATCTGATGCTGATTGAACGGAAAATGAAGAACAGAGCAGTACCGATTTGTCAAGCTGTGACTCTTTCTGCCTTAAATGAATTGATCATTCAAGGAGTTGAGGCAACTGGTGGAAAAATAGAAGTGGAAGTGTATTCGAAGAAATACCAGATCGAAATCAAGTATTATGGCCTGAAGGTTGTTCAGTGCGCTTCTAGTTCTTATGCTGATGGGGTCCTTTATGTTAACGGAAAGGAAGTTTCAAAACAAGAGTTGATTAAACTTTTATCATTTCAATAGAAATAGCTATGACTATCAAGCAGATATCTGAAAAGGTGGGATTGAAAGTTTCGAGGCCCACCTTATTGTTGGCTGGTAGATACATATCTGCAATGTATCGTAATGCCCACGGAGAATTGCCGAAAAAAGTGAGGCAAATAGAAGAAACTACAAGAGGTTTTGAAGAAATAGAGGTTGTAGACTATCCTCG
>JABSSL010000078.1 GCA_013214355.1 Saprospiraceae bacterium | reverse complement strand
TCACGACCACGAAGGGGATCACGATCACGACCACGAAGGGGATCACGATCACGACCATGAAGGGGATCACGATCATGACCACGAAGGGGATCATGATCATGATCACGAAGGAGATCACGATCACGACCACGAAGGAGATCACGATCACGACCATGCTATGCCAACCTTTATCCCTGATAGCATGGATATAACCGCTATTCTGTTAGAGTACAAAAGCAAACTATCTGTACTCAATATGCCTCGTATTATCAATGAGGAAACGAATATGCAGGCTGTTTTACCAGGATTGGAAATTAACCGGTTATTCTACATGTTGGGTATCGGGGCCACGACACTTAAGCTAATTGCGGGGGGTATAATGGTCATGGCTGGGTTTAGCGTATTTTTTGTACTATACAATCGACTAAAAGAACGTAAATTTGAATTAGCACTTATGCGTTCAGTCGGTTACCGACCTTGGCAGTTGTTCGGACTGTTGGTGTTAGAGGGCTTGCTACTGGCGACAGTCGGCTATGTATTGGGCTGGTTTTTGAGTCGTGCGGGTCTATATGTGGTCAATAAACAGGCTGAAGGAGATTTCAATATGCACTTCAGTAGTGCATTAATGATGGATGAAGTATGGTTGTTACTGATTACGATCCTTGTAGGGGTAGGTGCTGCCTTGCTGCCAGCTTGGTATGCGATGCGAATGAATATTTCAAATGTCCTATCTGAAAATTAAATGGATGAATTGTAAGTCTAAGAATCTGCTGGCGAGAATATTGGTAATTGCTGCCATCAGTGGCGTAATGATTTTGCAAGGGTGTGGGGCTGAACCGGCCGAGTCACAAAGTGAAACGGCAGCAGTTCCAGAAGAAGTAGTTGACCAAGAAGAGGCGAACACTGGTAATTATTTTACAGAAGATACCCTGTATCGCTGGAATGACCAGATTTTTGACTTGGTGCCAGTGGCTCAAAGCACGGAAGATTACCAGCAAGAGCTCGGCAGCCAAAGCGCAGACTATTCAGGGCCAGAACCCATCGAAATAGAATGGGAAGTACTGACGAATATCCGCTTTCGATTGCGCTATTACAGCTCGGTAGATATGGAAATGTTGGCACCTGTATTTCCCCGAGCGCTGAAAGCGTTGGATGGGAAGAAGGTTACTATAACGGGATTTGTTATTCCTTTTGATGAAGATCAAGAACTCTTGGCTTTGTCGGCCAACGCTTTTGCTGCCTGTTTTTTCTGCGGCCAAGCAAGTCCAGCTACGGTGATCAGTATGTACTTGAAAAACAGTAACAGACGCTATAAGATGGATGATTTTAAAAAGCTAACGGGAACCTTAGAGTTAAACTTGGACAACCCCAATGAGTTTTACTACATCTTGCGGGATGCTGAGGAGATATAAGGTTTTCAAATTATTGCAAACATAAACTAGAATTTCAAAAATCTTCGGTTATGATACCAGACACTTTTGAGTCATGGAAAAGCTGTATTGTCAATGATTGTAAGATCAAATTGACCTCGGATTTTGTCAAAAGACGCTTGCAAGTGTATAACAATAAACGCAACCCTGAAACTAGAAAATTCGTAGCTCTGTATGGTGAGCAACATCTGGAAAACATTATTTACTGGTTAGAAAGAAGCGCAAAAGAAATGGGGCAAAGGTAATTCCTTTAGTTATCCTAACTATCGGGCTTAGATACTGGCTTTTGCTTAAAAAATATTGTGCACCACAAACAATGATTCAAATTTACTGTCAGAATTAAAGATGTGAACAACGTGAATGTGCATAGAACCCAGTTAAAAATTAATCTGATGGGAAAAAATAATTTTACAAGAATCATTATGTCCACCTTTCTGCTGGTAATCAGCTTGGTAGCCTATGGACAGAATGCGACCCTTTCGGGTAAAGTAAGTACGGCTGCCGGAAACCCTTTAGGTGCTGCCACAATTGCACTTGAAGGTACCAACATTGGGTCGACTGCTGATGAGAATGGCAAGTTTACCGTAGAGTCGATTCCCGCTGGAGATTACCTGGTCCGAGTTTATTTTCTAGGATACTTATCTGTATCAGAAACAATTACTTTCAAGGCAGGACAAACAGTTGAAAAGAGTTTCACTTTAAACGAGGATGCTTTAAATATGGAAACCGTAGTGGTGAGTGGTACGCGCTATGAGCGAGATCGTACTAACAACCCTGTGGTTGTAAATGTGGTAGATAATAAGCTACTCAAGGCTACTCAATCCATTGCTATATCTGAAGGATTGAATTATCAGCCTGGTGTACGAGTGGAAACCAATTGTCAAAACTGCGGTTTCACACAAGTGCGCTTAAATGGATTAGAAGGTGCTTACTCCCAAATCCTGATCAATAGCCGTCCGATTTTTAGTGCCTTGAATAGTGTATATGGCCTGGATCAAATTCCTTCAAATATAGTGGAGCGAGTGGAAGTCGTCCGTAGCGGAGGCTCGGCGCTCTATGGCTCGAATGCCATCGGCGGTACCATCAACATCATCACCCGCGAACCGGTAGAAAACACCTGGGAAATCCGATCAAATACAGCAGTGATCGATGGTGATGCTAATGATCAAACCTTTAATATGAATGGATCCATCGTCAATGAGAGCCTGACGAGTGGCGTTACCTTCTACGGAATGAGCCGTAAACGGGATAGCTACGATGCCAATGGTGATGGATTTACAGAATTGGTGGATTTGGAAAATACGGTATTCGGTGTGAGGGCTTTCTTCAAACCCGGAGAGCTTAGCAAAATCTCTGTTGATTTTAGCGCGCTAGAGGAGTATCGTAGGGGGGGGAATCGTCTGGACCTAGCCCCACACTTTACGGACATCACAGAAGAATTGGACCACAACACGTTTTTTGGTGGAATCAATTATGAGCAGTGGAGTAAGGATAACCGGAATAAATTTTCCATTTATGCTTCTACACAGCGTACCGACCGGGGCAGTTATTACGGTGGCCTAGGCGGTGGCAGAACTGCCGAGGATAGTTTACTAGCTATCAATGCCTATGGGGTCACGGAAGACCTCGCCATAGTTGGTGGCTTACAATACAACCGATACTTAGGGAACAATGATGTGATTACTATTGGGGTAGAAAACCAGTATTATGATACCCAGGATGAGATCAAAGGCTATAATCGCTTAATCGATCAGCGTGTAAATACCACTGGATTTTTTGCCCAGTACGAATGGAAGCCAAATGAAAAACTAACGGCTTTACTAGGGGCGAGATACGATATTTCTGATGTACAAGGGAATTATCAAGTGGGCCAAATCAACAATACAGCAGATATCAATATCGGCGTGTTTAGTCCAAGGTTTACCTTGCTATACAAAATTAATGACAACCTACGATTTAGAGGTGGTTATGCTAGAGGTTTCCGAGCGCCTCAGGCATTCAATGAAGATTTACACATTTCTTCTGTGGGTGGAGAACCGCTTTTTGTAATTCTCTCCGAAGGTCTGGATAAAGAGACATCCAACGCTTATACGGGGTCTTTTAATTACACTAGAAGTACAGGCTTAGCCCAAGTGAATTTTTTGTTGGAAGGTTTTTATACACAACTGCAAAATCCCTTTACGCAAGTCAGTACAGGTTCGGTGCTACCGAATGGATCAATCGTAGAGGAGGTGAGAAACGGTGAGGGCGCTACGG
This sequence comes from Saprospiraceae bacterium, assembly GCA_013214355.1. Lineage (GTDB taxonomy): Bacteria > Bacteroidota > Bacteroidia > Chitinophagales > Saprospiraceae > DT-111. Next base: position 135,909 of record JABSSL010000078.1, on the reverse strand, counting down.
TGTCCGGAATCAACTTCGAAGCAGGTTACTCTCCTTCCAGTAAGTTTGCTTTCCAACTTGGGGGAACGGCTCAACAGACGAGCTACGAAGAAACACAAGTACTATTTGAGCCGGAAGGGGGATCAGGAGAAGGCATTGTAGCCGTAGATGAATTTGTCAGAAACCCCAACCTGTATGGCTATTTCACTACTTACTACAATTTTTCGGAAGCATTTAAAGTGGATTTGACGGGAACCTATACAGGTTCTATGATCGTACCTAGAGTGGTAAGTGAAACGGGCTTCCTCGACTTGTTTGAGTCGGATGCATTTCTTGATTTAAATATCAAGGCTAGTTATGAATTCAAAGTATCCGATGATTTCAACTTAGAGTTGAGTGGAGGATTCAAAAATATCTTCAATAGCTATCAACCAGAGTTTGACTCTGGTCCGGAGCGTGATTCTGACTTCATCTATGGACCGATGGCTCCACGTTCCGTATTTATCTCTGTAGTAATTGGTAACCTTTAGGGATGATTCAGAAGCTTTATAAAACCATAGGCTGTTTAATCGCTATTTGCCTTGTCCTGTGCACGTCTTTGCGCGCACAGGACAAGGATCCTGCTGTTCACTGGATATCCTTCGAAGCGCTAGAGGATTCTCTTGCAGTAAAACCTAAAAAAGTATTCATTGATTTCTACACAGACTGGTGCACTTATTGCCGTAAAATGGACAAGGAAGTGTTTACTAAACCTGAGGTAATTGATGTACTGAATGAAGAATACTATGCGGTTCGCTTTAATGCGGAAACTGACTCTACCATCATCTTCAGTGGGCAACAATTGATTAACGATCAAGTGGGTAAGTCTAGAACCCCCATTCATCAAATTGCACAAGCGCTTGCTTTCAGAGAAGGAAGCTTTGTTGCCCCTACCTTGGTTTTCCTAGACGAAACATTTGCGGTCACCTCTAGGTATTTTGCCTATATGAATAGCAAGAAACTGCTGAAGGCATTGGTAAAATAGGTCTTGCTACAGGATTACTCACCATCCTTCTTTCGAATGGCCGACTTGGGTCTAAATACTTTGATTACTTCCTCATTAGCCTCTAAATAAGGCCCTTCAATCAAATCGATACAATAGGGGATTGCGGGAAAAACAGCATCTAGGCATTCGCGAATAGCCTTTGGCTTGCCTGGCAAATTCACGATCAAGGTATTATTTCGGATACCAGCTGTTTGCCTGGAAAGGATTGCTGTAGGCACATATTGTAAACTCACGCGCCGCATTTGTTCCCCAAAACCCGGCATCATCTTTTGACATACTTGTTCCGTAGCCTCTGGGGTTACATCACGTACAGCCGGACCGGTGCCTCCGGTCGTAACGATTAGGCAGCAACCTGCTTGATCGGCCATCTCTATCATCTTTGCTGCAATTTGATCTTCTTCATCCGGGATCACTGCGTAGGCATACTCCCATTCACTAATCAAATATTCTTCCATCGTGGCAACCACTGCTTTACCGGGTATATCTTCATAAATACCCTTAGAGGCACGGTCCGATACATTGATGATTCCGATTTTTGCTTTTGACATTTGTTCCTTTTTTAGATGGCTCCAAAAATATGTACAAAACCCATTTCATGCCTAAACAGAAATGGGTTTTGTCTTATAGAGCTTACTTAATTGTGTAAATTGACATAGATCACAGCCAACTCGATTGGATGGTGTTTTCCTCGTGAATCCGTTCCAGTTACAAGCCCTGAATTTCTTCTAGTAAACGTCCCTGAATGGCAACTACCGCCGGCTTAGGAATTTCTTCGCCACCATCGGGCCAGTGACTGGTTAATTGGTCCATCGAAGGCGAGTATTCGCCAGGGTGCTGTACACTCAAAAATAGGGTTTTTCCATCGGGCGCAAACCACGGACCTGTCAATTCCGCATCTGTTGGTGCACTCGCGATTTGAATCACTTGACCGGCTTGTTCCCCTTCTCTGGGTACAAAGAACAGACCGTTATTCTTGAAGGCGGTATACGGCTCTTTGTTCATTAGGCTTCCTGACATGTCGGAGGTGAACCATAAATTACCAGCTAGATCAAACGCCATGTTGTCCGGGCAGGCAAAGCCAGTTTCTTCTCCCCCAGCTAGATAGACTTCCGACTTGAATCGAAGCGCCTCGTGATCATTATTCTCTTCCTCAATCTTCAAGATAGAACCGTAATAATTCTTAACCGTACTGTTATTGGTTAAAGAGACCAAAACATTGCCATTGATCGGATCAATTTCGATGTCCTCTGGTCGATCCAGTGGAGAACCGCCAACTAATTTGGCCGCCTCTCTCAACCGAATAAGTACCTCTGTTTGGCTCTTGAAGAACTTTTGTAGCGCAGGAGAATTTTCATAGTCCAAAGGTGTCCAACGACTTAGGGCAACATTAGCTACGTAGAGCGTACCCTCCGATAAACTGCCTGGTTTGGAACCAATGAATTTGTACAGGCATTGATTCACGGCATCATCTCCGGTGTAGACAACCAATCGTCCATCTTCCAGTTCTTTTACCGTGGCACATTCATGGGCGCAACGGCCCAATGCAACATGTTTTTGAGCCGCACCTGTTTTGGGGTCAACTTCGACTACCCATCCATAGTGTTCAGGAGGATATTCGTAATATTTAGACCAGCCCAAATCAGTTCTGCTGGCTTTTATTTCACCTGTTTTGTGGTTGCGTTCCCCATAAAACTGATCGTAATTTTCCTCACAAGTCAGAATGGTACCCCATGGGGTCACGCCGCCAGAACAATTACCGAGCGTACCGATAGCCTCCTTCTTTCCGGCGATGGGTTCGTCCCAGTTAAAAGGTATGGCAGTTTGCCCGCTGATACGTCGATTGAGCGGCGCATCTTTGATCATTTCCCATTTGCCACTTTTCTTTTTCCGGATATGGATAAAGCTCCCTCCTACATTGTATTGCTCGGTTTCAACTTGCTCCTTGGTTTTTTCTACACCACCCACATAGGAAGAAACAAAGAAAGGATCGATGTACTCGTGGTTGACCCAGAGTATGCCTTCATCAGGGTTACTATCATCTAGTGGGATGAAGGCAGTGAAGTCATTATTAAAGCCAAAAGTCTCTTCAGGGGTGATGGAATCTCCCCATCTGGCGATAATGTGGAAATTAAGCCCTCTTGCTAGTTTTAATTCATCCTTTTTTGAAGGTTTGATTCCTTTAACAAAAGGTAGAGTTTTGTTCTCGGGAATAGCTGTATAGAATTTGCTAGCTAGAAGGGTCGGAGTAACCGAAATACTTAGTGCCCCTTTGCCTAAAAATTCTAAAAAGCTTCTTCTTTGAATTGATTTTTTCATAATTGTAGGGTTACGATTACGATGCTGTATAAAGTAGAACAGGACTATTGCAATGGTAGTTTTTTTATTTGCAAAAACCTAAAATAATTAGACACTATGAACAAATATTACCTTGAAAAGATTTGAAATTCTGCACTTAATCGACCTAATGACAGTAAACGTTTTTGCAAAGATTCATCCTTGAGGAAAGAATAATTCACTAACTTCAGTTTCTTATTGATAAACTTAGCTAAAGATGAAATTCACTGGATATCTTACCCTACTACTCGCTTTAATCATGATTGGATGTGCTCCCAAAGAACAAACGGCAGCACCGACTGAATCTGAGGAGGCAGTATTAGGCGAACTACAGCATGGCTTCACACTTAACGAGGCTACCCAAGAAAAATTTGAGGAAGGCCTACTATTATTACACAACTTTGAGTACGATGATGCCTTGACCGCATTTGAGGCAGCAACCGCACTGGACAGCACGGAGGTGTTGACACACTGGGGAGAGGCGATGAGCCACTATAAAGCACTGTGGAGATTACAAAACACGGAGAAAGGGAAGGCCATCATCTCGCGATTGGGTGATACCAAGGAGGAGCGGTTAGCTTCAATAGAGGATCCCATGGAGAAAGCCATGTGGGAAGTCGTAGAAATTATGTACGGGGATGGCGAATTCGACGAAAGAAATAAATTGATCACAGCTCATTTGGCTTCTCTACATAAGGATTATCCACAACATCAAGAGATAGCGGCGTTTTATGCCCTTTCCTTGATATGGTCTACAGAGGAGTACGGAGACGGTAGTGATGACCTAAGACAAGCGGCGTCCATTGCTGATAATATTCTTAAGGTAAATCCGCTTCACCCAGGGGCATTGCACTATAAGATTCATGCCTTGGATGGTCCCACTTCTGCCAAAGACGCTCATGAGGCCGCCGATGCTTACGCTAAAGTAGCTGCTGATGCTGCTCATGCCTTACATATGCCCTCTCACATTTATCTAGCATTGGGAGAATGGGATGGTGTCGTCAACTCTAATCAAGTTTCTTATGATGCCAGTGTTGCTCGTATGAAGAATTTGGAATTGAAAGATGGGGCAAGAGGATATCATTCCTTTGCGTGGCTTCACTATGGACTTCTACAACAAGGCCGCTATGCCGCCGCCGAACAGGTGCTCAATGAGATGTTAACTCATGTACCCAAAGATCCTACGAAAGGTGCGCGAGGATACCTACTCGGTATGCAGAGCAGACAACTAGCGGAAAGCGGAGGAGTGTCAGCAGAAACACAACTTGATACGGACATCGATGTGGATGATATTGGACTGATGTCCAAATCTATGCGTAGCTTTCTACGGGCACAATTGGCCTATCAGCAGGATGACAGCAATATCTTGGATGAGGAAGTAAAATGGTTGTCTAATCAAATCTTTCAGGCCTCACAGGAGGTAGAAGGGGATGGTATAGCCATGTGTGCAGCTGGTACTAGCAGATATGCGCCGTCAGAAAATGCCATCAACAGTGCCAAGGTGGTAATTGCTCAGATGCAAGGGTTGAAAGCGCTGATTGGAGGGAATGATGAGCTTTTTGAAACTTTTATGAAGGAAGCGGTAGCCTTAGAAGATCAGACGAACTATCCAACGGGTCCGCCGAGAATTACTAAGCCATCATTCGAGCAATATGGCGAGTGGTTACTGACGAAAGGTAAACATGCGCTTGCCCTGGAACAATTTGAAAAAGCACTAGAAAGAATGCCACGGAGATCCAAGTCGCTTACCGGAAAAATGACTGCCCTCAAGGCATTGGATCGACAAGATGAAGCAAAGCTGGTACAGGATGAGCTAAATTCCATCTTGTCGCAGGCTGATAAGAAGGCTTTGAGCTCTTCGTAACGGATATTGTAGCTCCTGGTGGTAGATTTTGAGGAGAACCAATAGCGTTGGTCCTCCTCAAAATCTGCGCTCAAGGCGTGAATTTATCCTATCAGAGTTGACCCATACTGGACGTACGCTACCATCCAATTCAGTTTGTCCCTTTCCTCGTATATCAGTTAGCGTTTCTTATTTATTAGATCAATGCTATTCCTTATTGACTGCTTTAGGATGAAACCTAAAGTCTCTGAATTCTTTTGCGTTCTATTCCTGTAGAATGACAATTGTTTATAGCTCCCACCTAATATTTACCATAGAAGTTGATGGCCATTCATTCAGCCCGAAATTGGACTACTTACCTTTTGTAATCTACTAGTTTTATTACAAAAAACTAAGCGCTTGTTGTGGTAGGTGAATTGATGTAAATTCTTGATGAATAGGTTTTTATATGTTGTGTTCTTCTTTGTTGTCAATGACTTTGTTGTGGTAAAGGCCTAAAAATGTCTTTGGCACTAATAAGGTATTTGTGGCACCTTTGGATCAACAAATAGACATTCAATGCTTCCTGAATAAACGGACTTCTACTCCGTGTTGAGCACTGATTTGCGGCCGAAATCTGATGTTCATTTTGCAAGAAGGAGATATAAGTTTAGGATAAGAAGGTTGCTGAAAGAAGGAGGTTGCCGAAAATCCCATAAAGAGTAGGCGCATTCATAAAATACTTAGTAAGACACTAAAATTATATCATGAAAAACCCAATCCAATCTTTCCTTTTTATAGCACTTATGCTATGTTCAAGTATTCAACTCTCTGCACAATGCAGCTATATTAATGGCCCAAGCGCACAAGGCGCTCCCAACACTCAAGTATTTGGAAATGATTCCTTCGGGCAAAGTATTAAAGGATCTTGTTTTTCTGGAAATCAGATCACCAAGTTTTCCTTCTGGTCCCAAGGGAACTCTCCGACTAAACTACACTTAAAGATTTACGAAGGAAATTCTCAGACTGTAAGTGGAACTCCTATTCACACGCAAAATGATATCCCTCTGCCACCTGCTAACTTTGGTGCAAAGTTGACGATCACGCTTGATAAGCCTGTGTTTGTTCAATCTAGTAAGACGTATACTTTTGTTTTGACCATCCGTAATGGAGGAGGGGGTAATCTAATTGCTCACGTTTCCAACAATAAGTATTCAGGAGGTTCTTTGTACTTGAAAAAAGGCGGATCTGGCGGGTTCAATGCTGCCTATGATCTCCGGTTCGAGGTAGAAACGAAAAATGCGGAGCTAGTTTGTGCGGGGATCAATACAACCATCAAAGTAACTAAGGTGTCTGGCGAGAATATTGAAATTACTGTTGTAAAGGGAGCGGGTAATTTTACGGTTTTCCCTCCGGATACGGGCGGAACGATACTAGAATTTGGTAACGTAAAACATAGCCTTACTAGAGGAAATGGCGTAGGACCACAAGGTAAAGCTTCTCCTCAAATCTGGAACGTTAAACGAGATGATCCATCAAAGCCTGCAACGATTAAATATAAGAGTGGTAACTGCGCTGGACAGACCTTGACAATTCTACAGTAAGAAAGACAGGTTTCTACCTATCAGAATAAGATATTGGCCACAAAGGCTAGCTTGGGCGACATTCTTGTCGCCCAATTTGTGTTAATGCCTAGGGGAATCCTTAGTGGTGACTTTAGGATTCTCCTACCCTAAAGATGAACTCCCGATTATTCGTGCCGAATGGCCTTGATTGGGTTAGCCAAAGCCGTTTTTACCACCTGATAGCTTAAGGAAGCTAAGGCAATGCCTAAACTGATCAAGATGGCCCAAACAAAGATGGAGTAAGTAGGCTCCGTGTGATAGGAAAATTGATTTAACCAGCCATTGATTACCCACCAAGCTAGCGGCAGTGCCATTGCATTGGCAATGATGACCATCAAGATGAAATTCCTGCATAATAAGACGTAGATATTCATGACAGAGGCTCCCAACACCTTCCGGATGCCGATTTCCTTGATTCTATAAGAGGAAATAATGGCAATTAGGCCATAGAGTCCAAGCCCGGCTATAAAGATGGCCAACCCACCGAAGAAGGTAATCAGCCGTGAAAACTGCTGATCACTTTCATATTGTAAATTGACTGAATCATCCAGAAATGAAAATTGAAAAGGCAGATCTGGAGCTATTTGGACCCAATCCTCCCGAAGTGTCGCAAGAAGATCATCCATGCCCTCCAGCGATTTAAGGCGTAGGATGATGTTCTGCATATGTGTTCTTGGGACGGTCATGACCATAGGTTCAATCGGATCATGCAAGGAGTGTATATGGAAATCTTTTACTACTCCGATAACTTGTCCATTTATATTAGAATTGACTTGCAGTTCTTTACCTAGTGCTTCTTTCCAGCCAAAAACGCGTTGGGCAGATTCATTAATGATGATACCATGCAAGCTGTCCATGGGGTGCGCATGGGAGAAATCTCGCCCTTCCAGAATTTCCAAGCCTAGCGTACTACAATAATCGAAATATCCACCCATCCAATGCATAGCAATACCTTCTTCTGCTCCAGCTGGGGTTATGGGTACCGAACCATAATCCCCATTGATGACGTCCCCTGCGGATACGCCAATTACCTGTGGATGACGACTGAAGAGCTGTTTTCCCAATGGATATCGTTCTAAGAAGTCATCAGTCCTCATTTGCAAGGATATGACTTGTTCCCGATCAAAGCCTAGGTCTTTGTTGCGTATGAATTCCATCTGTTGCGATACCAAAAGGCTGGCAACGATCAGTCCAATGGTAATGGTAAATTGTAAGACGACCAGTAGTTTGCGTATGTTCATCTCAACCGAACTTGACTTGATTTTACCTTTCAAAACCTGCAAAGGCTTGAAACTTGAAAGTAAAACAGAGGGATAAATGGCTGATAATACTCCCAATAGGAAAGTACCTCCGATTAAAAGTGGAATCATAATCAGATAATCCTGATAAGTGAAATCAATTTGCCAGTTTAGATAGGCAAATAGCGGGTCGCGTGTTAACTCGAATAGGAATAAGGCCAACAGCACACTAATGGTCGAGATAGCTAGGGCTTCACTGATAAACTGAACGATCAAATTTATCCTACGAGCACCCAGAACTTTTCGCATCCCTACTTCTCCAGCTCTTCGAATAGAACGAGCCGTACTAATATTCATAAAGTTAAACCCTGCCACCAGTAGAATTAGAAAGGCGATGGATAGTAGGCCATAAGTATAGCTTAGGTTACCATGCTTATGTTCGCCGGAGTTCATCATATCCTGAGACCGGAAATAAACATCAGAAAGGGCTTGTAAATGATAGGAAGCGCGCACCGGGCGATCGGTAAACATATGACGTTTTGCAAATTCAGCCAGCTTCTGATCGAATGCAAGGGGATCGGTGCCTTCCGTCAATAGAACATAGGCATGAAAGGAGATCCATCCCCAACTCTCGAGGGTTACTGGATAGCCATAGGGCACTCTGAAAGTTTCAAAAGAGATCAGGAAATCAAAATCCAAATGTGTCTGCTTCGGATCTTCTTTCAGTACTCCCGTGATTTGCAATGGAGTTTCCTCATTCATCAAGATGCTTTTTCCGATCGGATCTTCCTCTCCAAAATATTTTTGCGCCATTTCAGGGGTTAATACGATGCTATTAGGCTCGGCTAAGACCGAGGCAGGATCCCCCTTAGCGAGCGCGAAGGAAAAGAGGTGAAAGAAGTCTTTATCGGCATAGATCACATCATTCTCATAGTATTGATGCTCGCCAGCTTTGAAGACTACATTCTCCGTGTAGCGCAAGCGGACTGCCTTTTCCACTTCTGCATATTCTGAGGCGAGTGTAGGGGCAAAGGGAGGGCCAACGGTAGCTAGGAGTCGCCCCGTTTCACTATGCGGTCTTTCATCATTGATTAATCTGTAGACTCTGTTTCCTTGGGTAAAAGAGGTGTCTACTTGTAATTCGCGATGTACATATAGTAGAATCACAAGTGCACTGACAAAACCCAGGCTCAAGCCAATAATATTAATGCTGGCGCTGATTTTGTCCTTCCTTAAATTGCGGAAGCCAATTTTTAAATAGTTTTTTAACATGTCGAGTGAAATCCAGGTGAAATAATTGAATCGAAATTCCTTGAAGACGGAGGGGCGGAAGAGTTTGAACACCTCCTTCCGGTATTTTGCGCGGGCATATTTCGGCCCATATTCTGCGGTATTCTCTTCAAATGCCTCTTCCAGATCCCCGGCCAGTTCCTCATAGAAATCTGGATGACAAAACCATTTTAGAAATCGATGGAAATACTTCGGGGGCCTAATTGGATCACTCATGCCTATACGGTTTTTAGAGAAAAGTTGGGTATAGCCTTCCACATCACATCCCTGCTATCTTTAGCTGCTTTTAGCGTCACTTTCCCTTTATTTGTCACCGTGTAATAGCGCTTTCGCCGCCCTCCCCGAACGGCACTGGCCCCACCCATCTCAGAGCTGATTAGTCCTTTTTCCTGCAATCTTGTTAGGGCAGTGTGCAGCGCTCCTCGACTGCAGTCTCTATTTAGTCGTTGCTTTAACTCCTTTTGAATGCTCACACCATAAGCATTATCATCCAATACTAAAATGGCTAGCATTACGATTTCCTGGAATTCTCCTAGATAGGTCTCCTGCATAGGTAATCTATTTGTTTCTTATTCGAAGACCTTATAAAATTAGAATTTTATTTGAATAACAGAAAAGAAATCTTCAATGGAGATTTTAAGTAGTGGTGGATAAGTCATCAAGATTGGGGAAGAGAGCGGTTAAGGATCTTACCCTACCTTTGTAGTATGCAACAAATAAAGGGATTGTACGAGACACACTTACATGTTCAGGATTTAGATCGTTCCATCGACTTTTATGCCAACACTCTGGAACTGGAACAGTGCTACTACGAAGAGGGTAGGAGGGCTGCTTTCTTTTGGATTGGCCAACCCAGGCAGTTTATGTTAGGCTTGTGGGAGAAGCCAGTCCAAGCCATCACTCGGATGCATTTCGCTTTCCAGTGTGAGCCGGATTGGGTGCTAAATGAGTCAGTGGACTTTTTAAAAAACCGAGGCCTGGCCTGCCGCAATTTCTTGTCGGATGGTACGGAGCGTCCAATGGTTTTCGCTTGGATGCCGGCGATATCTATCTATTTTGACGACCCAGATGACCATTCCTTAGAATTCATTGGTGTATTGGAAGGGAAGTCTAGGCCCGAGGCAGGTGTCCTATCTTATGAGCAATGGCTTGCGTTAGAAAGTAAAGAAAGGTAGCTTCGCCTGAAAATACTACCTAGGTCCCGAATGAAGAATGAAACCCAATTGGAGCGATACAAGCTCCTTAAGGAATACCTCGACATTTATTACAAGGAGGATATCAATATTGCCAAGATAGAGCAGGTCTGCTTTTACTCCTATCGGAATATGAATCGAATCTTCCTAGCCTTGCACCAAGAAACCATAGGGCAATATATCAAGCGGGTGCGGCTAGTAAAAGCCGCTGAATATTTGAAGTATTCAGATCAATCCATTTTTGATATTGCGCTAGAGGTGGGATTTAGTGATGTACACGCCTTTACTAAGGCTTTTAAAGCCAGATTTAAAATCCCCCCGGCCAGCTACCGTAAACAAGCCAAGCACTCTATTCAAAAAGAATTATCGATACCTACTGTTTTGGAAGCTCCCTCCGAACCGATAGCGTTTAGCATTGAACGTTTGGAGGCCTTCGAAGTGCTGTACCTAGAGTACCGGGGTGCTTATGAGGATCTACCTGCTATAGAAGATACCTGGAACGCGCTTTGGCAATACGCAGATCAACATGGATTAATTAACGAGCGTAGCGTCTTTGTGGCAGAGATATTGGATGACAATGAAATCTGTGACGATGTATATTGCCGCTATCATGCCGGATTGATACTGGGGCAACCCTTAAAGAATAGTCCGGAGGGTTTATTCCAACTTAAAAACCATCAGCCTCAGAAATATGCTAAATTTCTGCACCAGGGATCCGATGAAACTGCCGTTGAGACCTACCATAAAATATATGCTCAATGGCTGACGCAGGGCACTTATGAATTGGCCGATCTACCTACGCTCGAGTTCTTGCTCAATCATCACCTCGACCCTCCCAAAGATCAATTACTCACCGAGATCTATATTCCTATTGAATAGGGGTAAGCTAATAGGCGGCGTGCAGACATCCGAAGTTTTGCTGAGACTTGACTTAAGGAAACTTCGAATGTCTTTAACTCGATAATAATGTCCAAAACGGACAAAAGACTCGGTGCCATTCACTCATACCTTTGAAGAGCGTTGTTGCATGAACATTTTTTATTTGGAAGTTGTGGGTGACAACACCCACAAGGGCCGTTTGCGCTGGTCGGTGTTGTCCACCGACCAAATGATATTTTTCCAAGCCGCAATTTTAGTTTCATAAATATGTTCATGCAACAACGCCCCTTTGCAGTATAACTTTTAAATGAAAACAGGCGATGGAAAATCTGAGCTGGCAAAAGGAATGGTATTTGGGATTCTTAGGGTGTATTGGCTTATACAAATTGGATGAAATTATTGCGTTTTTCCAAGGAGAAGCTTCTTGGTGGGGCTTAGCTAATCTGCTCTGGTTCCTGTGGTTCCTGTATTTCCTGCCTGAGGACCGGCAATAGTACAGATTTACCCTTCGCTGAACCCCTTTCTTAATTATCTAAACTAAAGTATGAGTTTTAATGAGCTTCTGGCCCTATTGGAAGGGGCCGCGGTTATGCAATATGTAGCCTATTTCTTTGTGTTTAACCTCTCTTTGACCGGTATAGAGCTCTTGTTGGATTTATTTACGGCCAAAGAGCGGAGATGGAGTGATACAGGCGCGAATGTAGTCATCTTTGTCATCAATCAGCTGTTAGAAAAAACGCTTTATGGGGCAGTTGGTATAATCGGCCTGACTTTATTTCACCACCTGACACCTTTTTCTATTCCAATGAATATCTGGACTTGGATACTGGCCTTCTTTGCAGCAGATTTTACCTATTACTGGATGCATCGCTTGGAACATGAACATCGCATTCTTTGGGCCAGCCATAGCGTGCATCATTCCTCGGAGGACTATAACCTCACGGTATCCATGCGCCTAAGTATTATAGAAAGTCTTTTCGAGTGGATATTTCTGCTACCCATGATATGTATTGGGTTTACCCCTTTCCAGGCCTTGGTGGCTCTCATCTTTGTAGTGCAGTATCAAACTTGGATACATACGGAGCGAATAGTCAAATTAGGATGGTTAGATGAAGTTTTCAATACACCATCCGTACATCGCGTTCATCATGGATCGAACAAGAAATACCTTGACAAGAACTACGGTGGAGTATTAATTATCTGGGACAAACTCTTCGGCACTTTTCAACGGGAGGAGGAGAAAGTAGTGTATGGTTTGACCAAAAACATTAAAACCAACAATCCTATCAAGATCAATTTCATCGAGTATCAGAACATTTGGAGAGAGGCGAAAAAATGTAAGAATTGGCGAGATAAACTTCGTTTGATTTTTGGTGCCTTGGAATGGCGACCAGATACCTTTTCGGAGAAGAAGTAGTCTTGCTTTAAAGAGTCGTTTCGAGAGGAGCATACTTAGTATTAGGGATTATTAGCCGCTGAAAATTTCGGCATGAGAGCTATGCCATTATCCATGCTAAACCTTAATATTGTGCTATGAAATACAGCTCTATCTTTTCCTTATTAGCTTTACTATTTATTGCTTGCCAGCAGGACCAAGAAGAATCCTACCGAATCATTCAACAAGATGGCCTAAAGTTGCTAGTGCAAGACAGTTTGCTCATTCCTACCAAGGATGGAGCATCAATTTCTGCCATCATGGTAAGGGATTCCGCTGCGAAATTGCCGTTAAGTACCATTCTATATCATACCATTTATGCTCATCCAGCGGACGACCTGGAACGAGCTATCAAAATAGCTAAGGAGGGATACGTAGGCATAGTAAGCTACTCGCGGGGGAAAGGACTTAGCACGGATGCTAGCATACCTTATGAGCATGAAGCTGATGATACTTATGAAGTCATAGATTGGATTAGCCGTCAAAAGTGGAGTGATGGGCAAGTGGGGATGTATGGAAGAGGTTATGCTGGTTTTACACAGTGGGCAGCTACGAAAAAAATGCATCCTGCTTTGAAGACCATTGTGCCTACAGCCGCACTGGCTCCAGGGATTACTGAGCCGATGGAAAACGGAGTAATGTCTAATGACTCCTATGCTTGGGCGCATCAGGTAGCAGGGAATGGATATCTTGACACCACGCTGCAAAAAGATGATCAGCCTTGGAGAGACCTAAGTCTTAGTTGGTATGAGAAAGGTGTTTCCTATCGAGCTATGGATAGCTTGGCGGGGCAGAAGAATCCCATTTTTGAAAAATGGTTAGCTCATCCGACTTATGATGAATACTGGCAGGGGATGATTCCTTACCAACAGGAGTTTGCTAAGATTAAGATTCCCGTATTGACCATTTCGGGCTACTATGACGAGGAGCAAATGGGAGCTTTGCATTATTTAAAGGAGCATTACAAATATAACCCCAGTGCAGAGCATTACCTTTTGATTGGGCCCTACACACACTCAGGGACTCAAGCCAAGCCGGAGGAGCAGGTAGGAGGATATTCCATTGGAGCGGCAGCCCAGGTTGATATATCCGCTTTGATCTTTGATTGGTTCGCCTATGTTTTCAAGGGTGAATCCAGACCTACGCTACTTCAAGACTTGATCAATTATCAGGTGATGGGGACCAATAATTGGAACTATGTGGCTAGCTTAACTGAAGTATCGACGGACACTGTAAGGCTCTACCTATCAAATACACCCTCTGATTTTGATGGCCCTTTTGATAGAGGAAATAATGGCCTTGTACAACACTTTAGCCTGGATGGCATCAACAAAAAAGCAGCAGAACCCCTTTTGCAAGAGGTAGACTTTATGGATCGTACGGAAGGAGCGGAGAATAGCTACTATGCTCCTTATGTCCTAAGTGACACGCTAGTCGTTGGCAATGGCTTATCCTTTGTATCCAGGCCTTTTCCCAGAGAATTTGAGGTCAACGGATCTTATTTTGGAGAGCTAAAAGTAAAAATCAATAAGAAGGATTTTGATTTTAGTACCGTGCTCTACGAGAAAACCTGGGATGGACGTTACTTTAAGCTAACCCTCGAAAATGTAGTTAGAGCAAGTCAAAGTGAAGATCCCAGTAAGCGACAACTTTTGCAGCCGGGTGTGATCGATACTATTTCTTTTGACAATGTGCGAATGACCAGCAGAAAAATTAATCGAGGAAGTCGACTCATTCTGGTGTTGAATGGAAACAAACATTCACTTGATCAAATTAATTATGGAACAGGAAAAGACGTCAGTATAGAAACTATCGAAGCTGGTAAGGAGCCTTTGCAAATAGAATGGTTTACGGATTCGTATATCAAAATACCCATTTCTAGGATACGACGATAATATCATAGCAGGTAAGTTATAACCCTAGCTTTCTGGGAGAAAGGGCCAAGTGAATAGGCGCTGAGGTCGATCCTGTGCCACAAGCCCCGACATTTGTCAGAGAACTTACCAAATGAAAATAGCCGACATTATTAGGAGCTTTCGGCCTTCCCTATCTTAAGTCCTAAGAATGCTACTGTAGCAACGGACTACTAAATAAATGGATTACACCGGACCCACACTAGACACCTGGACTTCGATTTTTCTCTTAGTGGCAGGACAAGGCTTTTTTCTTTCTTTTTTACTCTTTAGTACGGTCAAGCGCCAGGAAAGAGCTAATCTTTGGTTGGGTGCACTCATCTTCGCCTTTGCTCTTACTTTGGTCGATTACGTAGGCTTTTGGACCAACTATAATCATCTCTATACTTATTTCGCGGGTATCTATGAGCCACTTACCTTCTTGCTTGGCCCATTACTATACATTTACTTGAAAGAATTGGGGACATCGCGTATTGAGCTTAAAAAGATCATACCGCACTTTCTCCCTTTTCTGTTCATGTTTCTATATCGACTGCCTTTCTTGATAATGCCAAAAGCAGAGAAGGTAAAAATACTACAGGGACGAATAGCGGAGGTATCGCCGGATGTCTTGATGGTTCCTTATAATTTTTCCCTTTTTGTAGGGCTATGTGTGCTTCACCTGGCAGTATATAGTTTTATGATCTACTCCTTGTGGATTCGGGATAATTTGCAAAAAGATGCCAACAATAAACGAGCAATAATCCGGGATAAGTGGCAGAAGCTACTGTGGCAATTATATACGGCATTTACCGCTAGTTACTTCATCTATTTTGTGATTGTACATACTCGCCTATTCAATCGGGTGCATGATTACTTCATCGCGATGTCCATGTCCCTCTTTATTTATACGGTTGGTTACCTGGGGTATCGTAAACCAGCGATTTTCCGAGGGCGTGTGCTGGAGCGCGTATTTCTGCCCAATAAATATCAACATTCCTCTTTGACAACTTCGGCTGCTGATTCTATCTTGAAGAAGCTGCTACAGCATATGAAAACAAGTCAACCCTATCTAGAGAATGAATTTAGATTGACGGAATTAGCTGAACAACTGGGAGTGAGTACACATCATGCGTCACAAGTGATTAACGAAAAACTGAATAAGAACTTTTCGGATTTTGTCAATACGTACCGAGTAGAAGAGGCCAAGCGGCTTTTGACGGATCCAAAATATAGCAATAGATATATTATTGACATTGCGTATGCTTCGGGCTTTAATAATAAAACCACCTTTAATAAGGCCTTTAAGGAGCAAACGGGTATGTCTCCTTCGGAGTATCGAAAGCAACAATCTGGTAATACCTCTCGAGCTATTGCCGGGTAATTGTATTTCTCGAACGAAAAAAGGTCAATTTTTATAGGAATGGACGACTTTACCACGAGATAGATTGACCTTTGAGCTTCGCACAGAAGCGTTCGACTTCTTTCTGGTGATTTCCAAAATAGTTACAATCCTAATTGCCAAAGGGCATATCAACTGTAGACTGGCAGTTGTGACTCATTGTATAGGCCACAGCCTAACAATGAATGCTTGTGATACTCATAAAGTGTCAACATGGGGTCACATGTACATCATCACTAGTAGGAATTTAAGAATTAGGAAATCACCATTTGAGGGTAGCCAACCATTGCGGTAGCTGCCCTTTTTTCATGGATAAAAAGAAGGAAGTGAAAATGGATTAGCCCAACAGTGCAATTAGCACCCCAGCTGCTACCGCGGACCCAATCACACCAGAGATGTTACTCGACATAGCGTACTGCAGTAGGTGATTGCGAGGATCGTGCTGCAGGGCAATGTCATTGGCTACCCTGGAAGCCATTGGCACCGCACTTAAACCAGTGGCTCCGATCAAGGGGTTTATCTTTTTCTGTGCAAAAACATTGTAGACTTTGACGGCCAGAATTCCTCCCAAAATGGAGATGGCAAAGGCGAGAAAGCCGCCGGCGATGATTAATAGGGTTTCCATCTTCAAAAAGGTACTGATGGTCATTGTGGAACCCACGATTAAGCCTAAGAAAATCGTAGCAGTATTCATGATGGTTTCCGAGGCTGCCTGGAACAAGCGTTTAGTATCAGAGCCGATTTCTTTGATTAGATTCCCAAACAATAATAGTCCAACTAATGGCGTAGCGGTAGGGACTAGAATGGCAATGATGGTGGCCAAAGTGATGGGGAAAAGGATCTTAACTCTTCTCAGGTTTTTGATCTCCAATCGATCAGGAAATTGCTTATCCTGTTCTTTCATGTTGATCTTTAACTCTTTTTTGGAGACGGTAAGATTCACTACTAAAGGAATGATCACGGGAACCAAAGCCATGTAGGAATAGGCGGCGATAGCAATAGGCCCCAACAAGTGTGGCGCCAAAACGATACTCGTGTAGATGGCTGTGGGACCATCGGCTCCACCAATGATCCCTAGCGCTCCCGCTTCTTGTGGAGAAAAACCCAAAGCAATGGCACCGAGGAGGACAGTGAAAATGCCTAATTGCGCCGCGGCTCCAAAAAAGGCTAAGCGAAGGTTCCGCAGCATCGGACCGAAATCAGTCATAGCTCCTACGCCCAAAAAGATTAAAGGAGGTAGAAGGCCACTCTTGATCAATGCGTAGTAGAGCATATTCATAATGCCGAAGTTAGCGGCAATTTCCGGAAGGGTTTGCTGGGCAATTTCCGGATTTTCTGCCGCTGCAATTACTGCCATATTGCCTCCTGGGATGTTGGCGAGGAGGACGCCAAAGCCGATGGGAATGAGCAATAAGGGTTCATACTTTTTGAATATACCAAGGTATAGTAGAAGTATCGCCAGGGCTAGCATAATCAATATGCCAGGCTGCTCCGCGATGGCCCCAAGGGCTGTCATATCTAGTAACTTACTCAGCGAATCCATGGGTCTAGCTTAGGTAGATGATAACACCGTCTTCTTCAATTTCTTCTCCGTGCTGAGCAACGATTTCTGTAACCTTGCCTGCTTTGTCAGAGGTTATAGCATTGATCACTTTCATGGATTCTATATAGCCGATGGTATCTCCCTCTTTGATCTGATCTCCAACTTTGATACCAACTTCTCCACCCCCCTTAGTGAGTAAGAAGGTCCCTTCCAAGGGGGCAGTAATCGGCGTCTGTGACTTTGGTGCTTCTTTGGCAGCAGCAGTTTCTGAGTTGGCACCTTCCGTATCTCCGGCTGCATCCCCCTGTCCATAATCGACGGTTACTTTATAGGCCGTTCCATCTACGGTAATGGTTAAGTTCTTAGGGCTCGCGGCGTACTCAGCTGGCGCAGGGCTAGTTGTTGTCACTGTAGCTGGCGCAGCGGCGGCCGCTTTTCTTTTGGCTAAGTCTATGTTGAAAGCTTCTTTGGCTTTCCCTGATTTATAATCCTCATACTGGCGCGGGTGCATGGCGTACTCCATTAGCTCTTCCTCGTCCAAACCTACTTCCCAGCCTTTTTCTTGCATTTTTTGTCGGAAAGACTCCAACTCGTTCGGGTATAGATCTTGGGGATTACCTTCGTAGAAGGTGCGATCCTCAGCCTTCGCTAGGGCTAAGATTTCCGCTCCCAATTCTCCCGGCAATTTACCCGCCTTTCCTAAAATCATATTCCAGGTATTCTCATCAATCATAGACCAACGCTCCTGCCCCTTGATCAACTGGATAGCATTCATCAAGGATACGTTCTTGACATATTGAGAGTAGGGCGTGACCAACGGTGGGTAACCCAAGCGTGGCCATGCGTGTTTAACCTCATCAAATAGTTTTAGCAGCAAGTCTTGTTGTCCCATTTCTGGCTGGTTCCGTTTTTTTAACCAACGGTTGAGACTAGCCACGTTTTTCTCTAGGTCGGCCATTAGGCTTCCCATCATCCCCCCTGGAAGTCCTGGTCCAATCAGTAAGCTATTCATGAAGCGGTTTTGCTTATTGATGTAATAACCAAGGAAATCATCCATGAAGGCTTGACTACAGGCACGGGCAGCCATGTAAGCTTCTGTATTGATGTCTGGAAGACTAAAGCCTGCATCTTTCAACATTTCATGTACACTCAGCAGGTCCGCATGCCCTGTACCCCAGCTTAATGGCTCCATTCCAACGTCAACATAATCGGCACCTCCTCGGGCGGCTTCCAAAGAAGAAGCGATTGAAAACCCCGGCGTAGAGTGACCATGATATTGGACAATAATATTGGGATGCCGATCCTTGATCCCTTTTATCATGCGGCCGATGGACGCTGGCCGGCCAATCCCGGCCATGTCCTTAATGCAAATTTCTTCGGCACCTAGGTCGATGTAAGCATCTGCTAGGTTGATATAATACTCTACCGTGTGAACGGGGGAGTGAGTGATGGACAGCGCTCCTTGTGCAATCATACCAGCTTCTCTGGCGTATTGAAAGGACAAAGCTAAATTCTGTGGATTATTGAGGCCATCAAAGGATCGGGCAATATTGGTCCCTTGTTTCTGTTTCACCTTGAACATCAACTGACGGATATCGGCCGCTACTGGACTCATGCGAATACCATTCAATCCCCTTTCCAGCATTTGCGTTTGGATCCCCACTTTATTGAAAAGGGTAGTCCATCCACGAACGGCTTTGTTTGGATTTTCTCCGTATAGCAGGGATATCTGCTCAAAGCCACCTCCGTTGGTTTCTACTCTGCTAAAGCATCCCATCTCAATGATGGGTTCAGCTACTTGCAACAATTGGTCGAGACGTGGCATATATTTTCCTGAGGATTGCCACATGTCGCGATATACTAGGCAGAGCTTAATTTCTTTACTCATGGTTGGGTTGGTCTGATGATATTATGGGATCTGGCGTTCAATTGATACGATGCGTCCTTGACCTTGCGTAGCTACCTCAACGCTGGCGGTTAACACGGCGATCACCTCTTTTGGGATGGTATCCACAGAAGAGGTAATGATTCTTTCTTCACTAGATCTGGAACGAAGGCTGGATGCTGACCATCTATTGACGGCAAGAATGAGTAGGCGGGCGGACAGCACGACTAAGCTGAGGATAAGGAAAACGGTGAACATCCCCAACAAGAGAAGCTCCAGTGCCAACTGCATATCAGTGGTCATAGGTCTTTGGTTTGGTTAGAGCCTAGTCGGGCTTGCGAGATCATGCTTGCTAGCAAAAAGTTGATTCCTTTTGGATCAGGCATTTGCCCTGGGCTGGAAAAAAGTAGTACACTTTGACTACTAGAGAAATTTTCTCTCCCTGCAAAGGGAAACGCAAATCTAATAAAACGAGGGAATTTAAGGGTTTATCGGAATTTAATTTTATGAAATAATCAACTTCCGGCTTATTTGAGTGCTTTCTTCTGCTGGAGCAATACGATTGAAGTACTAGGTCAGGAGTGGTGGATTTTGGTCCCCAAAAAGTGTTCACAGAAATTAAAGAAAAGTTATGATCCTGTTAAAAATATACATTTTCAGTTAAATCAGATTTCCTTCAAATTTTAATCAAATTCTAGACAAGATCGAGAAATACTTTTGTTGCTGTAATAAAGAAATGACCCGAGTGTACTGTTTTGGACGCTTTCCGAACCCTGATGCAAAAGGTCTTAAAGATCTATAATGAAAAAGTTTAGTAACCTATTTAGTTTCTTCCTAGTATCTGTTTTCGCACCCGCCTTCTTATTAGGGCAAATCGGTGGTGCACCCAGTACGGAAGTTGACCCCAATGACCAACGTACTAAGATCATTGGTAGAGTGGTAAGTGCAGATGCTGGAGAAGCGCTAGATTTTGCTACGGTTTCTCTATTTGCCAAAAAGGATAGTGCTCTACTTACAGGAGGTGTGACGAATGAAAAGGGAGAATTCTCTCTCGATGCGCTGCCTGGATTGTATTTCGCTAAAGTGGAATTCATTTCCTTCAAAGCTACAGTAGTCGATAATATTGAATTGAAGGAAGGTCAACGCAAACTAGATTTGGGTTTGATTGAACTAAAATCTGACGCCACAACCCTAGCTGAGGTAGAAGTTCGAGCGGAGAAGAGTACCATGCAGATGTCTCTCGACAAAAGAGTATTCAACGTTGGAAAGGACTTGGCTAATCGTGGGAATTCTGTAACTGAGCTATTGGATAACGTGCCATCTGTAAGTGTGGATATTGAGGGAAATGTGAGTTTGCGGGGTAGAGATAATGTCAGGATTCTAATCAATGGTAAACCTTCAGGTTTGATTGGTAATGGGGATGCGAATGGCTTGCGGCAATTACCGGCCAATCTGATTGAAAAAATCGAGGTGATTACCAACCCTTCAGCCCGTTATGATGCGGAAGGAATGACGGGGATCATCAACATTGTATTGCGCAAAGAAACTAAGGGAGGCCTCAATGGCTCCTTTGATGTGAATACCGGAAACCCACACAATCACGGCGCCGCTGTCAACCTCAATTATCGACAGGAGAAAGTGAATTTATTTGCCAACGTGGGTACCCGTTTTAGACAAAGCCCTGGTGATCGGAGCTTGTATCAGGAGTTTTATCGCAATGATACAACCTTCATTTTGGTGGAGACCGGAGACCGCAGGAGAGGAGGCCTTTCGACTACCTACCGTTTTGGCTTAGATTATTACTTCTCGCCGAAAGATATCTTGACGGGCTCTTTTTCATTGAGAAGTAGTGACGATAACAATTTTTCGACCCTAACTTATGAGGACTTCCTTTTTAATATAGATAATCCTACCAGAGTCACCCGGAGAACGGATGACGAGAGTGAGGATGAAATAGACTTACAGTATTCCTTAAACTATAAGAGAACCACTAAGAAAAAAGGCGAACAACTAACTATTGATTTTCAGTATGAGGAAAACAGCGAAATAGAAGGTTCTGATTTTCGCGAAGAATATTTCACCAGTGATCAGTCTGCTAGCGGGCAGGAGGACCTCCTACAGCGCTCTAATAATGATGAGGCTGTTAAGCAATACTTGATCCAATTGGATTATGTATATCCCTGGGGTAAGGAAGGGAAATTTGAGACTGGATACCGAGGTTCCTTACGCCATATCAACAACGATTATCTAGTTGAAGAATTGGCAGATGGCGCCTGGGGGAGATTGGACAATTTCAGTAATGACTTCATCTACGATGAAAACATTCATGGCCTATACGTGTCAGCAGGGAATAAGATAGATCGTTTCTCTTTCCTATTCGGCTTGCGAGCAGAATACTCTGATGTGAGAACGGAGCTGGTAAATACGAATGAAATCAATCATCGGGATTACATGAACTTCTTCCCGACTGCTCACCTTACTTATGATTTAGAGGAGGATAATTCTGTACAGGTGAGTTATAGTCGACGTATCAATCGACCACGATTTTGGTCTTTGAATCCATTTTTCTCTTATAGCAACCCACGGAATTTCCGTGGAGGAAACCCGAATTTGGATCCAGAGTTTACGCACAGTGTAGAGATTGGCCATATCAAGTATTGGTCCAATGCTTCCCTGAGTTCTTCCGTTTATTATCGCCACTCGACTGGTGTGATTCAAAGAATCCGTCGAATCGACGAGGTAGGTAATACCCTTACCACACCAGAAAACTTGGCTACTGAAGATGCCTATGGTTTAGAGGTTACCTATTCTATTACGCCCTTTAAGTGGTGGCGTATCAATGGGGATCTAAATTTTTTCCGGTCCATTACCAACGGAACCAATGTGGGAGAGAATTTTTCAGCGGATAACTTAAGTTGGTTTGGTCGGTTGACTTCTATGATCGATGTAAATAAAAAGTTGGATTTCCAACTAAGAGCTAACTATAGAGCACCACAAACCACGACACAAGGTACCAGCAAATCTCTTTTGGGGGTAGATCTGGCCTTCAGTCAGGATATCTTAAAAGATAAGGCTACAGTATCCTTAAGTGTTAATGATCTATTCAATACACAGCTGTGGCGCTATACAACTTTCGGCGATGACTTCTTTTCTGATGGTTCATATCGCTGGAGACGCCGTCAAATCACCTTGGCCTTTAACTATCGTTTGAATCAGAAGAAGAAGAAATCTAGAGGTGGTCGAGGAGGAGGAAACTTCGGCGGTGGTGGTGAATTCTAAATCAACGCTTATCCCTGTACCGGCAGTTATTGCCTGACAGTCGCGATATAAGAAAACTATTTAACCTATCCTATTTGTAGTCCATTTAGAAACAGGGGCATTGCTTTTTGCAATGCCTCTTTTTTTGTTGATGAAAACCAAGAGTTGACGCTTATGGCCTTGTGCTTTTCTGTATTTACGGGTGAAAATCCCTTAAGACACTCCACTTTTTCTCAATTCTGAAGGTCTTGTTTGTACCAAATGTCTGCATTTAGTTGTTAGATATAGAACCATGGACGCACGATTCTTTTTATGTTACTGATACAAAAGGATAGCATAGTGCCTATGAGAAACACGCAAAATCTTCTTTTACTCCTCCTTTGTCTGTCTGGTATGATGCCTAATTCCTTTCTGCTGGGACAAAAGGTGGAAGTGGAACATGAATTAGAAGCTGATAGCCTAGTCTTCTACCTCGTGAATTATTCCTACATGCCACTCTATATAACGGTGAATGTCAATGACCGAACACCCGCTGATTCACGCATGTATTCAGATTTTGTTCTACCAGCAAAGGGGGAACGAGCTAAGTTCTTAGTGGTGCCGGTACTGCAGCCATCTGATACAGCCGAGCTGCTACAGGGGAGTTTCGGGAAAGTCCAATTACAACATGGGGATCCGCTTACGGTTAAGCCCGATGGTGGTTTTCAATATGGATTACCCTTTCAGCGCAAGAAGTCCTACAAGTTAATTCAGGGGTTCAAAGGAAGCTTCACGCACAACAAACCTAATTCTATGTTTGCCCTTGACTTTGCCATGCCCATCGGCGACGAGGTATGCGCTGCCAGAGCTGGTAGAGTGGTAAAGGTTAAGGAAGATTCCAAAGAAGGAGGGCCATCGGCAAAGTATAAAGGAAAAGACAATCATGTGGTCGTGCTTCATGAGGATGGTACCTTAGCCTATTATGTGCATTTGCAGTATGAAGGAGCTCTAGTGGAAGAAGGGCAAGAGGTAGCACTGGGTGATGTACTGGGATTCGCTGGAAACACAGGCTATTCCACTCGGCCACATCTGCACTTTGTAGTTAGAAAGCCAACCTTAGAAGGCCCAGTTTCAATCCCTTTCCGATTTCAAGAATACAGCTACCAACAATTGAAAGAAGGACGACGATATCGGCGGCGACGATAAAAAAAGTAAAAAAAATCCCCTCCCTTAAAACTTTCCGGCCTACCTGTCCCTCCTTATGTTGAAAATTATCGCAAGGAGGGCTTAACCCTATCAAAGGAAAGCATTCCTGCAGATTGACACCAAGGATTTCACCCGCAAAAAGGGAATTTTGAAAAAAGACTCACACACACTCATTATTAAGGCCCAAGCTGGCGACACCAGAGCGATGAACAAGCTTTTCTCGGTCTGGTATCCCAGAGTGTACAATTGGGGCTATCGCTACTTTGGCGATAAGGAGATGGCAGCGGAGATTAGTCAACAGGCTTTCCTGTTGATGCAACAGAAGCTGAGTCAGCTGAAAGATCCTGCCAGTTTCAAATCCTGGCTGTATCGTACGGTCGTTAATCTTTGCCATAACGAAACGCGCCGTCGCAAGATCAACCAGAAAGCGGTTGAGCGCTTGACTTATCGAAGTAAACGAGATACGGCCCCCGCTGCAGATTACATGTACCTGCGAAAGGAACGTTCAAAACAAGTTTTAGATGCCTTAGCGCGTCTTCCAGAGGAGCAACGTACTGTAGTGATCATGAAGGAATATGAAGAGCTGAAGTTTCGAGAAATTGCTGAAATACTGAATATCTCCGAAAATACAGCAAAGTCACGCTTGTACTATGCGTATAAAGCCATGCGAAAATTTTTTTTAACCCAACCTCAAACCAAAGCGATAAGATATGAATAGAGAAGAACGGCTAATGGCCTATCTCTATGGAGAAATGGAGGCCGAAGAAAAAATAGCTTTTGAAAAAGAAATTGAGAAAGATCCAGAACTACGTGCAGAACTTGGTGAGTTGGAAGAGACCCAGTTTTTCTTGCAGGAGCTTCCCGATGTGCAACCAGAAGCCACCGTGCTTAGTCTAGGTGGCGTATCCAACTTCAACTGGCGAAAATGGGGGGTCAGACTTGGGGTAGCCGCCTCATTCCTCCTCTTACTAGGCCTAACGAATGCAAGAATGGAGTTTTCCGAAGGAAGTTTTGTGATTGCCTTTGGAAAAGAGCGAACAGTAGAGGATCCAGCATTAGCTACCGAAGCTATCGCGCAGCAAGCGGCGGACTTCAAAGCTGCCTTAATGGAAAAAGAACTAGCATTTAATCAAAAGCTTCTGGCGATGGATTCGCTTTGGCAAAACCAATTATCTGCCAATAGTGAGGCGCAGCAACTAGCTATTGCACAACAATGGCAACGCTTCCAGGCTCGTCGTCAGGCAGATTTTGCGGCCCTACAAACGCAATTCAAGGAGGAACAGTTGCCTCAATTCGCAGCCTTAATACAAAATATGCAAGTGGCTCAAAAGCAAGAGCTACAGGACATGATTAGCGGCTTGTACACCGATTGGGAAGAAACGCGCCTTCTAGACCTAAAAGCAATTGAATCAGAGTTTGTACATCTCTATAAAAATGTCGAAAGAAATCATACAGAAACAGCTGCTGTACTAGATGATATCGTGAATGGTAATTTTTTAAACTAGATCGAAAAACAAATAATCATGAAGAAAATATGGATGCTCAGTCTTGTTCTACTGCCTTTCGTCGCTGCGGCGCAAGGAGGAGACAAGTCGAAAGTGATGAAGGAAATTGAAATTGCGGAGAATATTTTAGCTTCTCTATTACAACAAGAAATCGAAGTAGCAGATGATATAGTCATCATAAACAGTAACGGATCTTCTGGAAATGTGGAAGGTACTTACATCGAAGATTTTGGTGCTTTGTTTACGATAGGCGGAGAAAGCAGCTTTAGAGGTATTTCTATAGGAGGGAATAGCAAGATTGCAACAGCCTACAATTATCGCTACAATTTGAAGGGGATAGCCAAGCTGCAGGAAAGGTTGCCTTATACGATCTACTTGGATTCCGATGGTAAGCGGATCCGTAAGCAAGATAGAGACCGGGACGGTAATGACCAAAATGTAGAGGCAGAAGCCAGCAGTGAAGTAGTAGAAGGATACGATGACTTTGAATTCTTCAAGAAAGTGAGTAGAGACTTCTTTGTGGACTATGGCTATCTCATGAAGGGGATCAAGTCCAATGAAAAAGTGCTCATTCGCTATGTGCGCAACAATAATGTAGCCGTGGTAATCGACGGATGGAATCAAGGGGATGGATGGAGTAGCCTAAGGGATAAAGATTGGGATGATGAGCGTGGCGTCTATACCGCCATGGTGTTGAAGTCAGATATTGAAGCCCTACAGCGTGGTAACCTCAGCGAAACACAATTCGAAAATAAGATTGCCTATACAGAGGGAGAAGAAGTGGAAACGGAGAGCAAGGATATGAAATTGATCAACTCCATTTTCTCTCGCTTGTACAAAGATGACCTGAGTGGGAGTGAATGCATCAGTAGCCGAAGTACACCAAGGTCAGAATACATTCCCGATCTAGGCTTGGTAGTCAATATGCGGATGAATACTCGCTGCCGCGGTAGTCGCGGATTTGGCAGCCGTCTGGAGCTGTTCAGGGAAGGACAAGGGTTTTTTACTTTGCTAGATCCGGAAGAGGACGAAGATGAGGAGGAAAATGAGGATCGCGAAAATGCAGACAAATCCTATCCAGAGTTCCTGTCTACGCTGAAAGAAAATGTTGTGGAATATGGTAGTATCGCTAAATCTCTAGAGGAAGGGGAGGTGCTGGTATTTAATGTTGCGTTTAGCGGTTGTCGCGATTGTAAATTGATTCCTGAACAACTCAGTATTACGGCAAAGCAAGCGACGCTTGCTGCTTATCGCCAAGGAAAGCTTTCTTTGGAAAAAGCGGTTGAACAACTCAACATCGTTGAATAGAATATCACCGAAACTAGAGAACTGACCCGACTGTTGAAAAGTATACTCCGACTAAACTGAAGAAGCCTCCTCACCGATCATTCGGTAGAGGAGGCTTCTCTCTTTTACCCCATTAACAGAGGTCTATCTTTATCGCTTAGAATGAGTAACGTACACCAATCTGGCTATACCAACGTGCACTTCTTGTACCGGTTTGGATCAATGTCCAAGGATCACCATTCACACCATCAAAAGCAAAACGAGGAGTGGTGGTACCTGGCTCAAAGTCAACAAAACGTAGTAGACGGAAGTAACCATTGTCTCCAATGAAATAACTCTTACCCCAGTTTGGGTTCAGGAAGTTACCTAGGTTGAAAATGTCAAAGGTAATTTGGAAAGTGTGCTTCTTCTCTCCCACATTGAAGCTTACATCCTGAGCAATCTTAAGGTCGAAGAGGTTTTCAAATGGCGTACGAGACATGTTGCGTTCTACGTACTGACCTCTGCGAGAGCTCAAGTAATCATCACCAGAGATGAAGGCATCCAAAGCCGCCCACTGCGCAGCAGCGGTAGACTGGTCAGCAAAAACAATCTCGTTCTGACTGGCAGGAACGTAGATCATTGCACGGCTATCTTCACTGTCTTCTCCAGTCAAGGCATCACCATTAGTATATACGTAAGTGAATGGCTGACCAGATTGACCATTGTAGAACAATGAAATGGTGGTTGCAATATCTTCATTCCATCTAAACTTCTTGGCTACAAAAGCACTCAAACGAGAGCCTGCATCAAAAGTAGCACGAGTAAGTATTGGACTATTTCTACCCTGAACAGAAGGATTATCTCTCCAGTTCGTAGAGTTGATGAATCCAGTACCGTCGTACAAGGATACCGCACGAGTGAAAGAGTAAGCAATGCTACCTAACCAGTCATTGGCGAATGGTTTCTGTAGCTGAACAGAAAGGTTAGCCGTATAACCCTGGTTGGTGTTGTCTACCAAGGTGATGTAGTTGTAAGTATCATCAATTACGTCTCCGGTAAAAATAGGCCGATTATCAGCTCCTTGTAGACGCTGAGTAGACGCTACCTGGTTAACGTTGGTTACTCTCAAGTCATTGATCGCGTCGGTGTACATCCCTTCCACCGTAAGGATCATATTACCGGGCAATTTCTGGTCAACTGCTAAACTTGAACGCCAGAACTGTGGGTATTTGAAATCTTCTGCAAACAAGTCCACATCCCCGGATGGTGAATTAAGATTCAAACGATCTCTCCATTCATTTGGCGTAGCACGGAATGGACCGAAACCTGGTGCAAAGCTAGAGTTCAAACCGTTACGGATGAACATCCCGCCTGGCCATACCCAGGGAACACGGCTAGTAAAGATACCTGTACCACCACGAACCTGTGTTTGCTGATCTCCATTCACATCCCAGTTGAATCCAATTCTTGGTGCCAGCATAATCGAAGTGCTTGGCGCTTTACTAGCTTGGGCACCTTTTAGATCGTATCCAGCAGCTTCTAACTGAGGAATAGTTTCCTTATTGAAGGCTTCGTTCTGTAGTGGTGGATCATCCACGAAAATTGGAATATCGGCACGTAAACCAAGAGATAACTTGAAGTTGTCTGAGATTTCCCAGTCATCCTGTACATAGAATGCCAACTGTGCAGCATTGAAGGTAGGTCCTAAGTTATCCGCTTCATCTCCAAATCGCACGCTTCCTCCGTCACCAGGAGTCAATGGCTGCTCATGTCCAAATAGTGAGAAAGCAGGTGCTCCTGCGAGGAAAGCATCTAAACCTGTTTGAGTAATATTACCATTGTCATCCACTTGGTTGTCATAGAAGTACAGTGGAGTAGAGAAGATGGTAAACAAGTTCTGAATCTTGAAGAATTCGTTGTGCGTACCTACGGTGAAGGTATGTTTACCAGCACTGATGGAAAGGTTATCCGTGATGGTATATACATCCTGGAATACGATGTTTGAATAGGAGAAGTTATCCGTTCCAAAAATTACCGTAGCATTACCATCTTGAGCTTGTACTCTTGGGAATGGATCTCCTAGGATATCTCTATCATCTCTAACTGTAGTCACACCAACGACCAACTTGTTGAACAAGTTATCAGACAGTGTACTCTTCAATTCAATAGTAGCCGAATT
The DNA here is from genome assembly GCA_013214355.1 of Saprospiraceae bacterium. Classification (GTDB taxonomy): domain Bacteria; phylum Bacteroidota; class Bacteroidia; order Chitinophagales; family Saprospiraceae; genus DT-111. Next base: position 106,951 of record JABSSL010000078.1, on the reverse strand, counting down.
GGTAGTAGAGGGGAAGAAAACCCCTGCGTTAGCAAAAGGAAGCGTTGTATTATTCGGACGATTTACATCTTCTTCTACCCCCTTTACATAGCTGTATCTAGCAGAAAGGCTGTTCTTTGGATCGATGTTCCAGTCCAGTTTCAATAGGAAACGGTCCGTTGTACGAGTGGTGGCATTGTTTAAGTATCCACCTGGATCGTATCCATATTCACTGTTTAGGTAGTTGGTAAGCTGTGTCAGCTTAGCTGCATCAGCTGTACCTTGATAGGTAGCGGGGTCAAATGGTTTTGGTTCTTCATCGCGCTGAATTTCTAGATTAGCGAAGAAGAATAATTTATTTTTCACCAACGGCCCTCCTAATCTAAGTCCCGTTGTATAAGAGGTGAAGGGAGCCAATTTCTCTCTTACCTCTAGATCTTGTCCAGCTGTTTTACCCGCGAAGTTTTCGTCTTTGTAGAATCCATATACAGATCCCTCAAAGTTGTTGGTACCACTACGTGTAACCGCATTGATACTGGCACCAGCAAAACCACCGTAGGTAACGTCATAAGGTGCCAAGACAATCGAGATTTGCTCGATCGCATCGGGGCTAATCGGAGTAATACCAGCTTGACCACCGTTCGTTCCCGAGTTAGCTAGACCAAAAACGTCATTGTTAACCGCCCCATCAAAGAAGATGGCATTGTACCGGTTGTTCATACCTGCTACGGAAAGACCACCACCGTTTGCGTTGCCCTTTTGAGAAGGAGCCGTACGAGGATCTAAACGAGCAAAGTCTTGCAGGAAGTTACGATCAACGGTAGGTAATGTATTGATGGCTTCTTGGCTTACGTAGGTTTCCGCTCCGGTTCTGTTTCCGTCAAAAATATCTCCTGAAGTTGCCGTTACTACGACTTGCTCCAGTACGATATCCGTTTCACTCATCGCTAGGTTAACCTTGTAAGTCTGTCCTAGGGTTAAGAAAACACCGGTCTGTGTGGCATCTTCAAAACCAACGTAAGTAGCAACGACTTTGTAAGGACCACCAGCCCGCATATTCGGGATGTAGAACTTACCGTCTTCATTTGCTACTGTACCGTACATGGTGCCGGTTGGCTCATGTATGGCTTGTACAGTCACCAAAGGAAGGGGAGCACCATCTTTGTCGGTGATTTTCCCATTCATGGTGGAAGTAGTTGCACCCTGTCCAAAAACACTAGAGGTGATACCCAGTAGCATAATACAGACAAGCGCAAAGTGTAAAAAGAATTTTTGCATACTGCCTAAGTTTAGTAAAGTGTGAGTAAGTTGCCTACTAAAAATAATATTGTCCAAAGCGGACTAAGAATAGATCTTCGGGAAATAAACAATCTATTCTTAAGCTACTTTGAGGCGTTTTTGCAAGCACGAATAGCAAGGCCATCCAGCTAGCTTGGCTCTAAGGGGCTTCAAGGCTGATCAGAGGAACGATCAATTTGACTTAATTGCAAATGCACAATTAAGGCGTCTTTATCCTGATCTTGAATTAGTCGGATTTACTACGCTTTGATTTCTTTTAGGCTCTAGTGTTTTGTGGAAAAACGATTTGAAATACCTGCAATGGGATAGTTGTAAAGTGGAGGAACAAAATCGCTTTGTTGCTTCAGGTACCGTTAGCAACAAACATAGGTCACACAATTCTAATCCAGCTTTGTGTCCTACACGGTTTGTTAAAGTTGGTATCGACCGCGAAGGTATCGTTAATTCTCCAATTGGAAAAGTATTCAGATTGAATATTCGGGAAAACCCTATTTCAACTGTCCTCGCCTTACCCTTTTTGATAGTTTTTGTTGGCAAAGTCATGCAAATGACTTCGTTCCAATTACTAGCCTATATCATGATGTATCGCAATAGAAAAAGCCCCACTAAAATGTAGAGAATGGGATGCACAGACTTCGCTTTACCCATAAAAACCTGGATCAAGACATAAAACATCATGCCAATGGCGATACCATTTGCAATGCTGTAAGTAAAAGGCATGAGAATGATAAGCAAGAAGGCAGGAATAGAACTGGATAGCTCTTCCAGCTCCAGTTTGCGAATACCGTCTAGCATGAGTAATCCTACCATAATAAGAACTGGCGATGTAGCGGCAGCAGGAATCATCCCAGCAATTGGCGCTAACAAAATGGCAAACAAAAATAAGATGGCTACCACCACGGCAGTTAATCCCGTCCGTCCGCCAGCTACTATCCCAGATCCACTTTCAATATAGGTGGTGACGCTGGAGGTACCCAATAATGAGCCGATAAGGGTGGCAGTGGCATCCGAAAATAAAGCTTTATTCATGCCCGGGAGATTGCCTTCCGAGTCTAGCATATTTCCTTTAGCAGCGGTACCTAGCAAGGTACCCAAGGTATCAAAAAGATCTACTAAAGTAAAGCTTAACACCACTAGGAGAATCGTCAGGATACTCTCCAGGGGTGTACTCCCCTCCGGCACCGTAAATAAGCCGGCAAGGTCTAATTGAAAAGCAGTAGGGGATAAGCTAATCTTATCAATGCTATAGGTTTCTGGGATCAGGGTCACCCCCATAGGTATGCCGATTAATGTCGTGCCTAAGATGGCCCAGAGCATAGCTCCCCCCACCTTTCTTACCATGAGAATGGTCAATAAGGCAAATCCAATGATAGCTAATAATACGGGGGGACTGGATACTTTACCCAGCTCTATAATCTGCGGTGGTGCGGCTACCACCTGGTCAATTAACGGACCAGCTTCTAATGTTTCACTGCCAAGAATAATGTCAATGATTGGTCCCTGATTCATATCGATCAGTCCCGCATTGTTTAATCCAATCAAAGCAATGAATAAGCCAATCCCTGGCGCGATGGCCAACTTGAGGTTTAAAGGGATGGCGTCGATAATAGCCCTTCGCATGCCAGTAATGGTGAGCAAGAGGAATAGAATCCCGGAAAGAAAAACGATGGCCAGTGCCTGTTGCCAGGTGTATCCCAGTGTTAGTACGACGGTGAAGACAAAGAAGGCGTTCAAACCCATTCCGGGGGCTTGCGCAAATGGGAAATTAGCTAACAAGCCAATTAGTAAGGTGCCAATGGCTGCGGAGATGCAAGTGGCCACAAGCACGGCTTCTGTATCCATCCCCGCTTTGGCTAGGATAGCTGGATTAACAAAAATGATGTAAGACATGGTGAGAAAGGTGGTAAGTCCGGCTATCAGTTCGGTTCTGACGGTGGTTCCTTTCTCTGATAATTGGAAGAATTGTAGCATAGCTGGCGGTCTGTTTGGCTTACAAACATAGGATTTTCTTAGAAAGATCAGCCACGCTCCTGGGACTTCTATGAGACTCTCTATGAAATTCCCTACTTTTGGCGGACGACATTTGAGTTGCCGATCTGTTAGGTGATAGCTTCAGTTCATTCACACCGCTATATCTCCAAACCATTGCTATGAAGAAACTTGCTCTTATAGTTTTTTGCCTTTTCCCTATTTTACTCTTTGGCCAAACTGACGAGGCTTTTGAAAAGTATTTGGAGCAAAGAAAAGCATTAATGGCAGAAGATAGTGCCTTATATTTTGATGCTGGAATGAAGCTTTCTCCTGCGGAGAAACAACTGAATCAGTTGATGCAGAAGGAGCAAAGACAATTGCTGGATCACTACAAAGAAACCCATTTCTTTCCGCCCGCCCGCGATTTTTATCAATCCCAAAAGCATATAGAAGAGACAAAAATCTTTCAGGTATTCCGGCAAATGCCTAAAGGGGGATTGCTGCACCTACATCAACTGGCGATGGGAGATGCGCAGTGGGTCGTGGACAAAGCGATTGCCACTCCTGAAATGCACGTCTTCTGGGAGGATTCAAATGATACGTACGTGAAAGGACAGCTGCAGGCCTTTGCTAACGGAAAGGCCCCGGAAGGCTTTCGTCCCGTTGATGAACTCAATACAGAGGTCGCTTCTTTTCCCGCTCAACTGTATAAGCTGATTACTTTTGATGAATATATCGATCAAGACTCGGTAGACATTTGGTATGAGTTTGAAGCGATTTTTCAGAGGATATTTCGATTTGTCAATTATCGTCCCATCTTTCCAGAATACTTAAACAGGGGGCTGGATATACTTGTGGAGGACGGGATTCAACATGTGGAACTTCGCATGCCTTTTTTCAATCGAATGTATGATCTAGAACACCCGAATGGCGGTTTGCCCGTCGAAGAATTTGCTAGAGCCCTAGAGCAGGCGGTGACTCGACAAAGGCAGAAAGATCCCGCCTTTACCATGAAAGTTATCCATACCAATTTACGCTTTCGGAGCAATGCTGTGATTTGGGAGGATATCCAATCCGCAGTTAGTATGAAGAAAAGATACCCGGATTGGTTGCAGGGGTATGATCTCGTGGCTGAGGAGGACAATGGCGAAGCCACCCTTTTTCACGCCAAGACCTTCCTCCGACTGGATTCTTTAGAAAAGGAAAGAAAAGTAGAGTTACCCTTGTATTTGCATGATGGAGAAAGTGATTGGGCCTCCGTTGATAATCTATATGACGCCATTTTACTAGGAACCCGCCGAATTGGACATGGCTTTAACCTCTTCCGTTTCCCGAATTTGATTGAGCATGTGAAGCGCAACAACATCTGTATTGAGGTCAACCCGCTTAGTAACCAGATATTGGGGTACGTTCGGGATCTTCGGATTCATCCTGCTAGTACCTACTTGCGCCGAGGGGTAGCCTGTACGATTAGCTCTGATGATCCGCTGATCTTTGACTACAAGGGCTTGTCTTACGACTTTTGGTCGGTTTATATGGCTTGGGAGCTAGACTTGGCAGCCATTAAGCAATTGTGTCGAAATAGCTTAGAACATGCGGCTCTATCCGAAGAGGAGAAGACCGAGGCTTTGGCAGCTTGGGAGGCGAAGTGGAAGCAATTTGTTGAAGAAACAATTGCCAACTGGTAGCTGATTGCCGGATATTAATTGATCACATTTCCGTATCAGGTAATCCTTCCTCAAGAGAAGAGGATTGCCTGCCTAATAAAAGTTTACGATGAAAATTTCTAGTTCAGTAAGCCTTAAAGGTGTTTATAGCGCCTTCACTTACATGGCCTTAGTACTCACCCTTTTGCTAAGTGCTTGTGCACAACCCCAGGTAGATACTACCCCAGAAAAAATTCCAGTAAAAGTAGTTGTAGTTAGCATGTTTGAATCGGGTGAAGATGCCGGCGATCGGCCCGGAGAAATGCAATATTGGGTCGAACGACTGCCCTTGCCGGATAGCTTTCCTTTCCCGCAGGGGTATCGACAATTACGCTACAATCCGGATCTGCAGGTATTAAGCATCATGACGGGGATTGGGAATACTAAATCTGCTGCTTCCATTATGGCCTTGGGTTTGGATCCACGTTTTGATCTAAGTAAAGCTTACTGGTTGGTAGCGGGAATCAGCGGAGTAGACCCTGCAGATGCGCCAACGGGGTCGGCCGCTTGGGCGGAATGGCTAATCGATGGAGATCTTAGTCATGAGATTGATGCTCGCGAAATCCCCGAGGACTGGAAAACGGGCTATATCCCCTTACGCCGAACGGAGCCATATGCACAACCGGTGGCAGCCAATAATGAGGGTGTCGTAGCACGCCTTAATCCTGGTTTAGTCGATTGGGCATATGGCCTTACCAAAGACATGGAATTGCCAGACAATGATGAGATAAAGTCGATGAGGGAACAGTATACGGGCTATGCTGCAGCAGAGATGAAGCCTTTTGTTTTAAAGGGAGATCAGCTAGCGGGGAGTACTTATTGGCATGGGGAATTACTGACCGAATGGGCGAATGACTGGGTAAAGTACTGGACGGGAGGAGAAGGGAATTTCGTAACCTCCGCCATGGAAGAAATGGGTACCTATCACTCCTTGGATCGCTTACACCAGAGCGGTCTGGTAGATAAGGATCGACTCCTTGTACTTCGTACAGCTTCCAACTTTAGCATGCAATGGCCCGGGATTACCGCTCAGCAAAGTCTCGCTGGAGAAAAACTGACGGGCAAGGGATATTCGGCTTATATCCCATCCTTGGAATCCGCCTATCAGGTGGGGGAAGTAGTAGTAAAAGCTTTGGTCGAAGGTTGGGATAAATATGAAACTACGATGCCAAAGGCGGAGTAAGTTGGTCCATCTGAGATGAGCAGCCTCCTTAGTTCATGTTTCTATATGCCCTGGGGCTGAAGCCAGTCTTTGATTTAAACAAATTGCTAAAGTGCTGGGGATAATCGAATCCCAAGCTATAAGCAATTTCGCTAATGGAACGTTTTGAATTCAGTAAAGTATTTTTTGCCTTTTCTATAATGAAAAGATGGATATGTTCTTGGGCAGATTTACCGGTCTCTTTTCTTAGTAAGTCACTTAGGTAGGTGGGAGAGAGGTTGAGTTCACTTGCACAGTATGGTAATGTAGGCAGGCTTAAAGCACTATCTTCTTGAGATTTGTAATAGTTCTTCAAGAGTTTTTCGAACTTGGAAATCACATCCTTGTTCAAGTTAGTGCGGGTAAAGAATTGCCGGTCATAATATCTCAGGCAGTAGTCCAATAGCATCTCTATGTTTGAGTTGATAAGATGTAGACTATGGCGATCCAAGTTTTGACTATACTCCAGTGTGATTTTATCTAGCAGTTCTTCAATGTTGCTTCTCTCTGTATCCGACAGATGCAAGGCCTCATTGGTATCATAACCGAAAAAGGTATAATCGTCGATCTTGTCAGCCAAGTCGGATTTTCTTATCAAATCTGGATGAAATACTAGACTCCAGCCTTCATATGTACCACTATCTGCGTCTGCGGCCTGCTCATATTCCAATACCTGACCTGGTGCAGTAAAGACTAATGTCCCTTCTTGATAATCATATGAATTTCTGCCATATCTGAGTCTGCCTTTAATCCCTTTTTTCAAAGCAACTTGGTAGAGGTTCACAATGATTCTCACATCTCGGAATTCAGCATCTGTTTTAATATCTTTTGCTTGTACGACGGTCACCAGGGGGTGCTTTGGTTTAGCTAATCCTAGTGATTGGTGGATTTGACTAACGGAATTAAGTATGATGGTGTCGGACATGATTATCTATTTTAGCAAATACTCGTAGTAGGCTGTGATAGCCAGATTTGAGAAGGCTTCAATAAGGATGTTGCCTACAAAGAAAATGACTACAACTAAGCTCACCCCTTGCCAAATCGGACTTTTAATCAATAAGAATGCGATCAAAGATAAGGTGGCGAATGAGACCATCACAATTTGTCCCTTGGGATAGTTATTCTTCACTTTGGTCATCCGCTCGATCTCGGATATCTTGAATTCGACAGGATCTTTTGCATAAAGTGCTTTCTGTTCTTTCGAGATTTTTTCTTGTGAAATACGCAGGCCAACACCCATGACGAATAGAAGAATTCCAATAATGAAGCTGCCATTTCTTATTCCGCTTGCCAGTTGACTTCCGCCATAAATGTGTAACAGTAAAGCCACTAAAAGCATTCCTGTCCCAAATACAAAGGCATTGAATCCAACTCCTTTCTGCGCATTGATGTAGGTTTCGAAATAATTGATTAACTCCATGCTAAATAGTTTTTTTACTAGGAAATACCAACTGAAAAGTTGTAGCCTACTGAAACTGTCTCATCAATATTTTATCAAAAGTGCGATCCCCAAAGTACTTTCTCATGAACATCAGCGGTTTGGCAAAAGCTCCCGCCACATACCTCGTTTTCGGCCTATTACTATTTACGGCTTTCATAATCAAATTGGTGATCACACTTGGAGGAGAGAGTTGACTATTTTCAGATATTTCTTTGGTGGACGCAATTATCTTTTTTAGCGCATCTGCATAAGGTCCATTTTCTGCATCCCCTTGAAGTTGCTCCTGAAATACATTAGTGAATTCAGTTTGGATCCCTCCTGGCTCGACTATGACAACGTCCACGTTAAATGGGATTAATTCTACCCGCAAACAATCGCTCCACCCTTCCAAAGCGTGTTTGGTAGCATGATACCAAGCACCCATTGGAGTATACATTTTACCGCCCATGGATGAGATATTGATGATTTTCCCTGATTTATTTTCTCGCATACCAGGAATAATTTTCTGAGTTATACTCGCTAAGCCAAATAGGTTGACTTCGAATTGTCTCCTGGCCACCTCGATGGGTACTTCTTCAACTGTACCATAGACTGCATAACCTGCATTATTAATAAGTACATCAATTTTTTCTTGCTCACTCAATATCTGATTTACAGCACTAGCAACTTGTGACTCATTCGTGATGTCCATGGCGATGGCCATTCCACCTGCTTTAACAAGGTCATCCATTTTTTCTAGTCGTCTAGCCAGACCATAAACGGTATGCCCTTCTTTCAACAAGGCAAGTGCAAAATCTTTACCCATTCCTGAAGAAGCACCAGTGATAACAATTACTTTTTTATTCATTCTTATTTCGTTTAATTATTTCTTAAGGCAAATGCTGAAATTGCTTTAGCAGATAGTTCTGTGATATCAAAAGCATTGAAGATTGGAGCGTAAACATGTAAAGCATGGGTAGTTCCCAAGTGATTTTGAAGGCTTACTATTTTACCAGCCTGAGCCAACCTTTTGTAAAAGGCAATTCCTTCATCTCTCAGGGTTTCAAGGTCGTTTACATGCATAGACATTGGTGGCAATAATTCAATTTCTTCATCTTTCAGCCACAATGGCCAAGCTTCTCCAGTTTTCCAATCTGCTTTATTTGGAGTATAGGTTTTGGCGTAATAAATAAGTTGGTCGACTGGGATTCCAGCTCCATTATGGTCGCGCAGAGAAGGGAAATCAGCCTTTTCCCAATTACCCCAAACTGCTGGTCCGGCTATATAGGGTGCCCATGGAGCAGCTCCTGTAACTTTATCTTGAGCGATCCCCTGTTTTGCAGCACGAACACAGGTTGCGATGGTTAAATTAGCCCCTCCAGATTCACCATGTACAGTAATTTCTTCCACCTCTTCCCGATCACTTAACCACTTCAGGGCGGAAACGCAATCATTCAAGCCTGCTGGGAATGGGGCCCGAGCACCATTCCCAGAGCTATTGCGAAAGTCGACAGATGCCACGATCAGTCCATCTTTTGCTAGCAACCTGGTCCAAGCTCTGTAGGTGCCTCCTTTAGCACTTAAGACGCACATACCACCTCCATGAATAAACAGGATGGCCTTTTTTGGGGTGAAATGCTTTGGACTATTGATGATGATCGGAATATCATTTCCGTCCACTCCTTTGATGGCGATCTCTTCTTCCTTGACTTCTTCCAACAGATTATTGGCATACGTCATTACATTAGGCAAGTTGAATATCGAGTCAGAACCTGTTTCTGTTAGGGCTACATATTCGTGAATTTCTGCTAAAGTGGAATTGGGATTCAATGGAGATGGAATATCAGAAAACCATCCGATTGCAGACATGCCCTCTAGTATACGTGTGGGCATTCCGTGATCTTTCATATACTGGACAACTTTTTTATTTGGAGCCGGGATTCCAGCTATGTTTGATTCTTCACTCATTTTTCTGTTATTCTTGATTATTAATGTGGCATAAAATTCTTCACTTTGAACAGGAGGTTCTTAAAGATTCCACAGAAAGACCAATAGAATTCACAGATTATTGAGTGAGGAAGTAGATCCTATTGTGAATAAGTATGGGATAAGCGCAGAAATTACTGTATTTTCAAGGTGCTTAATTTGTCATATCTATTAACTGCCTTATGAAAGCTCGACTGCCTCAAATAAAACGTTACCTCCTTTGGGTATTTTCTTCTTTTCTGTTGCTGTGGTTCCTGTTGTCTTTAAGTATCGGGAGTTCTACCGCCAGTTGGGGGGAGTTCTTTGCCGGACAGCTTGACCTTATACAGATGTTAGCCGGGCACCCGTTCAGTTGGGTGCTGTCCCATGTTCCACTATTACTTTTCTTATCCTTCCGTGCTGTTTGGCGTTTATATCAACAGCGTGGAATACAGATTGTACTAAGACGTTTGGCACTTATCGTTCTACTCCCCCTGGTGCTTGGAATAGTAGGCTGGAAATATGCCGATTGGTATACCCAAGAAAAAGACTATTCGTATGAATGGGATCATTCCGTAGAGAATGGGAGTGGCTCGGCCTTGCAACGTTACAACAAGGATGGTAAGATCCGTGGCGTTCATTACTTCGGTAGTCGTAGGTTCAATGGTGATATTCTTACACCTATTACCAAAAACAATATTGAGTGGGTAGTACTCGTGCCTTACAGTTATCAGGAAGACTACAATAGTCCTGATTTGCGTATTTCACGAGGTACTAGGAATGGTCAGAGCCGGGTCAATAGATATATGGAATTTATCGATAAAGCCAAGAAGTTGAATCTTCAGGTCATGATGAAACCACATATTTGGATGGGCTCGCCTTCCGGAGGGAAATGGCGTTCCGATATTGAAATGGAGGATGAAGCTGCTTGGAAAACCTGGCAAGCTAGCTATCGTGAATACATCCTGGAATACGCCAAATTCAGTGAGGAACAGGGACTCCCCTTCTTCTGTATCGGTGCGGAATTGCATATGGTGGTGAAAAAGCAGCCAGAGTTTTGGCGAGCACTAATTAAGGATGTTAGGCGTGTATATAGTGGTAAATTGACCTATGGCGCGAATTGGTATCTGGAGTATGAAGATGTCACTTTTTGGGACGATCTAGATTATATCGGGATCCAAGCCTATTTCCCGCTAACGAAAAACGAAAACCCCTCAGTTGATGAATTGGTGAAAGGATGGAAACCGCATGTGAAGAAGATCGAAGCCATGTCTAAACGCTACAATAAGCCTGTCCTATTTACAGAAATTGGCTACAAAAGTTCTTGCGATGCGGCCATCGAACCCTGGGCTTGGGCCAGTAGCTTGGGTGGTCTTTACGAAAAGGTATCTACACAAACACAGGCGAATTGTTACGAAGCTTTCTTCAAGGTATTCTGGAAGGAGGAATGGTTTGCTGGTGCTTTGTTTTGGGAGTGGAAAGGCTATGACGGATCACAGAATAGTAGACAGAGTATCAACTTTACGCCCTACAATAAACCTGCGGCTAATGTGATGGCCAAGTGGTTTGGAAGGCTGGGTAAGGCTGTCAGTGATTGAAGTGACCGGAGCGATGACTAGCGAAAGCCATCGCTCCGGTTGATATATTTTCAGAAGCTATTGGACATTTAGAGGCCAGAAAGAAGAAGACATACTGCTCAGTTTCTCCTAAAGCCAAGGAGCATGATATCTTAAGTCTAATCTATAATCGACTGATAGACTAAGTTCTTAAACTCTCGATGGAGGGGATAAAAGCTATGCGGTAAAAACTGTGTAAAGACCATGCTTACCAATTCCTCCTTCGGATCTACCCAAAAGAAAGTATTCGCCAAACCAGACCAAGTTCCTTCTCCAATGGACCCCATCTCTGTGCGATGTGCAGGGTTCAAGGTTACCATAAAGCCAAGTCCAAAACCAGCTCCTGGATTGGTTGAGCCGACGGTCATGCCATCCGGTAAATGATTCATTAACATCAATTCTACCGTTTTTTTACCCAAGATGCGTTGGCCATCGAATTCACCACCGTTCACTAACATTTGTGCAAAGCGTAAATAATCTTCCGGCGTGGAAGCCAATCCACCACCGCCAGAGAAGAAGATTGTTGGGGACTTAATTCCGTTAGTTAGTGGCGTTTCCATGGGGAAGATTCCGCCTTTCCCATCAGGAGCATAGACGGTAGCTAGGCGATCTAACTTATCCTTTGGTACAAAGAAACCGGAGTCCACCATGCCTAATGGGGTGAAGATGCGTTCTTGCAAATATTTGTCTAAAGGTTGTCCAGAAATAACCTCAACCAAGCGCCCGACGACATCAGTCGAAACACCATATTCCCAGCGCGCTCCTGGCTGGAAATTAAGGGGTAGGGTAGCGATTCTATCCACAAAGGCCTCCAGATTCCTTCCTGGTTCCCAAATATTGGCCATGGCATACATGGTATCCACGGGAGTGGGATTCCAACCATAGCTTAGTCCGGAGGTATGAGTCAGGAGGTGCTCCACGGTCATCGGACGTTCGAGATCAACCATTTTCCCATTGTCATACACCTTCAGCTTGCCGAAGGATGGGATATATTTGGCTACAGGATCATCTAAATGGAATTTGCCATCTTCGTACAGCGTCATCAGTGCAACACTGACGATTGGCTTTGACATAGAAAAGATGCGAAAGATGGTTTTGGGCGTCACAGCTGTTCCTCCTCCAATCTGTGTTGTGCCATAGCCTTCCATATGTACGACCTTGCCTTTCCGAGCTACCACACTGACAATACTACCCAATTTACCTTCATCGATATACCATTGCATTTTGTCCTTGACCTTAGCTAGGCGCTCCGTTGATAGGCCCACCATTTCGGCTTGGGCCATTGGAGCAGGCTGGGCCAAAACAAGTGTTGCTAGAAAAAGACTTGCTAAAAAGGCAGGAAGTGTAAGTTTTAAAATCTTCATTAGGCTACTTTAATGTGAAAAATAGTGATGCTAGCAGGGCAAGCTCTGGTTTTTTATTGTTGCATTCAGAATCTCCAACAGCTTGCCTAGCGAAAGATAAACTGAAATTTTGCTAAAAGGTAGCTTGTGAGCGGAGAATTCGGTTTTTGGCAGCTTTATTTGAAGCTGATATCAGGAAGAGGTACGCATTGCTAGACTGAGCATAGGGAGTGGAACAAAAAGGCCCAATACTGAAAATCCGGCTACTACTTCATGAATGCCTTACGTGGGAAAAATGCTAGATTTGTAGGGTCGCGATGACAATTACTTTTGGAACGGATTCGGACCTACTGGCTGCAGTCCAGATGAATAGGTTTGAAATGGTTCTTACACAAAACAAAACATAATGAATTTTTCGGCCAACTTTAGGATGGTGTTGAAACCGGGCTGGTTTCAATTACCCTCCAAATACATTAGATCACGCTTAGGAACAGCAAGTTTGCTACCCCTGAAAGGCATTTGCTTGCTGCTTATCCTCTCATCTTGCCAAGGGGATGTGACTATTGCAGAGGAGGAGGAACCCGATACTCCCGAAATACCAGCAAGGCTCCCCAAGCAAGACTTCCCATTAAAGGATCTTTCTGCTTTTTCATCTCCTAGCGCTGCTTGGGCCATAGTGGGGAATGCTTTTGCTGCCACTCCGGATGCAGATTTTCAAGTAAATGAAGGCTCCGGAGCTTTAGTTTGTGCTAATGAGACGAACACCCTCACTACTTTGGCTACACAGATGGAGCATGGTGATTTGGAAATGGATCTAATGTTCTTGCTGCCAAAGGATGGGCAGGCTCAGCTGTGGCTGCAAGGGAGATATGCCATCCAATTGGAAGATACCTGGGGCAAGGAGAGTCAGCGATGTGGCATGTTGCTGGGCAATTCTGCCGCCAATGATCACTTGACACCGGTCAATGCCAGTCGGGCACCCGGCTTATGGCAGCATTTGAGTTTGTACTTCGAGGCTGCTCGATTCGATGAGAACGGAGGAAAATTAAGCAATGCAAAATTGCACTATCTGCGACTCAACGGGTATACCCTCATGGAGAATGTGGAAATAGCTGCTCCCTCTGCCGGAGCGAGTAATACGGATGAAGTAGCAGAAGCTGCCCTGGTGTTTGCTAGCCTTAAAGGGGCAGTGGCTTTCAAAGACATTCATTACAAGGCCTATACTTTGGATCAGTTGCAGGTCAACAACATTCAATACAAAGTGTATAAAGGTGATTGGGACCATCTACCCAATGTAGATACCTTGACGGCTACGGATGCTGGTTCTAAAGAGGATTTTGACGTGGAGATAGAAGGGCTTAAGGATAAATTTGCTTTATCTTTTTCTGCACAGTTAGAAGTTCCAGTAGCGGGCGAATACCTGTTCGAGACTCGTATTGATGATGGTGGAGATCTCTTCATCGATGGAGATCTTCTTATCCATAATGATGGAGAGCCCGGAATGGGTACAGAACGTGGAATGGTCACACTCACGAAGGGCACGCATACGATAGACTTAACCTATTATCAAGATGTATGGGGGAAGCGGCTGTTCGTGTTTTATGAAGGTCCGAATATCAAGTGGCAATCCCTGGGAGCTAAGGAGTCCACAAAAGCCCCTAGGAAAGGCCCAGAGAGACTGGTCATCAATCCCAGTGGAGGGCCAGAGTTGATTCGTAGTTTCGTGAACCACAAAGGGCAAAAACGGAACTTCCCAATATCTGTTGGTAGCCCGCTTGGCATACACTACACCTTTGATTTAGAAGAGGGAACCTTGCTCCATGCGTGGAGAGGAGAATTTGCAGATGTAACGAACATGTGGGTTGGTCGAGGCCATAGCCAATTGTTGATCCCTGCCAATGCTAGTGCAGAGGCTTCTGCAGGGGTGAGCGTAGCTCAGCTGGATGATCCCAAAGGGACTTGGCCGACGGGTCTTCCAGCGGGATACACGATTGACGGTTACGATTTGGATGCGGATGGATATCCCATCTTTAAGTATCAATATGGGGGGCTGCAATTATCCGATCAAGTCTTACCTACCAATGACGGCAACATCAAGCGTACCATTACGGTAGATAGCGGAACCCCTCAAGCTAATCAGTATGTGCGTCTAGCCGCTGGCAGTATCGAAGCCCTGGAATCTGGCTGGTATCGAATTGATGGGGAATACTATATTGATGTAGAAGAGGCCACCATCGGTGGGGGAAATGGTGATTTACTCCTAGTTCCGCTAGCAGGTAAGGAACGTGTGACGTATAACCTCATCTGGTAGAAGATAGACTGTCTAGATAGTTTTTAGGGTAAAAAATTGCGTAAAAGCGTAGGCAGAGCATCCAGGCCTTATCAATTCCTTAGCAAGTAAAACCTCGGATGTTTGTGCCGCGGAAAATTTAAAAAGATGTTTTCGAAAAGATATTCTATTCTATATGTGTTGTTGATCGGGCTGTCGAGCCTGTATGCCCAAAGTCCGCTGTTGCAGAAAGAGGCGGATTATTACAAAATTAGTAAGGTGCCCATTCCAGAAGGGGTAGTATTGGAGGCTGGGGGACTAGCTTTTGACGACAGTGGGAAACTAGCGGTTTGTACCCGCCGCGGAGAAATATGGACGATTGCCAATCCAGCAAGTGCCAATCCTACCTTTGTGCGCTTTGCTCATGGCTTACATGAGCCTTTGGGGCTAGCCTTTAAAGACGGAGAATATTATTGTACACAGCGAGCCGAACTGACGCGCATTGCTGATAAAAATGGAGATGGGAAAGCAGACAGCTTTCGCAAAATCTATGGCTGGCCCTTGGTTGGGAACTATCATGAATATTCCTATGGACCATTGATCATGCCCAATGGGAATATGATGGTTACTTTGAATTTGGGCTGGATCGGTCGTGGTGCCAGTCTGTCGAAATGGAGAGGCTGGATGTTGGAAATTACGCCAGAAGGAGAAATGAGTCCGGTTGCAGTTGGCATGCGATCTCCTGCTGGCTTTGGTGCCAATGCTGCCGGGGATGTGTTTTACACCGAAAATCAAGGGGATTGGGTAGGATCCGGCAGGATGACCCATATAGAGAAGGGCGATTTTGTGGGACACCCTGAAGGCTTGAAGTGGAGTGGAGAACCGGAATCTCCGGTGAAACTGACCATGGCAGATATCAGCGATACATTGGGGTATTCCCTTTATTCTTATCAAGAGAAGCACCCTGCCGTTAAGCCGCCTAGTGTTTGGTTCCCACATACCTTGATGGGTATTTCTACTTCCGATGTTCTATTGATCGATCATGACGAATTCGGACCTTTTGAGGGACAGCTGCTGGTGGGAGATCAAGGGCACAGTAAGATTATGCGGGTAGTTCAAGAGAAGATTGATGGGGTATATCAAGGGGCTTGCCTGCCTTTCCGAGAAGGATTCTCCTCTGGCGTGCTTCGCTTGACTTGGGGGCCGGATCAATCCTTGTACGTAGGGCAAACGAATCGAGGTTGGGCTTCTACCGGAAAGGAACGCTATGCACTGGAACGGCTAAACTATACGGGGAAGACTCCCTTTGAAATCCAGAACATCAATATCCAACCAGATGGCTTTTTACTCACTTTTACAGAGGCAGTTGATCAGGAAACGGCCAGTGATATTAATGCTTATTCTATCTCAGATTTTACCTATCTGTATCGTCACAATTATGGCAGCCCGGTGGTCGATTTAGAGAAGAGAGCGATTCGGAAAATAGAGGTAGCAGAGGATGGCTTAAGTGCTCGTTTATATATAGAAGGACTTCGGTTAGGGTATGTCTATGAGATCAAAACAGAGGGCGTACAAAATAGAGCGGGTAAGCCCTTGGTGCACCCCCTAGCTTACTATACCTTGAATCGGATTCCTGCGGGAGAGAAGATGGATATGTCTGAGCATGCGGAACACGCCAATGTAGATGGAGTAAATACGAACATTGTTAGCCCGAAGCGGATTACCAAAATGCCTGCGAGCTGGACCAATGGTCCGGAGGAGAGTGTAGAACTGGTTGCCAAGGCAGGTATGCTCTTCGATAAAAACCTGATTACGGTTAAGGCAGGAAGCAAGGTTAAATTGACTTTCAATAATCCGGATGACATGATTCACAACCTACTGATCGTAAAGCCAGGTACGGCCAATAAGATTGGACAAGCGGCCATGGCTTTGGGGTTGGAAGGACAAGAAAAAGGCTTTATCCCGGAATCTGAGGATGTACTGTATCATACCACCTTGCTCACCCCTAATAGTAATGATGTGATTTATTTTGAAGCGCCAAAGGAGCCAGGTGAATATCAGTATGTATGCACTTTCCCTGGGCATGCAGCGAGTATGCGAGGGGTATTGCGAGTGGAGTAGATAATGCGTACTTTCACAAGTAGGAATACTAAATCTAGGGCAAGGGGTGCTGGTAACTTCCTTGCCCAGGTTCAATTTTAAATCGACTCTCTCATGTTTTTCTTCTCTCTGCCCTCAGCGCTAAGCTCAAAAAATCTATTCATATCCAGCCAAGCGCCCTTCAGATACCTTTTCCCTCTGCTTCTTTTGGTACCCGCTCTATTACAGGCTCAAATTCCTAAGGGAAGTATCTTCACTAAATCCTTAGAAGAGGCAAAAAAAAATCCAGAGAAGGTAGCAGAACTCGATCTTTCGGGACAAAATCTTACCACTTTCCCAATGGAGATTTTAGAAATGAAGAACCTGGTTTTTCTCGCCCTTTCGCAAAATCCCATTCAAGAAATCCCAGAAGAGATCGGGGAGCTAAAGAAGCTATTTCAGCTGAGTTTGATTGAGTGCCAACTCAAATCACTGCCTTCATCGATCGGGAATTTGACAGAACTTACCAATTTATACTTGGACAAGAACAAGCTGGATTCTTTGCCAAAAAGTATAGGAAAGCTTGGAAAATTGAAGAAGCTAACACTTTCGGAGAGCCAATTGAAAGAGGTACCGATTACCATTGGACAATTAGACCAATTGGAATGGTTGTTTCTCGGGGGTAATCAATTGAAGTCCTTGCCAGAATCTATTGGCGGATTGAGTGCATTGGAAGTACTATTTGTTTCCCAGAATCAGCTGGAAGAATTCCCGGAGTCTATCGGGGATCTGGCAAATTTAGGACAGTTGGGTTGTGCAGAGAATCAGCTGAAGAAGCTACCTGACTCATTTGGCCGTTTACAGGCACTTCAGAAACTAAGAATTCATGATAATCTTACTTTAAGTGATTTCCCCGCCTCTATGGCCAAGCTCACAAAACTCGAATCCATACTCATGTGGAATTGCGGATTTAGGGAGTTTCCGGCTTCTCTTTGCCAACTACCGAAACTTAAGGTAGTGTATGCCAACAAGAACCAGATCACTACGCTTCCCAATGCGATCAAGGGCTTACAAAGTCTTGAAAACCTGAATCTATCTGGTAACCCACTCGAAAAGAACCTGAACGAAGGTATTTACGAATTACAAAATCTGAAAAGCTTGATGCTAACCGGTAGTGGGTTTACTAATGAAGAGGTAGCGATTATCAGAGAGAAAATGCCCAAATGTGCTGTTCACCAATAGTTATGAATAAAACTAGAAATCGGATGAAGCAAGTATGGCCCTTGGTCTTCCTATGTCTAATCGTAGGTTGTGCTACCGAAAAAGATAAACCCAAATACCTGCGATGGGTAGGTGATATCGAAGCCGATGCGGAAATAGATGGAGATGCTTTTCAGCTGTGCTACAGTGAAGCTCGCGTAAAGCAGTACTTCAACTTCAGTCAAGGACTACAGTATGAGGGAGAAAAATCAGCTATTGATGAGGTGTTTCGTCAAAACTACCAAGCCGTTGAGTTACCACAAAGTGGCTGGATTAGGATTCGCTTCATCGTGAATTGCAAAGGGGAAAGTGGCCGGTTTCGGCTAACTACTTCCAACACTGAGTACCAAGCGCAAGATTTTGATCCCAAGATCACCGGCCAATTACTTTCGATCACCCAGTCGCTCGAAGGCTGGAAACCCTTGCCAGATACGGAAGATCCACGGGATTACTATCAGTATTTGACTTTTAAAATTGAGAACGGCACCCTAAAAGAGATTTTACCATGAGACTGTTTATCCTGTTGCTCCTCCTGGGGAGCACTGTCTTCCTTTCGGCTCAACCCAATTGCGAGGCTTACAAATATTTCGGTGATGAATTAAAGTACAAAGCCTGCAAAGCGGCCGAAAAGCGAGCTGGCTATTACCAGTTTAGTCGAAGGTATCAAGAGGCCTTGGATGAAGCCATTGCCATCGACTCCACTTTTGCCTTCGCCTATCGCGCAAAATCTACTGCTTATTTGAAGAGTGGAGATTTTCTAGAATGGAAGTATCTCATGGATAAGGCTGTTAAATTTGACCCTACAGCCCAGTTAGACTATCGGGGGTGGTGCAGATATCAATTCTTCAGGGATTATCAAGGAGCAATTGATGATATTGAGTTATTGGATAGTTTGGTAGCGTATGATATAGGCCACTCGGTTAATGGGGATTATCATCTCCATATTGCCAGAGCGCTTTGCTACAAAGCATTGGGTGAAAAGGAGCGAGCTATCGAGATAATTGAGGGCCAGGTACAAGATTCCACTTATTTTGTTGGTATTTATGACTTTCTACATTTAGGGGTTCTGTATTTGGAAACGGAGCAATATGAGGAAGCGATGGTAGCATTTGCGCGGCAAGAAAAGGAAAACGATCTGGCGGAGCTTCACTACTACCGGGCACTAGTGCATAAGGCTACTGGCGCTCCCGAAGCCTACCAAGAGGAGTTACGCATTGCTAAGCATCTTTATTTGGAAGACCGAAAGATGTTTGATCCCTACGTAGAGCAAATGGATAAGGTCTACCTTTCTACCATCGAAAAGGCTTTGGCCGCCGAACGCTAGTATTTGCCCCCCAGACATCAGAAGTCTTCAAGACTTCTGATGTCTGGGAGGCCTTGAGCTACTCAATAATATTTGCAAAAGTGAAAGAAATAGATTACTTTTACTTTTGTAAATCTTATTAATCACCCGATATACAAACGACAAAGCAACTAGGGCCCAGTTGCTTCTACGTTTGCTATACGCTGACTGAAGCAGTTTAGAAGAACGAAGTGGACTCCTTGTCAAAGGTGCCCACCTGTCTTATATGCTTCAATGTCTAGGACAATTTAGCTGACTTGTTACTGAAAACTTTCCATTGATGACGCCCAATAATCCACAACCTCCTCGTTGGGCGGAGCGATTTCTCGCCTGGTATTGCCGCCCGGAACTTCTGGAAGAGATCCAAGGGGATATCTATGAGCTATTCGAAAAACGGTGTGAAGAATCTGGCGAAAAGCGAGCTGGAAGGCAGTTCGTTTGGGACGTTTTTCGGTCTTTCCGACTTTCCACCATCAAACAAGTCCGCACAAATCCATCACCCATGTTATTACGCAACAATTTCAAGATCGCCTGGCGACAGCTCTTGAAGCAAAAGATGTTTGGGGCCATCAAGATCGGTGGCTTTGCACTTGGTGTAGCGGCTTGCTTGCTCATTTCACTCTACATCAAAGAAGAAACCAGCTACGATCAACACTATCCAAATGCTAAGAATATTTATCGCCTCTTAGGCGTCAATAAACAGAATGGAGTAGATGACCGAGGGGTACATTTTGCCGCGCCCATGGCTAGGGTGCTAGAAGAGGACTATCCTGAGGTACTAAAAGCAGGGCGATATCTGGCAAGCCCCTTATTTGGTGCCAGAAGTACTGAGCTAAGACGGGAAGATAGACTGCAAAATACACACGAGGATGGCTTTATGTTTGCCGACCAAAAGTTATTGGAAATCTTCCAACCACAAATGCATTATGGCGATTTGGAAACAGCCTTGAGTAAACCCAATACGCTGGTTTTGTCGAAGTCCAAAGCCGACTACTATTTTCCTAACGAAGATCCGGTCGGTAAGGTGATGATCTTGAACAATGAGGTAGAACGTCCCTATACAGTGGGGGGAGTTATGGAAGATTTTCC
This sequence comes from Saprospiraceae bacterium, assembly GCA_013214355.1. Classification (GTDB taxonomy): domain Bacteria; phylum Bacteroidota; class Bacteroidia; order Chitinophagales; family Saprospiraceae; genus DT-111. The sequence continues at coordinate 86,412 of JABSSL010000078.1, read as the reverse complement.
AAAAAACTCTCACCTGCACGAGTTTCATTTCTTGCGGACTTTGACAGAGGTGGAGTTTTGGGAAAATGAACAGAGTTTTTGGTTTTCCCCTAACTATCATGTCTACTTAGAATTGCAGCCGGATGTAGACCTAGCTACGATGGAAGATAAATTCATGGGCGTGCTGGAAGATTACTTGCTGCCCCTGTTAGTGGAAGCTGGCGTTCCAGAAGCCAATAAACTGATAGAGAATGGCAGTTTTCAGATCCAACCGGTTGCTGACATACATTTGAACTCCAATGGGGTACCCGATCGGCTGGAGCATGGGGATATTCGATTTGTCTGGCTTTTCGGAGGAGTGGCCTTCTTTATTCTGATCATTGCGGCCATTAATTTTATCAACCTTTCCACTGCAAGGTCAGCCAATCGAGCCAAGGAAGTAGGGCTGCGAAAAGTAGTTGGATCGGAGCGTAAGAACTTGATTGTTCAGTTCCTGACGGAGTCTACCCTGTTTAGTAGTATATCCTTTATCCTAGGTACGCTGTTTGCTTATGCCATGTTGCCCTACTTCAACGCTTTAGCAGGTAAAGCCTTAGTTATGCCTTGGGCAAATCCGATATTCATCGCCCTGCTGGCGGGATCCGCCCTGATAGTCGGAATATTTGCCGGAATTTATCCAGCGATCTATTTATCTGGCTTCAAACCCATCAATGTTTTGAAGGGGGCCCTAAGTCAGGGTAGCAAAAATGCCAGAATGCAAAGTGGGTTGGTCATCTTTCAGTTTACTACTTCCATAATTCTGATTATTGGTACGGCTGTGATTCATCGGCAGATGCAATATATTTTGAATAAAAAACTGGGTTTTGATAAAGAACAAGTATTACTGCTGAGGGGGGCTCAGGTATTGGATGACAAAGTGGCAACCCTCAAAGAAGTGCTGCTGCAAAATCCAGAGGTACAATCCGTTGCTGTCTCCGACTTCCTACCTGTTACTGGAACAAAAAGAAATGGGAATCAATTCTGGGAAGAAGGCCGAGAAAACGATGAAAATCCTACGGGTGGAGAGCGTTGGGAAGTGGACCATGACTATATCAAGACGATGGGGATGAATATTGTAGCCGGTCGAGACTTTTCCTTGGATATGCCGACGGATTCTCAGGCCGTGATTATCAATGAAAGTATGGTGCGAGCCCTGGGACTAGAAGATCCAATCGGGAAGCGAATCATTAATTCGGGTTGGATAAGTTGGCCTATCATTGGGGTAGTAGAAGACTTTCACTTTGAGTCACTCAAGCAGGAAATTGAACCGCTGGTGATGACGATTGGATCTAGTACGAATACGGTATCAGTCAAAGTTCAGACCGAAGATATGGCAGGTACCATTGCCGCCGTGAAGGGGACCTGGGATGAAATATCTCCAAACCAGCCGATACGGTACACTTTCCTGGATCAGGACTATGCCCAAATGTATGAGGAGGTGCAAAGAATGGAAAGCATCTTCACCAGTTTTGCCATCCTAGCGATTATCGTCGCTTGCCTGGGCCTTTTTGCCCTGTCGGCCTTCATGGCTGAGCAACGACGGAAAGAGATAGGAATCCGTAAAGTCTTAGGTGCCTCCATGAACAATCTCTTGCAGCTGCTCACACAGCATTTTGTAATATTAGTTACCGTTTCCTTCGTGATAGCTGTGCCCTTAGCTTGGTACTTGATGCGACGCTGGCTTCAGGATTATGCCTATCCCACTCCGATTAGTTGGACGGATTTTGTACTCTCTGGCTTGATTACTCTATTTATTGCACTATTCACAGTCGGATTTCAAGCCGTCCGGGCAGCCTTGAGCAACCCGGTTGAAGCCATTCGCAGTGAATGACTCCTTGGGCATCGCACTCGAACCTACTTCCGAAATCTTAAAGACTTCGGAAGTAGGTTCGATCTAACATATTCCTTAAAACTTGGCATAGATGACGCCTCGTAATCCTCTACCTCCTCGCTGGGCAGAACGATTTCTCGCCTGGTACTGCCGCCCTGAACTTCTGGAAGAGATCCAAGGGGATATCTATGAGCTATTCGATAAGAGGATTGTAGAAGTAGGCTTGGAGCGAGCCAAGAGGCGATTCATCTGGGATGTTTTTCGCTCGTTCCGATTATCTACTGTCAAACACGTCCGCACAAATCCATCACCCATGTTATTACGCAACAACTTTAAGATAGCCTGGCGACAGCTCTTGAAGCAGAGATTATTTGGAGTCATCAAGATAGGTGGCTTTGCGCTGGGCGTGGCTGCCTGCCTCCTTATCTCACTCTACATTTTAGATGAGACTAGCTATGATCAACATTATCCCAATGAAGAAAATATCTACCGACTGTTAAGCGTCAATAAAGAGAACGGAGATGCAGACCGAGGAGGGTATTTTCCTGCTCCAATGGCTAACGTCTTAGAAGAGGATTATCCGGAAGTGCGCAAAGCTGGGCGTTTTCTTTCCATCCCATTATTCGGAGCTAGAAGTACCGAGGTGAGAAGGGAAGACAATCAACAAAACACGCATGAAGATGGCTTTATGTATGCCGACCAAAAGTTATTGGAAATCTTTAGGCCACACATGCATTATGGGGACCTGAAGACCGCGCTGAGCAAACCCAATACCTTGGTTTTGTCAAAGTCAAAGGCAGACTACTATTTCCCCAACGAAGATCCCGTAGGTAAGACAATGATCTTGAATAATGAGATAGATCGCCCTTATGCAATAGGAGGAGTGATGGAAGATTTTCCAAAGAATTCCCATTTACAAGCGTTTCATTTCTTGCGGACTTTGACTGAAGTTGAGTTTTGGCCCAATGAACAGAACTTTTGGCGTGCCAATAATTATCATACCTATCTCGAATTAGCTCCCGGAGCAGATATTGCGGCATTGGAGGATAAATTTATGGAAGTGATGGAGAATTACGTGGTGCCGGATCTAGTAGAGGCTGGAAATGTTGATGCCCACTGGTTTCTAGAAAATGGAGGTTTTCAATTACAACCGATTTCGGATATCCACTTGACCTCTGATGGGGTTCATGATCAGCTTGAGTACGGAGATATTCGGTTTGTATGGCTGTTCGGAGGTGTAGCACTTTTCATTTTGATCATTGCGGCTATTAATTTCATTAATCTGTCTACGGCGCGCTCTGCCAATCGAGCCAAAGAAGTTGGCTTGCGGAAGGTGGTAGGTTCTGAGCGATCCAATCTGGTCTTTCAATTCTTAACGGAGTCGATTTTGTTTAGTAGTATCTCTTTCCTGCTGGGTACATTGCTTGCGTTTGCCATGTTGCCTTACTTCAACACCCTGGCGGGCAAAGCCCTGCTGATACCTTGGCTGAACCCGACCTTCCTTACCCTTATTTTGGGTTCTGCTTTGGTAGTAGGAATATTTGCAGGCATATATCCTGCGATCTATCTGTCCGGATTTAAACCAATTAATGTGCTGAAGGGGGCCATTAGCCAAGGGAGTAAAAATGCTCGAATGCAAAGCGGTTTGGTGGTATTCCAATTTACGACATCAATCATTTTAATTATCGGTACTGCGGTGATCCATCGACAAATGGAATTCATTCTGAATAAGAAATTAGGGTTTGATAAAGAGCAAGTAGTACTGCTGAAAGGAACCCATGTGCTGGATGAAAAAGTATCAACCCTTAAGGAAATTTTACAACAGAAACCTGATGTCCAACAGGTGACTATTTCAGACTATTTACCTATCGTCGGCAGCAAAAGAAACGAGAATCAATTCTGGAAGGCCGGGAAAATAAATGAAGATAGTCCTATTAGTGGGCAAAAATGGAGAGTGGATCATGATTATTTGAAGACGATGGGGATGAAGATCGTGAAAGGAAGAGACTTTTCCCTGGAAATGCCCACCGATTCTCAGGGAGTAATTATCAATGAGCAAATGGCTTTAGAGCTGGGACTCCAGGATCCTATCGGGAAGCGGATTACCAATTCAGGGGAAGTTTGGCCTGTCATTGGAGTAGTTGAAGATTTCCATTTCGAATCCTTAAAAAGTAAAATAAGCCCACTGATGCTTGGTATTGGGGCCAGTACCAGTACAGTGTCTGTTAAAGTGAATACAGAAAATATGGCGGCTACGATGGCTTCGATCAAAGATACCTGGGATGAAATTTCGCCACAACAGCCCATACGCTATACTTTCCTGGATCAGAGTTATGCGCAGATGTACGCTGATGTACAACGGATGGAAAGCATTTTCACTAGTTTCACTATCCTAGCCATCATCGTAGCTTGTTTGGGACTCTTCGCATTATCAGCCTTTATGGCCGAACAACGAAGAAAAGAGATCGGTATCCGCAAGGTTTTGGGCGCTTCCTTGAACAACCTCCTACAGCTGCTCACACAGCATTTCGTAATATTAGTTACCGTTTCCTTCGTGATAGCTGTGCCCTTAGCTTGGTACTTGATGCGACGCTGGCTCGAGGATTATGCCTATCCAACACCAATTAGTTGGACAGACTTCATATTCTCAGGTTTGATTACCCTAGTTATTGCATTATTCACTGTCGGGTTTCAAGCCGTTCGGGCAGCCCTAAGCAATCCTGTTGAAGCCATTCGCAGCGAATAAGCTTTCGTAATCGGTAGTTAACTGCTCTAAAAGAAGCTAGTATTTACCTGACCTTCTGCACCAATGGTCATATTGACCCCTAGCATAATGGACAGGGAATGCTGGCTTCTTTTGTTTTCTCGATCTTTCTTTCCCGCCGTCAGGTCCATCATATCATAAAAGCCTAGACCACTGACAAAGGCTTGGAAATTGGTGCCAATCTTCTTGGAGATTGTTGCTCCTGCAATTGGGCCAATATGGAAGGCCCCTCCTCCTACATCTTCCGGTAGCAGTACCTTACTGGTTTCTGCCAATTCTTCCAGTTTAATCAATTGCGCCGCGGTGAATTCGTTTTCAAAGGCTATACGTTCAATCTCATTGTTAAGATGATTGAAAAAACCAGCTTCACTTTCTGATCGACTGAAACTCCAGTCAAAGCCTGTACGAGCTCCAACAAATACTTCATAATCAAAGGCTCGGCCGATACTATTACCGCCGGCTCCGTAAGGGGTCTTAAAGATATTAGCTCGATAATCAAAGTGTAGATTCATCCCTCTTTTACCTTGCTTGAAATAGCCTGGGCTAGCCGCTAATTCAAAGAAGTGGGTTGGGATTTTTACATCCGAAGACTCTCCAAAACCATAGCTAATGAAGATGGTGACTACCGTTTTATTGTAACCGTTTTGACCAAACTCTTCACCTAGATCGATATCATTTAAAGGGTCTTCATTCCCTTGCAAAAGAGACTCTAGTTGGGCGCCTAACCTAACCAGGTTCCACATGGCTTTAAAATGGGGGTTCGAGGATAATTTCGCCCGATCATCCAAGGCGATAACACTATTGAACTTCACCCCAAAATCGAGGCGTGCATCATCCAAGGCCACGAAATAGCTCTTTTTGGATTTATCCTTATAAGTATAGGACGGTTTGGCTTCTTGCGCCAAGGCAAGCTGCGTTATGAGGGAGGTGATGGCGAGTAGTAGAATTCTTCTCATAATATATATAGGTTATGTGATAAGCCGCTCATTGCGGAGGTATCGTATTTCGATTGTATCGGGGTAGTGTTGTTCTTTGATACATGTATCTCTGGGGTATCAGAAACCATCCAAAGCCCAGCGCATGCCTAAAAAGCCATAGGCGGAGAACATGGGCTGTGTTCCTTTTATCGTTAAGTGATTTTGTAAACTAAGTTCTGTGCCAGCGACTACGGAAATACCCCCTCCAAAGTTGATCGGCAACTCCGCTCGGGTAAACCAACCCAGAGAAGGCACGATCCTCGGGTCACGGAACTTGCCGAAGACTACATTTTGAATGGCTTCCGCAATTTGATCAGTAACTCCTTCGACAGAGTTGAGTATGCCGCCTTCCATGAGTTCGTCCAATCGTTCTCTGACGAAGAGGATATTTCCAAGATCGAGTACCGGTGAAGGATCAGCTGTTAATCTCACCCCGGCAGTCAATTCAAAGTCTATGGTTCTAGTCCGTTTATTGCCCCATTCCAAGAGTACCTGGTCGCCCATAAAGGCTTGTTTCAAATGAGCATATACTTCTAGATCGTATCGCCTATTGAAAAAGGGAGGTATTCGGTTGACATCGGCCAAAGCCATGTTGGCCAAATGCTCACTCAGTTCTTCCGCTTTTCCGGATATAGAGAGACTAACGGCCTTGACCTGATTCTTGAGTTTTCTGGATTCCTGAGGTACAGTTAGGCGAGGAGAGGATACGGCAAAGCTCCCGCCGATCCAGCGATAACGGGCGAAGAAGCGTACCATGGAGACACCACGACTTAAGTTTTTCTTTACCTCTTGATCAGCAATGTCAATGCGTAATCCTGGGAATAACTCCTTGAGCCAGCGTGGAGCATCAATGTCATAGCGTGCAAAAGCAGTATCGATCTCAGCTTCGCTAATCTCCAGCTCTGAGAAGCCTACCATCTTGGATAGATCGCCTTTAAAAGTGGTATAGGCACCGCCAATTACGGACTCCATGCCAAATTCGAAGCCCTGCCCAGATAATTGTATCCAGGTGAAGAGACTTAAGTATAACAGGCAAATCTTTTTCATAAGTAGATATTCAAACAGAAACAGGTGTGAACTACGGACCTGTCTCTTGGATTTAATTCTCTTTATGGCATTAATAGCAGGTCTCCTTCGTAGGCCTTGATAGCCCCATTGCCGAATTTTACGAGTCCGTAGTACGTGTAAATCCCAGTATTCAATAGCCGGCCTCTACTATATCCGTTCCACCCCAACTGGGGAACATTCAAGTCAAAATCTTCTCGCTCAAAAACAAGATTCCCCTGTCGATCAAAAATCAAAAGAGAGGCAATCTGTTCGCCCGAGGTATTATCGCTGAAGAAGGTGAAGTAATCATTCAGACCATCATCATTCGGAGAGAAGACGTTGGGTACATAAATGTCTCCCAGCACAATCGTGAGTGGAAATCCGGCAGAAGCCCGACAACCTCGCGCATCTTCTACAATAATTCGAACATCGAGGTCTTTATCAGCTACAAAGGAAGTGGTGCGGTCTTCCGTATTGATTTCTTCTGGTACCCATTGGATAGCTACGGGATTACCGATGATCTGAGCCTGAAGGTCTACCGGCGTAAGTGGGCGAATATTTAATTCCTCTAGCTCCAGGGATACCCCCAAAGTATCTGGAGCTACGATATTCACTTCTCTTTCTTGGATACACCCGAGATCATCTTGAATGGTAATCAAATAGGTGCCTGGAAGGAGGTCCTTAAACTCTCCATTGAGTACGTAGGTGTTTCCTCCGTCAATGGAGAAAATCATTGGCCTATTCAGGTCTTCTGGAATAATGTTAATACTCCCCGGTTCATTGGGGCAAAAGGGATCTTCCACTTGGATATCAAAATCTGGCCCATCCGGGCGAGGCACATCGATTAGGGTCGTTGTACTACATCCAGTGGCGTCAGTTATCGTCAATTCATATTGCCCGCCATCCATAGTCGAAATGCTAGCGGTGGTATCTCCGGTTTTCCATTCATATTGGAGATTGTCCGGGAGGATGTACACTAAGGTGCTATCGCATTTATCCTCAAACCAAGCCTCAAAGGCTGGCGGATCACTTCCGGACAATTCAAAAGAGCTTGAGATCGAACATCCGAAGGCATCGTTTGCGGTCACACTGTAGGTGCCGAAATAGGCGGGTTGCAAATCCAAAACTCGTCCTTCCATCATCATGGCTCCCCTTGGGTCAAACCATTCTATATTGATGAAGGCGGTATCGTTGAGCAAGGAAAAGTCTACGGTTTCGCCAAGGCAGGTAGACGGGATGTTTAATTCTGGGATAGGTGGGCTCTGTACGGTTAATAATAGCGTATCTGTGTCTTCACAATTCTCCTCATTAAAGGCATGTAGCACCCAAGTGCCATTTTCGGAGGTTGAAACGGAAGAGATACTTATCGTAGAATCTTGGACTAAGCCCGCTGGACTTTCCCAGAAATGTCCAGTACCCCCGGTCCCCGCAAAACTGACCGCCTCTCCAAGGCAAACCGTCTGGTCTATTCCTGCTTGCGCAAAGGGGGGATTTTCTATCAGGATGGAATCTTTTAGGATACAACAGTCCTCTTCTAATTCGAAATAGTACCAACCTAAATTGCCACTAAGGGGTAGGGTGGTCTCAAGATTGAGCGCATTGAAACCATTGGCATTAGACCATTGTATGCGAGCATCGGGACTATAGCAATTGGGTGGTAGCTCAGCGGTCAATCGTAGCTCATCGTTTTGGCAATCTATCTCATAATCTAGATTCACTGCACAGGGTGTGATGGCTTCCGGACAAACGATGTGGGCAGAAAAAGAGGTGCTGGTATTGGCTGGATTACTATAGACACTGAAGGCAATTCTGAGACCAATAGCGCAGATTGGAATCTTGCCACTCAGTCGGCCAACCCCACTTAGGGTTTGCAAGTTGCCCGTCAAGGTGAATGGGGGTTGACTAAAGGATTGCAGCCAGAGATCGAGGGTCGATTTTTCTAAGACATTACTCACCATTAAGGAATCATCTAAAACCAGCGCAAAGCCTTCCACGCAGTCGGTACAGTTGCCAAAGGCAATTTGCCCTAGTGCTTTCCTGCTACTGTCTGGCATAATAGCATAGGCCTCAGCCCGATCAATCTGTTGCCCTCCAAAGGCGTTGATATCGATATAAAAAGCACGTAACTGTTTGTCCGCTTCGAAGAAAGTCTGGTAGATAAGCGTATCTCTAGTCTGAACTCCATTATCATTTTCCGCTTGTGGATCAATATAAGAGGTGCCACAATCTTCCAGCGTAATGATGGACTGTGCAGGCAAGTTTTGAATTAAACTAAAGCTTAAGACCAGTAGAAAAAGGCGTAATGTCAAACCTATCATAAATCAATGTCGTCCTTGTCACCAGTGCATATCAAAAACCGTTCCGGCAATCGATATTTGAACGATTTGTATGAAAAAAAATGCAATATGATTTTGCGTTAGGGTTTTTCCTGGGTTCTCTGATGGTTGTCTGTTGTGCTTAAAGCAATGCTGTTTTGGATAAGATCATGGATGTTCCCAATGCTGGGGTAGCAGTGCTCATGCCCTGTAGGGATTACAGTAATGTCGTCAGAAAACCCCTGCTAGGAAAAATAGGCAGGGTGTTCAGAGGTAGTGATCAGTGCATAGAACTTGATCACCACTTAGGCTTGGAGATTTATGATTTGGCGAGTAATTATTATTTACAGAAGCCGCTAAAATGGGTGTCGAATACGGCTGTGTTTTTTGATTTTATTTTACTCGCAAGGTCGCGTAAAAGTAACACTTTTTAATTTTTTTCATACATCTGCTTCCTATTAATTTTGGTTAAAGTTCTGCTTTCAAAGGGTAAAAAGCCGACCTTTCCCCGATCTTTCCTTACTTTAGCGTAAGCTAATACGTGAGTCTATCCAGGGGATGGCATTCAAAATCATAACTCACCTGAGGGAGTGAATTACTGTAAAATTGAAAAGTATACTTAGTTACGGATAAAGGATTCAAAAAATTACAGTTCACCTAAGACCTCATTCTCTACCATCGCTAAGAGAAATAACTATACACGACAGAAATTGGAATGGGCACGCTTAATTCAGGGCAGGCACTAGCCTTGTCATAGTTTACCCAAGCACATTAACTCAATACAGGGACATTGAACTGGATACAAGCCTTACTGGCGAATATTAGGGAAATGGCCACAGGTTTTTTTGTAGGCTTATTTCTTTTGGCGGGATTATTTGCGGCCTTATTTCTTTATCAAAGACACTGGGATGACCTATCTCAGCTTCCTGTCATTAAAGGACTGACAGAGGTATACCAGGATGGGGTTATCACCTTGAAGGAGATCGGTGCTGAAACCATCGAGGAGTTTTACAATGGTCAGCTTGGCATTGCAGAGCAAGTGTCTGTTGCAAGTGTAGGAGGAGAAATTCCGGATGAGCACCATAGGCGAGACTCGAAAAATGGGGATCAATTGGTGGTTTATACAAGTTGGGATGCGGATCGAATTTTAAATAAACTGCAGGCCAAAGGCTTTTCGGGTAAAAAACTCAAGAATGCCAAGCGATTTATCGGATACATTGAGCAGCATCAAGGAGTAGCGTTGCGCGATATGCAACAGCACAAGGTATTAGCTAGCATCAAACTATCCCAAGCATTGCTAGAATCCAATGCAGGGGCGAGTAGCTTAGCCACCGCTTCCAATAACCAATTTGGGATTAAAGCTTTGCCAACCGCTGCCGCCCGAAAAAAGATCAAGCGCAAGCAGTTTGATCAACTAGATGACGATGATTTCGTTTTTAAATATCCAGCTGTGGGTGTACATAATATGCATGATGATCATCATTATGATCGCTTCGAAAAGTATCAAACCGTTGGAGATAGCTATGCCAGACACACTCAACTTCTGACAAGGTCCTGCAATACTGGCAGTAAGGGCTGCTACAGCTGGATCTGGTCAACTTACCGCGTTGGAGAAGACCTAGTAGACCTTAGCCGTATGGCGAAACTTTACCAGAAAAAATCGGGTTATAAACCACGCGATTTCTTTAATGGACAAACCAAAGTACCCTATTACGCAGCAGCAGCAGCTGGCCTGAAAATGGCGGGCTACGCTACCAGTAGAAGATATCATCAGAAAATAGCGTACCTCATTGAGACCTACGAGCTTTGGCGCTTGGACGTTGATTTGCTTGCGGCCCTAAAGCAGGCAACCATATCCTCAACCAATCCCTCCGCCGATATGCCCAAATAGGCCAATGGGTAATTGAAACAGATAGTAAGGCATCAAAAGCTGGGCATTGAAGAGTCTTGTAGTAAAGGAAGGTAAATAGAATGACGGGTTTCCCGTTCTGGGAAACTAGACTAGAATATGGAAGAATTACTTTCCCAACTGATGACCCTACGGGTCAGGATTAACCAGAATTTTAGCCCTTCTACCCATCTTTTGTCGGAAAAATGCTGGCTTCCCCCCAGAAGTAGCTGTACTGCTTTTTCCGGTTTTTCTATTACCCCAAGTTGCGATGAATGAGCGCAAAAAAGGAAGATTTTGCAAAATAAACACGGCCTAGAGCTGGATTTTGACGCAAATATCTGCCGCATTTGCACTCCTTTGAATGGATCGCAACTTGAATTATTTAATGCATTAATGGTGCTGCTTTAACCAGCAGAAAAGCCTAGTATCCGCCATTTGGTAACCCTCTCTATGTCGAGCTGCCAATTTGGGATAGGGCTAATCGGGCATCTATATCAGTACGAATCAACAATTTATTCAAAACTATAAATCTCAAGATGATGAAGAACATCAACAATTCGCCAAGAAGAAACGGAGGAAGTATTTTACTAAAAAGTTTAGGTTTTCTATTTGCAGTGATCCTGTTTGTAGGGATGATGGATAAAGCAGGTGTAAATATCTCTTTAGAAAACCAAGGAGCTTCCAGCAAACAGGTAGCTCATGCTGCTGTTGGTGAAAGCCCTGTCAGTGAAGCAGCTCCCGCCACAGCTACTCGAAACCGAATCATCGTAGCGGATGAACCAGAAGTACGCCCTACGCGTTCGTACAACACACCAAAGTCTTATGATATTAGTAGCAAGACCAATAAGCGTAAGGGCTTAGATCGAAGCATTACAGTTGAAGATTGGATTGCCGGCTTCTCTGATTTGGCTGTGGAGCAGGCTATGGACCGCGGTATACCTGCTGGTGTAGCGCTAGCAGTTGGTGTCTCAAAGATCAATGATGGCGTGAATATTAGCAATTGGAATAGCTTCATGGAAGAGGTGATAGAACCCTTGGCCGCTGCCAAATTCCAAGCTTCCCGAAAGCAGATTAAGTCCTATTTTAAGTATTCTGCCAACAGTGAGAAGTGGGCGGAAGGACTAGGAAACACGGGAGACTTTTCTGCTTCTACTTTGAAAAAAGTAATGAAGAAATACGCCCTAAGAGATTATGATTATGAGGTGCGCAACAAGCTGTCTAGTGATCCTGAGGTAGAAAAAAGAGCTAGAGAAGTGGCAGAAGAGGTTACTTATGCTATGAAGGAATCCCGTTGGGAAGCTAGAAAAGAGGCAGTAGCGGATCGCTCAAAATCACGGGAAATGAAGAATACTGAGATATGGGAAGCAGAATACGATGATATGGTAGGTCGTGAAGTAGCTAAAGAAATTGCCAAGAAAAAGTTAAAAAGTAATTCATATATCTCAGAAGAAGATATGGCTCGTTTGGTAGAGGAGACGAATGTAGAAACCTCCAAAGTATTGGACAATAAACTCTCATTTCCAGGCCGTAAAGTCAATAAAGATCACCCAGATGCGGCCAAAATGAAAGACATTACGAATCCTAAAAATAACCAGGCCAGGGAGGAGTTATATCAGAAAAAATTAAAGGCAAGAAAGGCCTCTAGAAAAAAAGAAAGAAGCTAATCGTCTGAAAAGGCACGTTTTTTGTATTATAAATCGTTACACTACCTGATCACCTGCATTTGTCCGGTGATGAAGTGGTAGTGCTTTATCATCTTGGGATTATTTACAATAAGCAACTAAGCGTTTACACCCATTTTAATCTTCTCTTGCGAAAATGGTAAGAGAACTCTAATTCAATGGAATAGTAGGACAGACCTTAAGAAATTTGGAGTACAGTGCCCTTACTCCAGCTGATGGAGGATTGACAAAGGTTGATCCCAAATCGCTATTAACTGTACTTACATTATTAAAAACTTAGCTTGAGGTGAAGTTGGAATTATGGCAACACTTTAGAGTATGTTTAAATTTAGTTTTTCTTGTAATATGAAATGGATCTCACAGCCGCGCGAAGCTCCATTTTTGGAGCATATCTGGAAGATACGGTCCAAAAATTAGCTGAAGCCCGGCAAAGAGAGGCGTTCATATTAGTGAAAGGATTAATTTTAAAGATACTCTTAAATCCACTTTGGCTTGACCTCAGTTGTAAGAAACCTTCTCTGAAAATCTTTTGTGATCTTCCTTGGAGCTGTGAGAATTACGCCCAAAGGGCGCAGTACTTTCGACTAAAAGGAGAGGTCAAGACACGGAAATTTCAGAGAGTCAAAAGAAATTAAATGAAAAGATTGTTGACTACTGTCCTTCCTTTGGTATTCGCTCTGCTGACTTTTGTAGACGGTAACGCGCAAAAAGACCTGTTCAAGGGGATTTTTGAAAGGGAGGATGCAAAATTTCACCCCACTTTAGAAAATACCCCGATGAAAGGGGTGACCAACCTGAATCTCTATTTCACCCATAGTAAGGTGAATACCTTAGAGTACTCCGTGTGGATTAAAGATCTAGGAACTAGTATGATTGGCGATGGACCAAAGAAAATGGTCAAAGACCTTGGTTCAATTGGCAATCGTGAAAAGCAAACCATCAAATTGGATGGCCTCATAGAGGGACACTTCTATACGATTGGCTTAGATTATCGGAGACCACAAAGCCTCAATCGCAAGTTCATTTCAAAAGTATTACAAGAAGGATACTTATATCGTTTTCAAATGCAGGATGGAGTAGCGAAAAAAGCGCCCACCGGTGCTCCAAGTGCAACGCCTCCAAGCTCGACAGCCCCGAGCCAAAGTTTACCTTGCTACAACCCAAATATCTCCGTGCAGGTCGAAGCTGCCGGTTATTGTGGAACGGCTAATCGACCAGCCATCCTAGTGCAGTGCAAGGATTGCCAAGGTAAAAACTGGCGGTTTTCAGTGGAGGTGAAGACCAAATATGGTCAATGGCAATCGCTACGAGCCGATGGGGAACCTCAAAATGCCTTGGGCGTTGCAGTTAGAACCGAACCCTTATGCCTTTTGCGACCCGGTATGTACGATGTACAAGTGCTAGCCTGGGGACAAAACTGCTCTACTCCAATTGTTAAGTCTGTACAAACGGCCGTCATCATTCCTGATGAGCGCCTAATCAATAACCCACCAGTGGTTTCTGCTCCGACTACGCAGGTCCCCGTGGAGGAAGATTATAGAAAACTACCAGATACCTGCGAAGTAAGTGCTAGCGCGACGGTTCAAGGTAGTATTATCAGGGGTACAGTGGAGTTGAATAGAACTTCTCCCTGTGGAGATATGATGCCTTATGCCATGATCAAGTATGTACATCCCGGGCATAGAGATATTACATTGGATAAGGTCGTACTGATCCCCGGCTCAATTGTACCTTTTGAAGTACCGCTTGATGCTAAAGACATGCAACGGGGTATTCATACTATTCAGGTCCAAACCTATGTGAAATCTGATGTGACGCAAGAAGAGGTGCCGATGAGTTCTTTTTGGGTGAAAGCCGAGTTGGCTGGACAACGAGACCGGGATTACCTCGCTGCCAGAACCGGCACAAGCATGCCTCAAGCAGCGGAAACGAGCCCGAAGCAGCCGCAGTACACAGATGCCGAAATTCAGGCCGGTGAAAGGGATCCTTACGCTTCTAGTGTTGACCCGACCTTGATGGAAGAGACCTTCAATACGGTAAATGTAACGGCTTCGGATCCGAATTGCACGGCTATCCAGGAATTGAATTTAGTATTTGATGGTCCAAGATCTACGATACCATTGTATATCGCTTGGTTGAATCCACGCTGTTGCCAGGAAGAAGGCTGTGACTACACCGTCTGGGCTGGGGCAGGTCCCAAGCAGCTGCGTTTATTGGTGAGTGGAAGAAAGAAAGGAGCTATGATCCGGGAATTATTGACGCAATTGCATCCGGCTGATCAATATTACGAAGTAGTGGTAAAAACCGGAAATGGACAAAGGAAAGCAGCCTATGTCTCGGGCACAGGTCCATTGTACGGTGTAGAAGATATTATTGCCTATCATGATGAGGTAAACCCTACTGCAGTAAAACAGCCTGATGATGGATTTACCTCGGTGCAAGTTGTTCCTGAAGGAGCAGTAGGAGGGGCCTTAGCCTCTCGGGCTCCCGGTGCTGTACCCAAAACGGGTAGTAAGCCGCTATATGATAAGCCTTCAGCTCCCATCACCAAATTTGAAGCTTGTAAGTACAAGCGGGATCTGGTAGTTCGGGCTGAGCAACCTATTCAAGTGGGTGATATTGTAGATATATCGTATGGCTTTAAGGCGAAGGGATACCAATATACCTTGTATTTCCAGCCAAAAGGTTCTACTCAATGGGTCATCGCTCCCGGAACAGAAGAAGGACAGGCCAGTCCGGACTTCGAACTTGAAATGACCAAATATCACTCAGGTAAGTATCTGCTACTTTCCCAAAAGGAATCTAGTAATTGGGGATGCTTATCTTCTTCCCAGAATGAAGCTGTTGAATTAAATGTAATAGAATAGAGCCGACACGGCTTCTATAAACCAGAAGACCTTGGATCAATAGTGTTTAAGCAGGTCCAAGGTCTTCTTTACCTCCCTCCCTGAGAAAAGCACCAAGAAAAGGACATCAGTTCAGTTAAATTCAGACAATATCTCCAACCTGACTTCCTGTATACCTGTGGTTTACAACCAAAGGATACTCGAAGGCACTTTGCATCCCTATTGCCCTATTCAGTTGCTGAGTGGTTATGGCTGCTCAACACATAAACCGTAGTCTCTAAACCTAAATTATGAAACGAACCGTACAGAGTGCATTAAGCATATTGCTCTGCTGTTTGGGGGCGGTCTTGATGGGACAAGATATTACTGTCCGAGGGCTGATCTCTTCGGCTGAGACCGGAGATCCACTTCCAAATGTGCAAATTGAATTGCAAGGTACCCCTCGTAAAACTTATTCAGACACACAAGGCTTTTTTGAAATCAATGTACCGCCACCGAATATCTTCTATGCCCGTCGGAATGCCATCTTAGTCTTTTCCTTGGTTGGACATGAGTCCATTGAAGTGGATGTCGGCCGCCGAAAGGAATTTAATCTTTCCATGAAGCGAAAGCTGGATAATCAAGAGATCGAAGTGGCAGAAGTGATTTTCACTGGAACTGCCGATGGGCAAACACCCAAAGGACTTTGTTTTAGCGTAGATTGCTTGCACGATGATGCTTTTCACCCGGTACCACCTTCCTACCTGGGGCAAGGCCTACAAGGCAAAGTAGCGGGCTTACGCGTTAACCAACTGGGGCGACAGCCTGGGCAAGGAGCCTATCTACAGCTGCGCTCTGCCAACTCCATCGCGAATGGCCAACAACCTTTGATTCTTCTGGATGGTATCTATCTAAATGGCTCTAGCCTAGCGGACATCAATCCAGAAGATATCGAGAAGGTAGAGGTTTTGAAAGGTGCTGCTGGAGCTTCACTTTTTGGCTCCCAAGCTGCAAATGGAGTAATCCAGTTCTTTACCAAAAGAGGTAGAGCCACAGAAATAGGCCAATCCAAGGTGTCCTATCGTACGGAATGGGGCTTTTCGGAAGAAGCCAAACGTTTTGATCTGAACACCGCTACCAACCGCCAGATCTCGAATCCTGAAGGGCCACAACCGGTACTGGGCGATTTCACGGAAAGCCAAATTCACGATACCGACCTCCCCAATTTACAAGACTACCAGGAGGACATTTTATTTCAAAACGGACAATTCTCTTCGCATAACCTATCGATTAGCGGTAGAACCAAATCTTCCAACTATTTCTTCTCTGGACAGCGACTCAGAGATGAAGGCGTGATCCAGTCAGCTGATGGTTTTACACGAAATGCTTTCCGATTAAACTTTGATCAACAATTGAGTGAGAAGATTGATTTTGGCATCAGCACGGCTTATTCCAATTCCATGCAAGATTTGGTAGCAGGAGGGAATAATAATACAGCCGACTACTTGGCTACTACCTTATTTCTTACCCCTATTTTCGATCTAAGCGTGCCTAATGAAGAAGATGGAAGTACCTATGATTGGGATATTGATAATACCGGTAAAGGCATTACAAATCCGCTGTACCAAGATGCCAACATAGAGCAATCTGTAGGCCGTAGCCGGTTTTTGGCCAATGCCGAAGCGGGTTACCATTTCCGGGATTGGCTGCAATTGCGATATGCGGCCACGATTGATCGCTCTACTAATCAATTTGAACATTTTATTGAGAAGGGCTTTTTGAGTACCTCGGTTCCTGGCTTCTTTGGTTCCTTGGCTACAGCTGATCAACAATTGATCAATGGTGGAGCCATTCATCGTAGTCAGCAGGTCAATCAATACTTTACCTCCAGAGCGGATTTGATCGCTAGAAGATCCTTTAGTGGATTTAATGGGGCTTTTCGCGCTAGTTTTTTGTACGAGGATATCACGGAAACCTACAATGAAGCTAGAGGAGAGAACCTAGCAGTTGCAGGTGTTCGCTCGTTGGATAATGCGCAGAGCAATATCCAGATTGCTTCCAACACACAAGACATTGTAGCCTACAGCGGTTTTCTAGTAGCGGATATCGATTATAAAGAGAAATTCTTATTTAGTGGTCTCTTCCGGCAAGAGCGAAGTTCCCTATTTGGTTTAGAGGAGCGCAATGCCAACTACTACCGGGTGAGTGGAGCCTATCGCTTATCTCGTGACGCAAAGATCAAGGGGGTTCAGGAACTCAAACTCAGAGCTTCCTTGGGGACGGCAGGTATTCGTCCCGCTTTCGAACAGCGTTTCGAAACTTTTGCACTACAGAACGGATCAGCTACGAAAAATACCTTAGGAAATGAAGCCCTCCGCCCGGCCATATCTACTGAAAATGAAGTTGGAATCACGGCAACACTTTGGAAAGCCTTTGATCTTGATTTTACGTACAGTCAGATTAAGACAGAGGACCAGTTGCTGCTAGTTCCGCTTACTGGAGCTGCTGGTTTTACCGGGCAATGGCAAAATGCGGGGAGTATCAATGCCAATATATATGAAGCTCGCTTGAATACGAACCTGGCGCGACTCTTTAAAATAGATACCAAAGCGTTTCAATGGGATGTAACGGTCACCTTTGATCGAGTTCGACAGACGATCGATCGGTTAGATATTCCCTCCTACATTACCGGGCCTGGCTTGCAACAGACCTCCCTTTTTCTAGTGGAGGAAGGACAGGCTTTTGGAACAATGGTTGGAGAAGTCTTTGCAAGGGAGACTTCGGACTTAGAAGGTCAAGTTGGAATTAATCCCGAAGATTTTGTACAGAATGAGGCGGGTTATCTAGTACGACAGGAAACCCTGGGGACCCCGGCAGAACGGCCTTACAAATTACGAGATGAAAATGGAAATCCATTGGTACAGACCATCGGAAACAGTAATCCCGATTTTCGCATGGGATTTCTACAAACCTTCAGTTATCGAGGCTTACAATTGTATGCCCTGTTCGATTGGAAGAAGGGAGGAGATATTTACAACCTAAGTAAACAATGGTTGTATCAAGATCAGCGGCATGCGGATGTAAGTCGCTATAGTACCATTGCCGGCGGATTCTACAGTGGCGATGGCCTGTATAACAATCAGGTGGCCAATAATCATTTTGTAGAGGATGGTAGTTTTTGGATGTTGCGGGAAGCCTCCCTTTCCTACACCTTTGGCAAAGGCATGCTCGGCAGTTGGTTGGGGAAAAGTATTGACCGAATTAAACTAAGTCTCATCGGAAGAAACCTGATGACTTGGACGCAATACAGTGGAGTACATCCCGATGTGAGCACGCTGCCTACTGGCGAAAATACTTTGGCTAATCGAGTCGCAGGAGCGCCGGGCAGTGATCGGACCACGCCCAACGGTGACCCTAGCCTTTTTGCTATTGATGCTTTCAATTACCCGCTTCGGAAAACCTATTCCTTCAGCCTACAAATTACCTTCTAGCTATGAAATCTACGATAAAGCAAACTATAATCGTTCTGATTTGCTGCCTAGCTTCTGTGGGCTGCAAAGAATTGGATACTACCAATAACAACAACCCGGATCGCGAGGGTGTACTAAGTAGTGGAGCCGATCTAAAGACGGTTCTGAATGGCGCTTATCTGTCCTGGTGGCGAGCTATTCATGGTGAATATCCCGTTATTGCACTGGGGGTTTCCTCAGATGCTTATGGCTTAGCATGGGAGGATTTTGGCGCTCAACGGATGGGGAAGGAGCCACGAGCTGCCTACAATAATCGATCTACGGAATCTAATGAATATCAACAAATTGCAGAGGTGCCATGGTATGGTTGCCTGAGTGCTGTTTCTACTGCGAATGATATCCTCAATGCTTTGGACAATGGCGTCTCCATCGATAAGGATGGGCCCTTAGATGAATCGATTCGTGCAGCAGCTTACCTGTTGCGAGGCTTGAGTTGGGGATACCTGGGCTTGATCTTTGATCAAGGCTTGATCGCGGATGAAACCACGGATCTCAATGCTAAAATTCCCTTTGTTGATTATAAAGAAATGATTGCAGCGGCCGTGACACAACTAGAACGTGCCATTCGCTCCGCTGGAATTGCCGGGATTGACTTTAATCATACCTATTTCAATGGGGTAGCTTTGGACTCCAAACAGTTCTCCGATCTCTGTCACTCCTACGCAGCTCGATTCTTGGCGCAATGGCCGCGAACGGCAGTCGAATATGAGACGGTAGATTGGGACAAGGTATTAGAACACGCAGAGCAGGGGATCCGAGAAGATTTTGGCCCTATTGCGGATGGCAATTTCTGGACGAGTTATCACCGATATACCTTCGATCAAACCGGAGAAGGGCCTTTCTGGGCTAGAGTCGATCAACGCCTCGTAGCAGCATTAGATCCTAGTCAACCTACCCGCTATCCCGAAGTGGTAGCCAATGGAGATACCCCCTTGAGTAGCCCGATGGCCAGCAGCGCCGATGAGCGTCTGAATACCGACTTTGTTTTTGTACAAATTCAGCATTTCCCAGCTGATCTTGGCGAATGGCACTATTCGCACTACAAACACAATCGAAACCGGACGGATCCTGGCTTTGCTGGAGATGGAGCTACCATGGGCGCCATGCCCACCTTCTTACAGGCCGATAATAAACTCTTGGAGGCAGAAGCCTTATTAAACCTTAATCGGTTAACGGAAGCCATTGGCGTGATCAATGCAGGGACGCGGATCATTCGAGGACAACTTCCCGCTGTGTCTAATCGAGCTTTGGCGCCCGAGGTGAAGATGGCGATTCAATACGAGCGGGCCATTGAACTGTTCAATGCGGCACCGATGGGTCAATGGTTTGATCGTCGCCGCTTTGGGCCAAGGCAAGAATCGCTATCGGTGGATGCGCTAGGAGGGCTACAAATGGGAACGCCGGCCCAATTACCCGTTCCAGCGGATGAGTTGAAGGTGCAGGGGGAGTTACCCTACAACTTTGGAGGTAGTGCAGACCCTGAAGGAACAGAGCGGGTGTTCTAGGCCTATCTAGTACTCTGCGGACAAATACTGGTGAAAAGTTGAGGATTTGATGGAATAGCTTGCTGCATTTGTATTTTAGAAGGACAATGCGCTTTGGTATGAAGCAGTGCCTATTCTGTAGTTTGGTGTTTCTTTTATGTGGACTAACCTTTGCAAAAGGGCAGCCCCAGGACTTTCGTTTTGAACAGCTTTCCGATGAACAAGGATGGCAAGGGAATGCCGTGAACTCTATCTTACAAGATCATCGCGGATTCCTATGGATTGCTACTTGGGCAGGGCTTTTTCGCTACGATGGATATGAGCTAAAAGCCTATCGGCAAGATCCTGCGGACGAAAATGGATTGCAGAGTAATTACGTGATCAGTCTTTATGAGGATAAGCAGAATCGACTATGGATAGGTACCTCTTACACGGGTTTGTATCAATATGATGAAGCAATAGACGGCTTTATCAATTACAGCCAAGAACCGGATGACATGAATAGCCTAAGTAGTAACAACGTCTGGGCTATTGTGGAAGACCACTTGGGTTTCCTGTGGATTGGTACTGAAAACGGTTTAAATCGCTTTGACCCCAATACGGGTCAGTTCTTGCACTTTTTTCATTCGGAAAAAGACGAGCGAAGTTTAAGCCATAATTTTGTCTATTCTTTAGCTTTGGCAGGGGAAAGGGATCTCTTTGTAGGTACGGAAGGTGGGCTCAACCGCTTGGTCTATAATGATGGAAAACCTTACTTCATTCGCTACGAACTAGCACCGGAAGACTTGAGTCACGATGATTATCTCCGGCACAATTTCATCTACCGAATTTGTTCATCTCAGTCAGCGCCCAATAGCTTATGGCTGGGTACTAGCATCGGTCTGATTCGGGTGAAGTATTTCGAAGAGGATTTGACCAAGCTAGAGCAGCAAATGTACTACCATGCTGCAGATGATCAAGAGAAACTAAGCCATCATTTTGTCTCCTCGATTTTAGAAGAGCCAGCAAATAACCGGCTATGGGTGGGCACTTATAAGGGGCTGAATCTTCTAGATTTATCCACGGGGAAATTTCAACAATTCCTGCTCGATCCAACGAATATAAATGGTATTGGTAATAATGTGGTGCGAGCGCTATGGAGAGATCGGAATGGACTCTTATGGGTCGGTACGAGCCAAGGCCCCGAGTATATTAACTTATCTTCGAATCCCTTTAAGCGGATCTCCTTTTCCGAGGGGCAAGCGCGCAACAAAACCATTCTGGGTAAGCTCCTTGGTGCCAAAGGACGTCCTGGGATATGGGTAGCCACAGATGGGAAAGGATTACATCATGTAGATGTTGATTCGAAAATCCCTAAAAAGGTCTCTTATCAACTATTACCTCCCAGTGTCCCTGAATTAGCCGGTTTTATCTCTAGCCTCTTGTTAGATGGAGAGGCAAACCTTTGGATAGCCACGAAAGGTGCCGGACTTCTGAAGGTCAAAGAGTCGGCTCTTCCGGTAGCGGGAGGAGAAGTGAGGGATCTCGAACAGTTTACCAAGGAAAATCAGCTACAAGATGACTATATCATGTCTCTAGAAGAGTCTGCTAATGAAGATATTTGGTTGGGCTATTGGGACAACGGACTGAGCCGATACGATCGGAAGCGTGCTCGTTTTTATCATTATCAAACCACCAAAGATTTACGGATAGACTTACGGACCTTTCCCATCGTTAATATTTTAGAAACGGGTACATCCGATCGTAACTTTCTATGGCTTGCAGCTAGGGGGAATGGTTTGTACCAACTTAGGTATGATCGCAGCAGTGACGAGTTGATTCTTTTAAACCACTACCAGTTTGAGAAGGGGCAGACGAGGGGTTTAAGTAGTAATTTCGTTAGCGATCTATATGCGCAGGGCGATGACTATCTATGGATTGGTACTGAAAATGGTGTTAACCGTTTACAGATTGAAACTGGAGAATTTACGCATTTCCGTGAAAGGGATGGCCTAGCAAATGGTGCCATTCAAACAATCATTGGAACTGGAGATAGGGACTATTGGATTAGTACACAAGAAGGTTTATCTCATCTAGAGCTACTGGAGCAAGACTTCCGCATCAAGAACTACGACCGCTACGATGGCCTGGGTGACAATCATTATTGCAGCAGTTCAGGAATGATAACTCCTACCAGAGATCTGATGTTTGGTGGTTTGAACGGGTTGAGCTTCTTTCAATCGAGTACATTGACAGTAGATACGGTTCCCCCCAAGGTGGTTATCACGGATTTTAAGTTATTTAACCAATCTGTTATGATTGGGGAAGGTGGAGCGCATCGAGCCATTCTAGAAAAGAGCATTTCTAATACCTCACAACTTCAACTTAACCATCGAGAGAATGTCTTGGCTTTTGAATTTGTCGGACTACAATTCACAGCGCCAGAGAAGATCAAGTATGCTTATCAACTCGAGGGGTTCAATGATCAATGGTTTTATACGGATGCCGATAATCGCGTAGCTCACTATATGAATCTCCCTTATGATGATTTCGTGTTCCGAGTAAAAGCTGCCAATGGTGATGGCTATTGGAGTGAGCCTACGGAGATTCAGCTGAAGGTTTTACCTCCCTTTTGGCTCACCAATTGGGCATTTATCCTGTATGGAGTATTGGCCCTGATTCTCCTCTATGTTGTTTGGAAGATCACGCGTATGAAGGCGGATTTTAGGCATAGTTTGCAATTGGAAAAATTGGAACGAGAGAAGTTGGAAGCGGTGAACCAGATGAAGTTACGTTTCTTTACCAATATTAGTCATGAGTTGCGAACCCCTTTAACCCTGATTCTTACGCCACTGGAGCAATTCATCAAGGAGCAAAGCATGAACAAGCAGGTGCACCAAGTCTTTTCAGTTATGCATCAAAATGCTAACCGCCTGCTTCGAATGATCAACCAACTATTAGATATCCGGAAGAGTGAAGCGGGTTTATTGAAGCTTCAGGTGGCGGAAGGGGATTTTGTCAAATTCATTTATGAGATCGTTGTCTCTTTCAAGGGCGTAGCTCAGCATCGAGGGATAGACTTATCTTTTCGGACGCATCAGCCCCAAATCCAGACATGGTATGACCGGGATGAGATGGAGAAAGTTTTGTACAACTTGCTCTCCAATGCCTTGAAGTTTACGCCGGAGGAGGGTAAGATCCAAGTAGAGGTCTGGGTGGATAAGGTGGACAAAAAGGTAGTTGTAGTAGTACAGGATACTGGACCAGGTATTCCTCAAGATCAGCTACCGCATCTCTTTGATCGCTTCTTTAGTTTGGAAAATCAAATCCGGAAGATAGAAGGGACTGGTGTTGGATTAGCTTTAAGCAAGAATATCGTGGAGGCGCACCACGGAGAGATTCTGGTGGAGAGTATGGAAGGAGAGGGGGCTACTTTTTTATTGCAGCTACCTTTAGGAGATCATCATTTTACAAAGGAGCAAAAAATTCAAGGCTTTCAGGATAGTGAGCAGATAGCAGCATATCAGGCGCAGATAGAAAAGCCACTGAGCCGATTGGTTGGCAATGGACAATCCGATCAAGAAGAGAGGTCTACTCCCGCTGAAACTACTGCCATCCACCAATTGCTGATTGTAGAAGATAATCCGGATATTCGCGCCCTTCTGAAGGGGCGCTTAGAGGCGGAGTTTCAAATACTGGAAGCAGTAGATGGGCAAGAAGGTTGGGAAATGGCGCATTCGGAATCGCCGGATTTAATTATAGCAGATATCGCTATGCCTCGTATGGATGGTATAGAACTTTGTGCTAAAGTAAAATCCAACGTTCATACCAGTCATATTCCGGTTGTATTATTAACGGCACGAACTTCCTTAATTTATCAATTAGATGGACTAGAAACCGGGGCTGATGATTATATCACCAAGCCTTTCAATATGCAACTCCTGTTGGCTCGCATCAAAAACTTAATTCATACCCGCAAAGAACTACAACAGCATTTTGCTAAAAGTTTTGACCTAAGTCCAAGTGGTGTGGTGTTAAATAGCTTGGATGAGCAATTGCTTTCCCGCATGAAGCTGCTAATCGAAGAGAATCTTGATAATGCAGACTTTAGAGTAGAGCAAATGGCTGATGCATTGCAGATGAGCCGCATGCAACTATACAGGAAAACTAAGGCGCTTACCGACTTTTCTCCACAACAGCTTATTCGGCATTTCCGTCTCCAGCGAGCTGCACAGTTGTTAGAATCTGGCCAATACAATGTATCAGAGGTCACCTACAAAGTAGGCTATAACGATCTTAAGTCGTTTCGAACTCAGTTCAAAAAAGCGTTTGGAGTAAGTCCTTCTGGCTACGAAACAAAGGGATGATGAAAGGAATCAGGATCACTCCTCTCAAGGCGGCTTCATATCTTTCCTGATTTTCCGAGATTTCCAACGCGTACCTCTTACCTTCATATCCAAGGTATAAACAGACTGCATGGCAGTGATGAAGAGTGTTCTTAAATTAGGGCCTCCGAAAGTGACGTTAGCTGTCCAGTTTTGCGGAATCTTTATCGTTCCGATCTTCTTCCCTTTTTTGTTGAAAACAGTGACTCCTCTTCCAGTGAGATAAAGGTTGCCCTTGTGGTCTAGGGTCATTCCATCTGAGCCCATTTCTGCGAAGACCTTTCGGTCGGATAAGCTACCATCTGGCTGGATACTAAATACATAGGTTTTCTCGCCATTAATATCCGCTACGTAGAGTTTTTTTCCATCGGCAGTGCCAATAATTCCATTGGGGCGGATAAAATCGGTAGCCACTACCTTTAGGGATTGATAATCGGGCGTGAGATAATAGACGTTTTCCTGCGAAATTTCCTTCTCGGTACGTTTCCAGTAAGGGCGCTTGTAGAAGGGATCGGTGAAGTAAATACCGCCCTTGGGATCTACCCACAAATCATTGGGACCATTGAGTTTTTTATCTTCAAAGGATTTTACCAGCACCTCTACTTTTTTATCGGTGGGATTAATTTTCCAGAGCTCATTCTTTTCATCTGCGCAGGCTAATAAATTTCCTTCATTATCGACGTAAAGCCCATTGGCTCGTCCGGCATTCTCCATGAAAACCTCAATTTTACCTCGGGTGGACCATCGAAGAATTTGATCATTCGGCTGATCGGTGAAATAGACATTGCCGGCAAAATCGACCGCTGGCCCTTCTGTAAACTTATAGCCGATGGCGATCTGCTTTAAGGTGGCGTTCTTAGCAATGAGTTTAGGAAGAGATTGTGCAAAAGAAAAGAGAGGAAGCCCTAAGGCAACAAGTAATGTTGTGATTCGCATACGCTAGGTATTCTTAGTGGATATAGGGGAACCGCCTTACACTGATGGTAAGGAGTGCTTGGTATAAAGCAATAGTTACACCGCTATCGCTTGACGATCCAAACACTCCTTTCTTAGTATACTACGGTATTAAACCTTTTTTGGATCCGGATGCTCCCAAGGATCTCGATAAGCTCTTTCCAGGAGTTTGGTGGCTTCTCGATCCTTCACTACTTTCTGCTTTATCGGATCATACACTACTGGGCGTCCAAGTTCCATAGAAATATTAGCTAAAATACAACTCGCGGTTGAAATATGCCCGTCCTCAATATCTGCCACTGGCCGACTATTGTTTTGAATAGCGTGAAGAAAGTCCAACATATGCAGCCGAGTAGCTGGAGCGGCATTGAGTTCAATATCCTTCTCAGTGAGATCTTCTGGATACTTCTCTTTTTCGTATAATACATCCTGATGGATGGGATCGCCTTCTCCACGTGGCACAAAATCATAACGCATCGTGCTTCCCGAAAGCGTTCCTTTTTCTCCATATAGCTTAAAGGACCAAGGGTATTCTTTGTCAGCCGGCGTACCCCAGGAGCGATGCTGCCAAACGCAATTTAATTCATCGTATTCGAAAATCGCAGATTGTGTATCCGCAATATTTGATTTTCCATCTTTTTGTACATAAATGCCTCCCGTGGAAGTAATGCGTTTGGGCCAACCTAGGTCTAGCATCCAGCGCACCGTATCTAGCATATGGATACACATATCACCCATAATGCCGTTTCCATATTCCATCATGGTTCTCCACCATCTTCGGTGGGGTAAGCCATCATAAGGCCGCTTGGGAGCGGGACCTACCCAAAGGTCATAGTCGAAAAACTCAGGTACATCCTCGAGGGGCGGATTCCCATTCGCCCGCATGTGATAATAGCAGCACATTTCCACGTGGGAGACTTTACCTAATAGGCCAGCATCCACGATTTTTCTCTTGGCATCGATTAGGTGAGGCGTACTTTTTCGTTGGGTTCCAACTTGTACAACTTTGTTGTATTTTCTAGCTGCTGCTACCATGGCCTCTCCCTCCATTACATCAACACTAATTGGCTTTTGCACATATACGTGGGCTCCGGCCTTGATGGCGTCGATACACTGCAAAGCATGCCAATGGTCTGGCGTGCCAATGAGTACAATGTCTAGCTCGTTTTCAGCTAGCATCTTGCGATAATCGTTGTACTTCTTTGGCTCCTTACCGGATTTTTGCCTCTGACTAGTTAGGGTGGCGGCTTCGTCTAAGAGGTTTCGATCTACATCGCAGAGCGCTACAACATCTACATCTGCCACTTGTATGAGGCGGAAGAGGTCATTTTTACCATACCATCCAGTACCAATTAGACCAACGCGGTAAGCTTTGAGGGGGTGAATGATATCGAGGCCAGTGGCACCAAGAGCAGAGTAGGCTAGGGTAGCTGAGGCCGTTTGGAGAAAGCGACGACGGTTGATATTAAATGCATCCATTTCTTGCTTGTTTAAGGAAAAGTCCAAATCCGTTTGCCTGACAGGGGATCTGTACTTCCTCAGTTAATGAATCCGTTTTGTTCGATTCTAAAGTAATACCTCTACAAGCAAAAAACAAAGAACTTATTAGGAATCAACCCTTTCGCCACTTATTCTCCGATCATAATGGGGCGAGCACCTATTTTGCCTTCGTGCGCAACCCGTAGCCAATACATGCCTGCTGGAAGATTCGTCGGTAGCTGCACACCCACCTCTGCTTGTCCCTGTTGATGGTCAAACGTAGCGATACCACGTCCACCCATATCTAGTAATTGGAAGTGTGTCTGTGCAGAAGTTCGCTCTGCCAAATTGATGCTAATTTCTGATCCTGCTTTGGCGGGATTGGGGTACAAATCGAAAGCTAGGTAACGGCTTTTATCCTTCATGCCAAGCGGAGCGCTATCCACAACAAAGGCTACATCCCAGAGAATATCTGGTAAAACCAAAACCAAGGTGTCATTGCTAGCACTCACCCTTTCACTATCTAATATTTGCCCGTTCATACAATCATACCAGCTAACCACATAGGAGCCGCCTTTGAATCCAGGGAGGGCAAGCGTGGCACCTTGCGCGATGGGTGGAGCACCTTCGTTTCGCACATATTCATGATTGTACTTATTGTTCAGGACCCAACCCGCAGCCATATCTTGATCTTCGGAGCGTAAGGTGTAGGCGTCGAGGAGAGACCCTAAACCTTCAAAAAGATAAGACGAGATCGTGATCCAATCTTTACCTGTATTATCTACTTGAATGCTATGGGTACCAGCTGGCACCTCAATGGTATAGGTTTCATTAATTCGCCCATTTTCTTCCAATACCTTACTCCCGTTCAAATAGATGGCGATTTTGGGAGATCGCCCTACTGAGCCGGCGGTGCGGACACTAAAGGTACCATCCTCTGGCATCGTAATCGAAAAGATAGGGGGGCTACGATATTGCGTGTTCCAAGAAGTCCCATAGAGATACTGCCCTAGGTTGAAAGAATGGGGTTCGACCCGGCCGTTTACATCAATGCTAATTTCAGGGGTTCCCATTCCTCCCCAGCCCAATGCCGGCGTAAGACTCAAATCACCGGGGGCACCAGCTATGATGTTTTCACTGGCTTGCAAATTCTTTTCGAGAAAGGGAATTTCGGCTACCAGGTTTGCAATGGGGCCTAAATGATAATATAGCTCATTAGGCGCTATGTAGCTATCCCACCACCAACTCATCCCGGTGCCTAGTCCTCCACTGAAAAGCGGCGACCAAAGGCCGTTGTGGAAGTGAATGCCATCTGGGTCCATATTGCGAAGTTCGGCTCCACCATTACCTAAACCGAATTCACCTGTTAGTGTAGGTTTGCCATATTCCTCAATATAATTCTGCACCCCCCGAGCCAATACCCGTTCCAGATTAGCGGCATTGAAATAGAAGTGCGTTTGAGTGATGTCCATATCTGGTAGGGCCCACATCATGGGATCATTATAGTCATGCGCGAAGCTGGTCGTCACTAAATGATGATAGGTATCAATAGATTTAAGGTACTGCGCCATTTCAGAATGCCAGTCTACTACTGTATGCTTATACTGATCGAAATCATCTGTCCATTCTACCTCGTTGAAGAGTTCCCAAGCCATGATGCTACGTGCATAGCCCCAACGTGCCATGATATATCTAATCCTGTTTTTGGTGTGGCCCATGGCTTCTTCATTATTGAAGAAATCCCAGGTGTTCTGGCATGGACCACCATTAGCGGAATTGTAAGGACTTTCTTCCCAATTAGGATTAACCTGCGTTGATACTTGACCATGGTGTTGTAGGGCTACCATTACATAAATGCCATTTTCGCTGCAATAATCAAATAGCCAATCCTGGTAGGTACAATTGGTCTCTTTGTATTGTCGGAGTCCTTGATATTGATTCTGCCCTGCTCTCCATTCTAGCCCCAATCCCCAATGGGCATGCCATAGTCGAAAGAAGTTTCCTCCTTGTTCCTTCAATTTACCCAACCAGTTTCGATAGTCGAGATAGGGGTTATTACGCTGCCAGCATATGTTTTCGCCAATGGCAATATACTGTCCACCATCATCAAAGTTCAGGAAGTTGGTCTGGTTACTTCTAACAAAGCCTTTATTTAGGGGGTGGGTATTGGGAGTGCATCGGAAGTGTTCGGCGGGGAAGCTGGTACTGCCATTGCTATCCTCCAACTGGAGTTCGTAAGTCCAAGTGCCGGTTTCATTGGGTGCAAAGCGAATGCGGAATTCCCCTTCCGTATTATTGGTGCTCAGGCTACCGGTTTGTGGATTGATGGTGAGATCCCACATAAAGAAGCCATCGATCCATCGCTTTTCCCCAGAAGGACTAGTGAAGACAGCACTCAGTCGTACTTGGTCATAGTCGTAGGGATTATCGTATTGGGCGCTTAAGTCTACACTCAATTCTAGTTTCTCGTACCGTTCTACGGTGGTGGATGATGGAGTAACGCTATTGATTATTGGGTCCATGAGCTGCGGGCTAGCGAGCTTGTGGTTAATTGCTTTCGTGTCCAAATTACGGAACTTCTCGGTTCCATTCTCGATTAGCGGTAATACGGAATTGGCCGGTAGAGATGCTGTGCATAGCAAGTAAGAAAAGAGTAAGCAAGAACGGATGGAAGGCAAAAGTATAGATCGATTTGGCATAAAGGCTCGGAATTAAAAAGGAGATGCAATGGCCTTGGTACTACTCATAAGACTCTAGCATCGGATCTTGTAAGGTACCAAATTGGTCACTTAAAAAGTGACGCGGGCTTTGCATCTCTGAAACTCCGTTAAGTGTAAACTTTATTATAACCGATAAAAGACTTCGATCTGATTCAAAGTAAATCCTTTTCTGGTGAATGAGTTACCTGTACCTTCATAGTCTATCACTCGTTTCACCTGTTTGTAGCAGCTGGATGTAAGATATTAGGCACCTGTGTAATGGAAGCGAGCTGGATGTTTCAAAAGAGGGGGGGATTTGTAACAATGGAGTCCTCTGGGGACGTAAGTTGAGCTTAAATGTGACATTCACACCCTGAATCTGTACGATACTACTACCAAGTATCGTACAAATAGTAGGGACCTTTAAGCTGTTCAATGTGTCGGGCGGGTTAAAGCGCAGCATGTAATTGTATCATTATACCTTTAGAAGGTTTTTGATTTAGGAAGAATCAAATCGTAAAAATGAACCCTTTAGGACCTTAACTGAAGGGAAAATACTGCACATCAAAAACAATTAGATGGAACAACTAAGTAAACCCGTAGGCGTTGGTTGGGCAGCAGTTTTGCTGGCCTTTTCGATTGCTGCTATGGCACCCAATGAAAAGCAGGTGGCTATGGAGCAGGAGCCCATAGATCGCCAGGCAACGAAGGCCACAAAAGCCCTTTACTTCAACTTGCTGGACCTGTCCGGCAAGCAGGTCTTATTTGGCCAGGAGGATGCCTTGGCTTATGGGGTGGAATGGAAAACCTGGCATAAAAGCCGTTCTGACATAAAGGATGTTTGCGGAAATCACCCTGCACTGGTCGGTTGGGAAATGAGTAAATTGGGGCAAGGTGAGTATAACATTGATTCCGTCAATTTCCAGCATATGAAAAGCTGGATGAAAGAGGTTTACAAATTCGGAGGGGTTAATACATTGAGCTGGCATATGGATAACTTCGTCACTGGAGGAGACTCTTGGGATGTTGGCGAAAAGGTAGTGAAAACCATCCTTCCCGGTGGAACGAATCATGATGCTTACCGGAAGAAGTTAGATCTGTTCGCAGATTATGTAAGGTCATTGAAAGTGGGATTCCTGTTCAGAAAGCAGATTCCCATAATTTTTCGGCCTTTCCACGAACATACTGGTAGCTGGTTCTGGTGGGGACGCTCACATTGTACAGCAGAAGAGTACAAAAGGCTGTGGAGGTTTACGGTGGATTATCTTCGGAATGAAAAACAGTTGCATAATATTCTGTACTGCTATTCAACGGATATTTTTCAAGATGAGGCCGATTATCTAGAATTCTATCCGGGCGATGAATATGTGGATATATTGGGGATGGATGACTATCATGATCTTTCCCTAAAGGGTAAGAGTGAGGATTTGGTAAGAAGATTGCGAATGCTGGTGCAACTGGCCGAAGCAAGGGGGAAAGTTCCTGCTTTCTCTGAAACCGGACAAGAAGCCATTCCAGAAGAAAAGTGGTGGACTCAACGGCTGCTCGAGCCCATCAAATCAGACTCTATTGCCGCTCGGATTGCCTATATGATGGTGTGGCGAAATGCCCGAAAAGACCATCACTATGGCCCTTATCCTAACCACCAAAGCGCCGAAGATTTCAGAACTTTTAGTAAAGATCAATGGCTAATATTCGAGGGGAGAATTCCTGATTTATACCGATTCCCGCAAAGGAAATAACTCCAGAACCTGCCAAAGGAGATGAAAGGATGATACCCAGCTACAGAATCCTAATAGTCCTTTGCTCATAATTATTAGGATGGGTAAAAATTGCTCAATTTTAGTAAAGCCAAGCGGCATTCACCGGACGTTGTAGAAGGCAGCGGTTAGAAAACAGGCTACTAGGTTTGTCATAAAGCCTAAGGTTATGACATCTGGCAGCGAAGCGGTCTGGCCTCTTCCATCTTATGTTTGCTAGTACAACCCAACGAGTTCAGCTTTGGCTTAGTAAATGGACGACAATAACTTATGGAATTACACACTATCGATATCGCCATCATTATTGCCTACATCCTCGCAACGATTGGGATTGGCTTTTGGATATCCAATCGGGCCTCTAAAAACATGAAGAGTTACTTCTTGGGAGGCAATGAGATTAAATGGTATATGCTCGGCTTGTCCAATGCTTCGGGGATGTTTGATATTAGCGGGACGATGTGGATGGTTACCCTCTTATTCATTTATGGATTAAAGAGTGTATGGATACCCTGGTTATGGCCGGTTTTCAATCAGATATTCTTGATGATTTTTCTCTCCATTTGGCTGCGGCGCTCCGGGGTGATGACTGGGGCAGAGTGGATTAAATTTCGGTTTGGAGACGGGCGGGGGGCAAACCTTTCGCATATGATTGTGGTCATCTTCGCGATTGTAGTGGTGATTACTTACGTAGCTTACGGATTTATTGGGATCGGTAAATTTGCCGCTGTATTTTTGCCTTGGCAGCTGGCTGCAGATGCTACCCAGAATGAGATTATGTATGGCCTGATCTTTACGGTTTTAACTACGCTATACGTAGTGAAAGGGGGGATGTTCAGTGTGGTATTTACGGAGGTGTTGCAGTATGTAATCATGACGATTGCTAGTGTCGCTATTGGGATCATCGGGATGCAACAAGTTTCCCCAGAGCTATTGGCTAAATTTGTGCCCGAGGGCTGGGGTAACGTCTTTTTTGGCTGGAAGCTGGACTTGGATTGGTCTAATCTCATGGCTGCTGCGAATGACAAGATCGCTTCCGATGGCTGGGAGTTGTTTGGCATCTTTTTTATGATGGTTTTGTTGAAAGGTATTTTGCAGAGTATGGCGGGCCCCGCTCCTAACTATGACATGCAGCGAGTCCTATCCACACGCACCCCTAAGGAAGCGGCCAAAATGAGTGGTTTCGTCAATGTAATCCTGTTATTCCCTCGGTATATGCTGATCACGGGCTTGACCATTCTAGCGCTAGTATTCTTTAGTGATGAGTTGAATGGTATGGGAGCAGATGTAGACTTTGAGCAGATTCTTCCCTTTGCCATCCGCAATTTCGTGCCAGTTGGCCTAATGGGACTCCTAATAGCTGGTTTGTTGGCTGCTTTTATGTCTTCTTTTGCAGCTACGGTAAATGCTGCACCCGCTTACCTCGTTAATGATATTTATAAGCGATATATCAATGATAAGGCTTCCGATAAAACCTATATCAATATGAGCTACCTCTGCTCTATAGCGGTGGTGGTCATTGGTACGATCTTCGGTTTTGCGTTAGATTCTCTGAATAATATTATTGATTGGTTGGTAGCTGCACTGTTTGGAGGATATACAGCAGCAAACCTGTTGAAGTGGTATTGGTGGCGGTTCAATAGCTATGGATACTTCTGGGGAATGATGGCAGGTATTGTGGCTGCTATGGTGCTGCCGATCTTACTGCCCACCTACACTGCCTTGGAGGCCTTCCCCATTAATTTAGGCTTATCCGTACTAGCGTGCATAGTTGGCAGTCTATTGACGGAACCAGATGATGATGAAGTACTTAAGGAGTTTTACAAAAAGACAAGACCTTGGGGTTTCTGGAAGCCCATTTATGATAAGCTCCATGCCGAAAATCCAGAGGCAGAACCCAACAAAGATTTTGGTCGAGATATGGTGAATGTGATAGTGGGAATTGTCTGGCAAACCGCGATCACGGCTTCTTCCATATTCTTAGTCATTCAAGACTTTAAGAGCATGTGGATCAGCTTTGCGATTGTGGCGGTTTGTACATTGGTTTTGAAGTACAATTGGTACGATAAGATGGAGGATTATCCGGCAGACCTTGCGAAAGAACTTTAATACATATATCTCGCTAAAATATTGGATTGGTAATGGCAACAACAATGCTGAATACGACTTTTCAAGAAAAGGTAAAGGAATTACTAAGTAAGTACGAACAACTGATCAATCGGAAAAATGAACCAGCAGCTGACGGAAATGGGATCTATCAACGTTGGAAATATCCCGTTTTAACTGCTGCTCATGCCCCCGTTTTCTGGCGTTATGATCTGGATGAAAAGACTAATCCATACTTGATGGAACGGCAGGGGGTAAATGCGGCCTTCAATGCCGGGGCTATTTATTGGCAAGGAAAATACCTAATGGTGGTACGCGTTGAGGGTGACGATCGTAAATCCTTTTTTGCGATAGCAGAAAGTCCCAATGGTGTGGATCAATTTCGATTTTGGGATTATCCTATCACTATGCCTGAAACGGATAAGCCAGATACCAATGTGTATGATATGAGGCTCACAGCTCATGAAGATGGTTGGATTTATGGCCTTTTCTGTACAGAACGTAAGGACCAGACTCGTCCCAATGACATTTCTGCGGCGGAAGCGCAATGTGGCATCGCTAGAACCAAAGATCTCAAGAATTGGGAAAGGTTACCCGACTTAATTACTTATTCCGGGCAACAGCGCAATGTGGTCCTTCATCCAGAGTTTATTGATGGAAAATACGGACTCTACACTCGCCCGCAGGATGGATTTATCAGTGTCGGAAGTGGCGGCGGAATTGGTTGGGGTTTAACCGAGCAAATGGAGAAAGCCGAGGTGAAGTCCGAAATAATTGTGGATACGAAGGTCTATCATACAATTAAAGAAGTAAAGAATGGCCAGGGGCCTCCCCCGATCAAAACGGAGCAAGGGTGGCTACACCTAGCGCATGGGGTTAGGAATACGGCTGCCGGTCTTCGATATGTATTGTACTTGTTCATGACTGATCTCGAGAAGCCTTGGCAAATCACGCATGCGCCTGCAGGTCATTTCATCTCGCCAAAGGGGGAGGAAAGGGTAGGTGATGTCTCTAATGTTACTTTTTGTAATGGCTGGATTGTGAATAAAAAGCAGGAGGTGTTTATCTATTATGCCTCTTCAGATACTCGTATGCACGTGGCCACTACTACGGTTGATCAGCTTTTGGATTATGTTGTTAATACGCCCCCCGATGGCCTACGCTCAGCTGCTAGTGTTGAACAACGAAAGCAATTGATCGACAAGAATCTCCAAATTTTAAACCAAGCTAAGCTGTCTTAAATTAAATCCTTATGTCGGGGAGTATTGATGTGTCTCTTTTGAAAGAGGAGATGCAAATGGAATTAGATCATCTCTTGGGATGGTGGTCGACTCATATGGTGGATCAGCAGCATGGAGGGTTTTATGGGCGGATGGATCACGAAGGGAAGCTATATCCCTTTGCGGATAAGGGTATTATCATGCAGAGTCGGATTCTATGGACTTTTGCTGCTGCTGCTAACCTCACGGGCGAGCTCTCCTACCACACTATGGCTGCCCATAGCTACGATTTTCTCCATAAACATTTCATAGATCAGAAGTATGGTGGAGTGTATTGGATGTTGGATTTTCAGGGGAGGTTGGTCAATGATCGTAAGCAGATTTATGCTCAAGCCTTTACCATTTATGCTTTAGCAGCGTACTACAAACTAACGCAGGAGCCAACCGTCTTGGCACAAGCTATGGCACTATTTGATAAGATCGAAGCGCATAGTTATGATACTCAAATGGGTGGGTATTTTGAGGCTTTTGGGCGACATTGGGAGCCGATAGCTGACTTGCGACTCAGCGCAAAAGATGCCAATGAGGCCAAAACAATGAATACGCATTTACACGTTTTGGAAGCTTATACTACCCTGTATGAGGTAAGTAGGGATGAGCAAGTAGGAGTTGCACTAGAACGATTGATTAACTGTTTTATGGAACGATTTACGGATGCAGATACGGGGCATCTGCTGCTGTTTTTTGATGAAAAATGGGTAGCTAAATCTAAGGTTATTTCCTATGGCCATGATATAGAAGCCAGTTGGTTAATTACGGAGGCTATGGGGCAATTCGATAACCCTGTATGGCAATCCTCCGCAAAAGCCTGGGCCTTAGCACTAGCCAGGATCACCCTGCAAGATGGCTTAGATGCAGACGGTGGCTTGAATAATGAGCGGGAAGCGAATGGAGAAATCGATACGGATAAGCATTGGTGGCCACAAGCGGAAGCGGTAATTGGCTTCTGGAATGCCTGGGAATTATCCGGCGACATGCATTTTCAAGCCTTGGCCAAGCAAATTTGGGATTTTATCCAAAAAGAGATTAAAGATTCCGAAGGTGGGGAATGGGTTTGGGGACGTCGACGGGATGGGAGTCTACTTTTACACGAAGATAAAGCTGGGCCGTGGAAAGCCCCCTACCATAATAGTCGTATGTGTTTGGAGATGATCCGAAGACTAAGCCTTGATTAATCTAGAACCCACCTAGGCAAATACCTGCCAATTCTTAGCTGCCAAGGACAAGTTCTAAGTCTTTTGCCGTTAAAAGTGTAGATTTATCGATACTTTTAGGAAGGTCGTGGTGTCGAGTATTATGATCAACCCTATCATCATTGATCAAGATTTTCTCGCAAGTTCGTAATCTCCCTCCATTCTCGATAACCGTTTGATCTTACGATGCTGTACGAGATAGCAGCAGAATTGGAAGTATTGTTCTAAAATAACAGTCATACAGTTGTTCAAGCGTAATTACATATGCTTACTCCTTAGCTGTTTGTACACAATAGGTTCTAGCCAACATGAAATAGTAGATAGCCTTGAGCTTCAGCTTGCCAAGGCTACAGATCCGAAAACCCGGATTGATCTACTACTGGATATTGGAACGGCTTATCAGGAGTATGATTATCCAAGGTCACTTACCTCTGGCTATGATGCGCTTGCCCAAGCTGAAGCCATAGACTATCCGAAGGGCATATTTTACGCGTATAATTTATTAGGCGTCGGCTACAACGGGATTGGTCCTATCGATAGCGCCCACTATTACCATCAGATGGCTTTAGCCGTAGCTAAGTACCTCCAAAACCCAGGTTGTCTGGCTATCTCCAAAAATAATCTGGGCATCTACTATCTCAATCAAGGTAACTACGTTCTGGGTTTGCAATACTTTCAAGAAGCGCTAGCTCATGATGAAGAATTAGGTGATCATCTAGATCCTACATCCCTATATGCTAACATCGGAATCATTCATGAGGAGCTTGGAGACATACCATTAGCTATAGAATATTATCTGAAGTCAAGTGAGGCAGCTTTAGCGATTGGAGGGAAAGAAGATCGGGCATATGCATTCCTAGATTTAGGGTACGTAGCTGGCTTAGAGGAAGACTATGATTTGGCCCTGCAGCACTATGATTCTGCTCTGGTATTGTACAATGAATTGGGCTTTCCGCATCGCATTGCTGAAACACTCTACTACCAAGGAGAAATCCATTTCGCCCAAAAGGATTATGGAGAAGCACTTCAGGCCCAAAATAAAGCCTTAGTCATCTATGAGGATTTAGGCTCTATCGAGGATATTCCCAGCATGTACGGCATAATTGGGAAGATCCACAAGGCCGCCGAAGACAATGAGACTGCCATTCAGTTTTATCTACAGGCTATTGAAAGAGCTAAGGAGGGGAGTTTTTCTTCCCTCATGCCCGCCCTCTACGAAGAACTATCGGACATTTACGTTAAGGTAAATGATTATGAAAGGGCTTATGGCGCCATGATGAAATTTCAAGAACTTCAGGATAGTTTTTTGAGTGAAGCGACACAAGAAAGGATAGCTAAACTCGAGATGGGCTATCAATTGAAGGTCCAAGAGGCGGAAAATCTTGAGTTAACCAAGCGTCAAGCACAACAGAACTTGATCCTTCGCCAACGTACCCTAATTGCCATATCGATGGGGTTGATCGCTGTTCTCTTAATCTTACTGGTCATTAGACAGTATCGTACCAACAAAGTAAAAGCCGAACTTAATCGTCAGTTGGAAGATACCGTGCAAAAAAGGACGGGGGATTTGGAAGCTGCCAATGAGCAACTGCGGCGATCCAATGATGAACTAGAGCGATTTACTTTTATTGCATCTCATGACTTAAAGGAGCCATTAAGGAACATCACCAGTTTTGTCAATCTCATCCAGCGAAAATTAGGCAAAAGCGCCGATCAAGACTTGCAGGACTATATGGGCTTTGTAACCCGTAATACCAAACAACTCTATGCGCTAGTGGAAGATATCCTAACGCATTCTAGAGTCAGACAGGGCGAAGCTGATGCCCCTGGTACCGTCGAATTAGATGAAATTCTGCAAGATATTAGATCAAATCTTACTCATATCCTGGAAGAAAGGTCAGCCCAGATTGTTTGGTCTGATCTCCCGAGTTTAATCGGCCATCGGTCCGACTTTTATCTGCTATTCAAGAATCTAATTGAAAATGGTTTAAAGTATAATGAATCGAGCGCTCCCTTGATTCAGGTCATAGCTAAATCAGAAGCTGAAGATTGGTGTTTTTCCTGTAAAGACAATGGCTTGGGAATCGCTCCTGCCTATCATAAGCAGATCTTCCAAATGTTTACCCGCCTTAATAATCGAGGGAAGTATTTGGGGTCGGGGATAGGCTTGGCGACCTGCCAACAGATTGTGCAAAAGTACAGCGGTGAATTGTGGGTGGAAAGTGAAGAGGGTAAAGGTAGTACCTTCCATTTTCGGTTGCCACGCCGTGTGGTTGAAGTGGAAATGGAACAGGCCTAACCCCTAGGAAGGGTTCAGTAGTGTTGCTGTAGCATCAGCTGTCGCTTATTGGATTACTTAACAAAGATTTAATATTAAGGTGCTCTTGGATTCTGAATTAATTCTCATCTTTCGCTCTTCTTTATACCTATTGTGGAATAACCTCCTATCTCATTAAATGCTACTAAGAATGGAGCTCCAATCTGATTTATCCTCATTTGTTGAAGATTTGATTAATGAGGCGGATTTAATCCCCGCAGCTAGAAAAGAAAAACTGCAACAATTAGCTTCCTATGTAGAAGCGAGAAGTACGGCTGAGCGCATCGCGCTTAACTTTATCTGTACCCATAATTCTCGACGAAGCCATTTAGCGCAAATTTGGGCAGCAGCAGCGGCCTATTACTATGGGGTTTCAAGCGTGAAGACCTTTTCTGGTGGTACAGAAGCTACCGCATTCAACCCTCGTGCGGTGGCGGCTATGAAACGAGCTGGATTTCGAATAGTAGGCGGTGAAGGAGACAATCCTATATACTCAGTTAGCTATGCAGATCACGCAGAATCACTAGTCTGCTTCAGTAAGGTATACGATCATCCCCGTAATCCACAGTCCAAGTTTGCCGCCATCATGACTTGTTCAGATGCAGATGAAAATTGTCCCTTCATTCCAGGGGTAGAATTGCGGTTGCCCTTGACCTATGATGATCCCAAAGCGGCAGATGATACGCCAGAAGAAACGGCCCGCTACGATGAGCGAGTGAGGCAAATTGGAAGAGAAATTTTTTATGCATTTAGCCTAGTCAATGAATAAATACTTAGCGGAATTAGTTGGAACTTTTGCACTCGTTTTTTGTGGTACCGGTGCTATTGTCATCAATGAGGTCAGCGGAGGGGCTGTTGGGCATCAGGGGATTGCCATCACATTCGGTTTGATCGTAATGGCCATGGTCTATTCTATCGGTGAGCTATCGGGTGCCCATATCAATCCTGCTGTTACGATTGCCTTCACCATAGCAAAGAAGTTTCCAGTTCAACATCTGCTACCTTATATTATCGCGCAAGTACTGGGGGCTTTGCTAGCTAGCGGCCTACTGCGCTTTCTGTTTCCTGAGGCGAAAGGTCTGGGCGAAACGCTCCCAGCCGGCTCTATCCAGCAATCCTTCGTACTGGAGGTTGTGCTAAGTTTCTTCCTCATGTTTGTCATTTTCCAGGTCATCTCTACTTCTAAAGAGATTAGTCATTGGGCAGGTGCGGCGATTGGTGCGACTGTCCTGTTGGAGGCGATGTTCGCTGGTCCTATCTGTGGGGCTTCCATGAATCCAGCTAGGTCGATAGGTCCAGCGGTAATCAACGGCAATCTGGTACATCTTTGGGCCTATATCGTGGCCCCGATCCTTGGTATGATTATCAGTTTTGGCGTTTGGAAACTATTGCAAGAAAAGCAATAGATTCATCCTTTCTCTTTTCTCCATGCTATTCTACCGTTCTGCTCATTTGCTGACAGGATCTAAAACTATTTTTTGTAACCTTCGTCTTATTGTTGCATTCTCCTAGAAAGCAAAAGGATTAGTATTCATCTACAAAACTCAAAATAATCATGCGCTTAATCTCTGCTCTACTCTTTTTATGGCTCGCTAATTTTTGTGTAGCTCAATCCGGCCCGTCGGTTGGAGATAAAGCTCCATCTCTAAACATCACAGATTGGTTAGCCAATGTACCCGCCGACAAATCTCTAGAAGGAAGACCGGTAGTAGTCGACTTTTGGGCTACCTGGTGTGGACCATGTATCAAGGCTGTTCCTCACTTTAATGAACTAAAAACTAAATTTGCCTCGAATAAGGAGCTGTTGTTTCTATCAATGTCAGACGAAAAGCCAGAGAAGATCAATCGCTCTTTGAAAAGGATTAACTTTCAATCAGCGGTAGTGACGGATGCAGCCGGTAAAACTCATGAGGCTTTCCAAATCAATGCTATCCCCGTTACTTACTTAATTGATAAAGCGGGAATTATTCAGTGGATGGGAAGTCCTGAATTATTAACGGCTACCATCATCCAGCAATTCCTTGCCGGTGAACCCCTAGAGTCTAGTCCAAAGGTGGAAATAGTCGAAGCGGAAGAATCCGAAGAAAGTCCTACAACTTCATCCGAACAGGATTTTTCGACGGTATTTGGCCTATTAAAGAACAAGGATATCAAATACCTTTTTAAAGTCTCCGTGACGGAAGATCCGACAGCCATGGGCATCAATGCACTTCCCAAAGCCTATTTTAAGATGGGCAACAGTCTTGGCCAACAACTTGCTGATCTTTGGGGAATAGGAGAAGGGAGAATTGATGCGCCAGAAGGCATGCTAGAAACACTCTACAATGTCAGTTATGTAAATCGCTCAGGTATTGGGAAAGAAGAAGCCATGATGGAGATCAAAGAACAACTCCTACGAACTTTGGGGCTGAAGATGGCAACGGAAGCGCGAGAAACAACAGTTTATCAGTTGGTGGTAGAAAATGCTGATCTGCTAGAGAAGGCCGAAGGAGAAATGTCGGGAGTTAGTGATGCGGGAGATCAAAAAGTATTTACCAATCAAGATATATCATCGGTTCTTACGGAGTTGGAAAAATCCATGGGGCTCTTGTTTGAGGATAAAACAGAACTTGCCGAATCTTATGATTTTCTGCTGAATCAAACAGATTTACAAGGGCTGAAGGCCGACCTAGCTAGTTACGGTCTTACGCTTAAAGAAACCAAGCAAACCATGGAGTTTTACAAATTATCTTCGGTGACGGATCAGTAGTGTTTAAGTTCGATGGAGGATTTGACGAAGTTGGTAAAAGAAACGGTCTATCAACCGTAGATCTTCGGTAATGATCTCTGCGGAACCGGTCATCTCCTGTCGAAACTCGATGGTCTGATTATAGCTGGTGATCAAGTTGTCAGGGAGTTGCACCTCAAGGATATAATTGCCCTCTCGATCAGTCAAAGGGGAGACGTGTTTAACGATACCTTTCAGCACGCCAAACTCATCACTTGGATAATTGTCCACTCGGATATTAACAGCTTGACCTCTGGCTAGCTTGCCTGCGTTCTGCTTAGGGGCACGCAGGCGAGCAAGGTATTCCCGGTTATCTGCTGGGATGAGGGTGAAGACTAGATCCCCTTGTCGCACGACCTGATTAGCGGTGTAGTAGTCAAGAAAGCTGACTTGGCCCTCAATCTCAGATTTGAGCATATATTTCAGCTCCCAATCTTTGATAGCATTCTTCAACTGTTGAAAGGAACGAATGACAGTTTTAAGTAAGGCTAATTCGGTCTTGTTCCGGTTGATTTTGGTAGCCTGACTTCGCTTTTGCGCCTCGCCGATAGCTTGTTTGATCTGCGAAATGGAAAGAATGATGTTGTTTTGGTTTTTTTGGACCTGTACGAATGATAGCTGTTTCTCTTCCAAGTCCATTTGAGAGATCGCTCCATCTTTGTGTAGTTGTTCCTGACGCCGCAGGTCCTTAGCTTTGATGCTTAGTTCTTTCTCCCCCAGCTCCATCTGTTGTTGCAGGGCGAGTAAGCGTTGGCGAAGTTCCGTCTTAGAGATGGCATTGGCACTTTCTTCGACCTGAAAAGGATCCCATTCTTTGTTGAGTAAATAGCTGTAGTAGTCCGTTTCGAATTGCGTAAATGATGTTTCGATCTCACCTAAGAGTAAGACGGGAAGGGAGTCAAAAGGGAAATAAAAGGTGGATTGATTAAGGGCTATCTGATCTACCATTTCTTGTAGGCGTAACACATCTTTTGTGCTTGCTGTGTTTTCAATGACGGCTAATCTTTGGCCCCTTTCGACCGTTTGATTGTTGCTGACAAAGATGATTTCTAGGCGCCCGGAAGCATTGGCGTACTCTTTTTGAGGAGGAATGACTGTGGTCAAACTGGCTTCCGCCGCAATGATATCTGGGTATTTGACTACCCAGGATAAATACAAGAGCATCATTAATATGCCGAAGATCACTAGATTGCCCCAGCGCACCAACCAGTGTGGTACCCGTGTGAGAATTTCCTGGACTTCTTCACTCCTCAATTGTATTTGATCAAGTTGGTTTGCTTCCATGCTAGTTGCCAAGTTCTAGTTGATTTTTAACCAATTGGTAATAGTATCCTCCTTGCGCTACCAAAGTTCGATGGTCTCCCAATTCGACCACTCTTCCTTGATTTAAAACGACTATCTGATGGGCATTTTTCACCGTACTTAAACGATGTGCAATAATCAGAACTGTTTTATCTGTGAAAAACCGATTGAGTTTTTCCATGATGGCCTTTTCGTTATTGGCATCCAGTGCGGAGGTAGCTTCATCAAAGAAAAGGATATCCGGGTCCTTGTATACTGCCCGCGCAATGAGCAATCGTTGCTTTTGTCCCGTGCTTAATCCCATCCCTTCCATTCCAATTGGGGTATTATAGCTCAGCGGAAGCCGCTCGATGTACTCTCGGATATTAGCTACATCCACGGCGAGTCGTAGTCGCTCCTTATCTACGTATGGCTGGCCCACTGCGATATTGTTGGCGATGGTATCGTTAAATATGTAGCCCTCTTGCATGACCACTCCCACCTTATCTCGCCAACTGTGCTGAGATATGTTTTTGAGGTCAAAAGGGCCATAGTCCACCCCACCTGTTTGTGGATGGTAGAACTTCAGGAGAAGTTTCATCAAGGTCGTTTTTCCACTCCCACTTACACCGACAATGGCGGTTACCTTATTAGCAGGAATTTTAAAACTCAGGTGCTGCAGTACGTATTGATCAGTGCCTTTGTAGCGGAAACTGAGGCCTTTAAGCTGTAAATCTAGCCCCCTGGGCAATGCTTTGATCTTTTGATCAAGCGGATCTTCT
Source organism: Saprospiraceae bacterium (assembly GCA_013214355.1). Lineage (GTDB taxonomy): Bacteria > Bacteroidota > Bacteroidia > Chitinophagales > Saprospiraceae > DT-111. The sequence continues at coordinate 43,069 of JABSSL010000078.1, read as the reverse complement.
TCTGCTTTCAATTGATGTATTTCACCCAGGCGTTCGAGGGAAATTTTGGCATCCTGTAGTTCTCTTAGAAAGTTGATCAATTGACCGATAGGAGCATTCAACTGCCCAACGATAAACGCGATAGCCAACATCATTCCCAGGGTGATCTCCCCTTGAATCACCAGCAAGGCAGCAACAATGGTAATGAAGATATTCTTCAGCTCATTGATGAAGGAAGAGCCCACACTTTGGTATTGTTCCAAGGCCAGGTTTTGAATAGAAACCTTAAACAAACGGGCTTGCACATGTTCCCAGCTCCAACGTTTCTGGCGTTCAGCATTGTGCAGCTTCACCTCTTGCATACCGTTGATCATTTCAATTACTTTGCTTTGTTCCTTACTGATCTCGGCGAACTGTTTGTAGTCTAGTTTTTTGCGCTTTCTAAAAAACAGTAAAATCCATCCAAAGTAGAGCAGGCTTCCGATGAAGAAGATGGCGAAAATGCGAAGATCATAGTAGGCTAACACCAAGCCGAAAATGAGTAGATTAACCAGCGAGAATAGCACGCTAATAGAGGAGGTAGTTAGTATCCTTTCGATGCGCTTGTGATCGTTGATACGTTGTAAAATATCACCGGTCATCTTGGTGTCGAAGTAGGCAATAGGAAGGCTCATGAGCTTAATGAAGAAGTCGGAAACTAGCGAGATGTTTATCCGTGTACTGAGGTGAAGCAATATCCATCTTCTCAATACTTCAACCGCTGTTTTACCAAAGAAAAGGGCCAGTTGAGCAAATAGAATCAGGTAAATGAAGTTAATGTCCTGGTGCTTAATTCCGATATCTACGACGCTTTGTGTAAGGAAGGGGAAAATCAGTTGCAGTAAACTAGCAGCCAGGAGTCCAATAATGAGTTGGACGACTAGGTTTTTATACTTAAAAAGATAGCGCGATTAGTAAGCTAGGTTAAAGGTTGAAGGTTCTTCAGCAAGGGTGTCTTCTTCGTAAAATTGAGGGGTAGGTTCCAAGAGAAGAGCGATCCCCTCTTGTGTCTCCTCTGAAGCCGATTGACTTACCCATCTCTGAAGGAAATCATCTTTAACATAGTGAATTAATCCATGACCCGGATCTGAGATATAGATTCGATCTCGCTTTATCTTGTACAGTACTACGAAGTGGTCATGATTCCAATGGAGAATGCAAGGGAGTTGGGCTTGGCGCAATTGCTGATAGTTGACTTGTAAGGCTAGGCTGCGAAACCCAATGGCCTCCGCAGCGGTACTGACACCAAACAAATTACTACCCATTCTGGTCGTTTCGGCAAGTTCGCGCAAGGCTTTAATATCTACCAGCTTCCCATAGTGCTTTGAGATGATCTTGAGGCAAGTGGGGCCACAGTCTTTAGATTCAGCTTGTTTGTAAAAAGGAAACGTAGGCATGAATTAGGTTCTACTGTCAAAATGGTCAAGGAACTGATGTACGCCGTTAGAAAAGCTTAAATCAGTTCGAGGGCTGATGTAGATGGTGGGGTAGAGCAGGCCCAAGAAGCTCAGGCCTGCTACAGGATTTTATATTACCAAGGCATACAATCCCCTTGGATGCAGTATCCTGGGCAACCGGGATGACCACCCATGCAACACATGGTGCCATTTGGCTTTCCAGAACAGTTAGATAAACAACCGGGGCGACCGCCATTGATTTCCTTTTGCTTGGCTTTGTCTAATACTTTAGCGTCTTTCAAACTCAAGATTTGCTTTTTCATACAAGAAAAATTTGATGAAATAATTTGGTTATAAAAAGAGAAATCCGGATTCGAATAGGAGGTGTTACAGAGGGAGGAAATAGCGTGCTATAGCGCTAAGCAGCTACTTCCTCTACCTCATTATTTGTCGCACTTAATTGGGGAAGAAGATCTTCCAATAGGTAATATATATCCTCCATGCTGTAATACGGAGGGAGGAGGTGTTCGTGTAAGATGCTGACTGGGGTGAAAATGAGACCTTGCTCATTACACCAATCTCGATGCTGCTGAAGAATATTGATGGCACCGGTTTCTAAGTTTTGGCCATACTTAGTTTGCCAAGCCTCAAAGTTCTGTTCTTGAAACCATTCAGCCAGTGCCTTTAAAGCTTTGGCGGGCCCTAGATTTTTGTAGATGGCTACCGTATGGGCTGCGATATGTAAAGTAGGGCTGCTACTATCTTCCAGGCTAACATTGAAGCGCAACACCAAGCTTATGCGATCTCCATATCGTTCCAACAACTTTTGGTAGCCCAGAAAGGTGGGCTTACAGTAGGTGCAGGAGGGGTTGGTGACAGCGTAGAGTTTGAACTTGGCATTTGGATTGCCCATGATCAGTGCGCTGCCGTGATCCATGTTTGATAGCTGGAATTGTTTTTGAGCCTGGAGCAGAGGTTTGAAGCTATCGGCTTCTTTTTTGAAACTGGAGTACTCTAGCGCCTCCCTCTTAAAACCTTGGTGTTCCTGAAGCAGGGATTTAGTATATCGCCAACCCAGCGTAAGGAGGAGAAATAGTCCAGCTATGCTAATGTAAGTCGACATGGCTAGCTCTATGGATCGATCAGCTAAGTACAACACTAGGAATTGGGCCAGTAAAACGGCACTAATACCCAGACAAAGTGTGCACCATTTCTTCACCTCTCTCCACTGATACAAGAGCGTGTACAAGATGATGGGTAAAGAAGCCAAGGCTAGGGGGTAAAAGGAGGTGGCAGGAGCCGCTAAAATAGCCGTTGTACATATTGTTAGGACGAAGTAAATCAAGGCTAAATCTCCTAAGGAAGCATTCATGGGAAGTTTACTCCCTTTACTGGTGATTACCTCCGTGCAATCTGTCGCTTCATTGATCCGGCACCACTTATCCGTCACGGCAGATTGAAAACCAAGCTCGGTCTTGAGCACCAAGATGGACAAATAGAGACCCAGAGCAGATAGTAGGATATAGAGAATGGAAGGCCATCCTATCTCTTGCGCCCATAGGTTAGCTCCGATACAGACTGACAACAAAGCAATGAGAATAGTAGTAAAAGATGAGCTTCGCCAACTAGAGCTGGTGTTTTCATTTGGTTCAACGGCCAGTATCACACCTTCCCACTGCTTAAGAAATTCAGCTTTTGTAAGGTTGGTACGGCCATCCTCTGAGGCTAGTTTGACCTGATCGACTTGCCTTTCTACCATGGCAATCTGACGGAAGCCCTTTGGCGAAACCACTGCTAACCAGCAATTTGGAAGTTCATCGAAACTTTCCTCTGGAACAGTAGCGGCAATGTGTTCCACCCGATAGAAGTCCAGGATGTCCGTAAAGGACCTAACACTAGGATAATTCGGGTGGGCTTCTAGTTGTAGTTGTAATTCTCTTTTATTGAAATAATACTTATTCTTTTGTAAGAATAAATCTAATACCTCATAGGGATTGGTGACCATGTACGATAATTCTATTTGTTTAACACAATACAATTTTGGTTGACCTAAAGACGGTTAAGCCTAGATCATTAGCATAGGTAAATACATCTTCAGTCGATCCAGGCGTACCTGAATCAAGTAGAAGCTTCGTAAGTATTACGAGCGAACAAACTTGGTGTATTGTTCTAGTAATAGCTGTGTAAAAGACTGTATATAAGTCTTTTATTCGCAATTGGGTATAAAATTACGTAGAAGTGTATTTGTGTTGGGTGCGATATTGGATTATAATTTACTTTCCCAATATCTATGGTATAACTAAGTTGAGTGATAATACAAGATCACTACCAGGATGTAGCGATATTTAACTGCTGGGGAAATGTGGTTAGAATTGAAGCTGTGAGAATAGTAACGCCTTTAACAGTGAGCAAATTATATCTTTATATTGAAAAAAGCAAAAAATAAATTAATCTTTGCTCAGATTTTGCAAACACCTTACTTTCTAAATGTAAGTCTACTTCAGTTAATACTTTGATAGCAAAGGGTTTGTATTTTGGGAAGTACTTCCTAGAGAATTTGACGAAGTTTGAGATGCTGGAGCAACAGCACTGTTTTGGCATCCTTGATTTCGCCGGTCTTAATCATGTGATAGGCTTCTTCAAAGGGGATCTCTAGCACTTCAATGTTTTCCTGTTCGTCTGGCACGCCGCCACCATCATGGATTTTCATTTGCTTATTGTAAGCAGCGATGAAGAGATACAGAATCTCTGTCACTGATCCCGGCGACATATAGATTTCCATGACCTTTTCGACCTTATCCACTTGGTAACCCGTTTCTTCTTCCGTTTCGCGCCGGATACAATCCTCGGGATTGTCCTCATCTAGTATGCCTGCACAGGCTTCGATCATTAGCCCAGATTCGTTGCCATTGACATAGGTGGGCATTCGGAATTGGCGCGTCAGTATCACCGTCTTTTGTTCTACATTGTACAAAAGAATCGCAGCGCCATTGCCCCGGTCGTAGGCTTCTCGCTCTTGCGTTTCCCAGCTCCCGTCGTCTTTTTGGAAGTCAAAATTATACTTTCGGAGTGTATACCAATTATCAGATAGTAATTCTACTTTGTTGATTTTTACTTTGGGGTTATTCATGTCGTTAGAAGTTTATACTGAATTGTTGTAATAGGTATTGATAGAAGTAATTCTTATCCACCTTCATAGCCACCTTGGCTTTATGCGCTCCCGCTTTTAAGCGAATCGTCTGTCCGGCATTTGGAGCTTGGGTAGCAACGGTCAAGGGGATTTCCTCAAATTCGAAGGCATCAGGAATACCAAGATAGCTGGTAGCTAAAATATCCCACATATAATAGGTATACTCATAAGCGGGGATAGTGTTTAGGGTTGTGGCCCAAAACTGACCAGCCAAATTAGCCGCATCGTATTCCGCAATTCTGGCCAAGTCCTTTAGAAAGCTGTAATTAACCGGTACGGAATTGGTCACATCCAGTGGGAACAAGGTGATCGGAATACCAAGCTCAAACAGCGTCTTGGAACCAATGGGATCCCAAAATACATTCCATTCTGCGCTGCTATTGTGATTATACGTAACCACATTTCCTCCTGTATCTACCGCTCCCCCCATCCAAATCACTTCCTTTACTTTGGCACTTAGTTCCGGATATCTTTGTAACGTACGCACCAGATTAGAGCAGGGCCCCGTCATCAATACGGGAATGGAGTCTGCTACCTTTTTGAGCTCTTCGGCCAGCAGTTCGACACTCTCGAGTATCTCCGTCGGCTTTGCTACCTCCACATTAATCATCAAGGGCAGGGCATTCACCACCATAGGACCAGCCCGCCACTCCAATGGAAAAGCATTGATGCCATGATAATTGCCACGTGCCACGGGTACGCCTGGCTGCGAGAATAATTGTAGCAGTTTTCGAGTGCTTTCTTCGGCATAATCGCCAATGCAATCTGCAGGTGTGATGGAGACTCCTTTGAGGTCAATATGGTTCATTGTGAGGACGAGCATGAGCGATAGGAGATCATCGACACCGCCATCATGATCGAAAAGGAGAGCTTGTGGCATAGGTTAGGATTTTGAGGCGACAAGGTAGTGAATTTTCAAACACTCACCTGCTCAGTTACTCACCCGCTCAGTGTTATTTTCGACTCATACAAGGTATCGGCTATTTCTTCGATAAATGAAGCGGCTACCTGTTCCCTTTTTAGGTCTTTGGGAAGGCTATGCCATTTGATCCCATGCACGGCTGCGATTCGCCTGGCCCACTTGACACTTTCGGCATCCTCTGGCCCTCCTACGATAAAATGACGCCGCTGGGGATTCTTCAAATATTCCTGCAAGAAGTAGCCAAATTCCCAGCGAGAAGTCGGTCCAATATTAGCTGGAAAGTTCTCGGCAGAAGTAGTGTCCCAATAGGTTGGCAGCCAAAAGGCAGTGATGTCACAGGCCTGTAAATACTGCCATTCCCAGGGAATTTGCTTATTCAGGGTGTCATTCAACAGAGGGCCATGTTCATGAATATCTATACCTGACCAGCTACAGTTTTGAGGTTCTGGGGCAACTACGGTCATGCTAGGATCTAGCCTTTTGTCTTCCCGAAGGCGATCTATGACCGTTCTTCGCCAGCCCTGGCTCATTTGGTCTTCAGGGGGCGTCGGCCCGGCCAAGAACACACCCAGTTTGGGGAAGATGGTGGTGTGCTCGCGAGCGAAAATCACTCGAATATTTTCTTTTTCCATAATTTTTTACTACTACTCACCCGCTCAGTAACTCAGATGGTGAGTGCGCATTTTCGCCCCGCATTCGGACCAGCTTTCCAAGACCGAGGCAAAAGAAATGTTTAAATGCTCTACTAGATCCATGGACGAGGCAAAATGCTGAATTATCCCATCCTTAGATGCCTGAATCGGTCCCTCCAATTGATCCAGACAGGTCACTACCAAATGCTTCTTGGATTTACCCGAAAAGTTATCATCGCAGGCCAAGGCATAATTGATCATATCAAGATCTAGGATGCTGCAGCGCTGATGCCCCTGCCAGGGATTGTATTTGTTGGTTTCTTGAGGATTTGGAGCATAGTGTAAGGGGAATTGTTCATTGGATAGGAAACCGTTGCCATGCCGGGTTTGATAGGCGCGGGTAATGTAGAATATCTCCGGCATGGACAAGCGATTTCGAGTGATCAGAGAAAAAGCATTTCTAGAGGTCGTGGAAGCATGGGTAACATTTGGGAAGAACCCAAAATCCATGTCTAGCAGAATCCCTTGACTACCTTCAAAGATGAGATCGGAATAAGGTGCCTTGATGTCCGAAAAGAAGCTCTTTTCATAGACAAGAGTGAAGGTGTCAGTGATATCCGCGGCAGCTTGTTGGAACAACTCCAATTGTGCTAAGAAAGCGTCGTCAGTAAAGTAGTCCTGTCCTAGGTTTCGGTAGAATTGAGCGATGGCTTTTAATTTTTGCTCCACTACCACCGGATATCGTAAATCTTGTGCGTAGAGTTTGTAGGGAGTGAGTTGACGAGCGATGGTCGCACCAAAGCCTAAACCGCAACTGCCATGTTGGTTTTTCTTTTCCGTAGATCGATTGAAGAAGACATCATAAGGTGTGGTGACGGGTGCCAAGGCATCTACGAACAGGGTAGGGGTATGGCCTAAGGCTTCTAATGCCAACCATTCATTCAGATAGTTGATTGGAGATAGGGTGCAGAAAGAACTCCAGTAAGTAGGAATTCCCCTTAAGCTACCAGCTCCAAAGCTAGAGAAAACATGTCTTTCTCCTTCTTCGGTGACTACGGTATGCCCTGCTTGATGCCCGCCGGAAAAACGAATGACCAATGGTTGTTGGCTCTGCTGGCAAAGGAAATCAGTTGTGAGTCCCTTGCCCTCATCACCATAGCCTAATCCTAAAACGATTTTGGTTTTCATATTCTGTAATTTGGGTGAAAGACCGGGGCCCTCCTTCGAAAGCCCCAATCTTCGGATTATAATTTAATGATGCCGCTGTCCTGCTGATTGAGGCTACCCCCGGATACATTGACCAAGGCTTTTCTAACAGCTTTGGCCGTTCCACTATCAAAACTAGCAGCCACCTTATCCAGCTTCACGCCATGAATCACCGCTATCGTACTGGCGATTAATTCTGCGATAGCATTTTGATCATCTAGGATGAGGAGATTCTCTCCGAGCAAGTCTCGCCAGTAGCCTATAATTCTAGGATCATCTCGGTAACTGGCTTCATTGACGTGGATGTGGAATATGTGATACATGCGCTGGGCTTGAGCCAGTACATCTTTGGCACTTATATCACTAGCCTCCGTATATCCCATAATGCCTTTCAGCCGATCTGCGTCCACTTCATCCCAACTCATTTCATCTCCCATCGTGAAGAGGAAGCCCTTTTTATTGCGTTTTTCAAAACAATCGATCGAAGTATGTCGGCCAGCAACCAACCAAGCCAGGAGGTAGGATTCCATGGTTTGACCACCTCCACCGCCTTCTAGGTAGATGCTAGACAGGCAGTGATTTAGTTCATCTGTACCAGATTCAAACTGCCCAACCTGTAGTGGGGCTCGGTCAGAAATGTGATCGCCGATGGCTGCGAAAAGTACCTGAGGATACTCTACGCCATGATCCAATAGCGTATCCATGAGCGACCCAAGTTTGTGGCGGATTAGGTGCTCTGGGATGTTGCGCATGGAGCCGGTAACGTCCAAGAAAACCCCAATGGCGAGTGAGTTAGGGTGAGCAGTCGAGTCACGACTTTCGCGGAATGTCAATCCGTAAGGATTCATATCATCTGCTACTCGTCTTGTAGTATTGGACTTGAAAATAGCGTTGGTTGATTTTTTGGAGTAGTCAGCTTTTAGATTAGCATAAGCTGATCTTGACCAGTTAGTATATCCCATTTTCTTTGGTTTTTGATGTTAATGAATAGTGCTTACAGTGCAAGTGGTACGAAACGAGGTTCAAAATGTCGCTGTAGGAGTTTTCTGTATTCATCGTAGCAGGTGTAGGCATTTTCATGCCGATCGAGTAGAAAGTCAATGTATGCACCGAGGTGTGTCTTTTTCAGTTTCACACCCAAGCCAGATTTATCGCCGAGGAGATAAGCTGCCGTCCTTTTGCAGCATTCCAAATCAATTAGTGAGCTGGCTTGCTTGTCTAGGAAAACTTGCTTTGGGTACCAATTTTGATAAGCAGCAGAAATGGACCTTAATCGCTCACCCACTTTTTTCATGTGGTAGAACGAAGACACTACAATGCCGTGTGTTTCTGGCAAAATGAAGATGCTTCGGGGATTAATCCCACCGTGTACCCAGCCTTCTTGTGCTAGCCAGGCTACTAGCTCCAGGAGGCGAGATAGCACCCAGTTAACATGTTCCTGGGGCAGTTCTAGGCTGTGTAGGGGAAGGGCACGAAAAGGGAATTCTACTTGAAGAACATCGGTGATGTCCATCTGCTTCGGTAGATACAAATGAAAGTGTCGTGCGGCTTCAGATTTTAGGTGTTTAAGCTGCTGAAAGTTTTGGTAAGAAGTATGCAGCAAGTTCAAGTCACCACGAAATACGGCTTCTGTTCTTTGCGTCCAGATACTTCCTGCATCATCCATGATGACGATTCCTTTTTCATGTTTCAGCCGGAGCTCATTGAGGTGTATCAAAGCCTCTTTTGCCTCTGGCTCAGAACACAGATCTGGATGTAATTGCTTTACAGCTTCCCGGTATAGTTTCTTGACATTACCATTAGGAAACAACGCCAATAGGCTTTGAGCTGCCATGATTTTTTGGATCAATTGGCTAATAGTATTTCGGTTGTATAAGGAGTTATAGGATGCTGACATTTTACCTTAGTTTTGATTTAAAACTAACTTACATCTACAAATATATTCTTGCTTAGTTTAAAAGTCAAACTAAGTAGTGTTTTTTTATAAATTTTTATGCTGAAGTGCAGTTGAGCGAGGGATTAAGGGAAATAATTTGCCGCTTTTGACCTTTTCGCTGGGGATTTGGGTGATAAATATGGATTGCGTCTTAACAATTCTGCTAACAAGACGTTTTTAATGCAGTTACAGTGTGCTACCCTTTGCTACCTTTCCAATCATTGGAAAGGTTTATAAGATTGCCTTTAAAAATAGATGTTAGATAAACTGCCGTTATGAGCCGCTTCTTTCCCATTACCAAAAGGATTTTTCGCTGGGTCCTGTACATAGCGCTGGCCCTGGTCGCTATTCTATTCATAGTTATTGAATCTTTCGATCGATATGTATCTTCGGAAAAGGGAACTCGATGGTGGTATAAGGATATCCCCAGAAAGGATTGGACGATCAATTATACACCCTCTGGTCTCAGATATCTAGAGATTGGTGATGCAGATAAGCAGCCCCTGTTGCTGGTACATGGTGCTCCCGGCAGTGTGATGGATTGGAGTGCAATGGCGAAGCGGGAAAGGATCTATGAAAAGTACCGACTTCTAGTGGTGGATCGTCCGGGCTATGGAGGTACGAAACCACGTGGGGCAGAGAAAGATTTGCGCGTACACGCGGAAAAGATTCTGGAAGTGCTAGAAGGGGAGACACAGAAGGCTGTGATCATGGGACATAGTTATGGAGGCCCAATTGCGGTGATTATGGGAGCTATTCAACCTGAAAAGATCGCCAAGATCGTAGGTGTGTCTGGGCAATACGATCCTGATAATGAGGTGACTTTCCGGATTTCCTATTTTCTTAATTTCAAAATCTTTAGATTCTTACTCCCTAGAATGCTTTGGGTATCTAATGTAGAAAAGCTGAGTCATCCCGCTGCACTCCGAAGCATTTTACCTCTTTATGCAAAAATTAGCGTTCCCGTCGTGTTGATCCATGGAGATGCCGATACCTTAGTTCCCTATCCGAACTCACCCTTCTTGATGGAATTAATGAAGAATGACAAGGAATTGGTGACAATTGCAGATGGAGATCATCCCCTGCAGATGCAAGCGCCTGATATGCTAGTAGACTTTGTACTCAACACGGATCAAGTACCTACTGAGCCGACACTGGAGGAAGAAGGAGAATTGGCTAAGTAAGCCCCCCCTTTGTTGTTGTTGGAAAATCTATCTGACTAGCTAGACAGACACTCAACAGCAGCTTGGGACCTGGGACTTCCCTCCCAGCCATCGTCTGGTGTTTTCCCCAACGACATTCCCCTTCCCAGTCGTTGTTTGGTGTTTTCACCAACAACATTTCCCTCTGCAGCCATCGCCTGCTGTTTTCACCAACGACATTATTGCTCAATCACCTCTACCGCCTTCATCCCTTCCCGTCCATAAAAGGTTGGAAAATACATCTGCTCCATTTTCGCAGGATTCAGGCTAAACTCCCCTGAAAATCTAGGCTCCAGATTGATGCTAAATTGGTGTGGTCCCGGCGGCAGATCTTCAATAAAAATACTCACCTGGTGAACATCATATTCCCGATGTACTTCCACACCTCTTCTTCCATTAGGTTTGCTAGCGTAGGAACAGGAAGCAGGAATAGGTACTTCTAGCATTAAATAACCGGCACGTTCTTTACTTACAACATCTACTACTAGTTCTGCCTTCTTGGCTTTTTCCAATTGCTCAACCCTAGCACCGTCTTGTCGGATGTGGGTCGAAATCGAAAAGATAGAATCATTTCTGCTGGGACTAGTATTCCAGAAGGTTTGATAAGCGGTGAAGTAAATTCGGCCACCGCCTGTTTTCTTAAGGGTAAGATCCGCTGAAAAATCTGATAGTATGACTTGGTAAGGGAAACTGTCAACAGTATGAGTCACCGGCCCCGCCAATTGAACCCGAACATTTTCCCGAACCTTTCTTCCATCAGCTAAAATGCCAGGTAAAATGGAGCGTAGGATAACTGCTGTTTCTAAAGTATTTCGCCAATTATGGCGTTGACCGTTGTGTTTACGATTCTCCATAAAGAAAGCCCTAACCTTTTTGGCCTCTTCCGTCTTCCCGGCAGCAAGCAAGATATCATGTGCTAGTAGCGTAAGTCGTACATCATTCCCGGGAAAACCGTAGGTCGGTACTCCCCAATAGTGGCTACCGAATAGCGTCGTTTGTCTATAATGATAAAGCCTTACGAGTTGATAGGGTAAGCCTCTCAGTTGCCTAATGCGCAAAATCTCAAGTTGCTGAGCTAAGCTATTCGATGGAGTATCTAGCCTCGCCAAGTTCTCTTCATAGGGGAAATTTTGTCCCGCCTTAGCTAAAATGGTAAGATTGGCTAAGCGTTCATGTTCAGGCCAAGACTTGCTTTCCTTCGTGAGATCACGAAGCGCTATTTCTAAAGCATTGGACGAATATCCAAGTTTGTCTGCCATGAGGAGGGCTTTGATTACATGCCGTGTAATCCAACTCCTACTTCCACTTTTTTCCCACCAGCCCCATCCGCCAGCACTATTTTGGTTTTTGTCAAGACGACGGATACACTTCCGAATTAAGCCTTCATCATCAAAGGGCTCCTGCAGTTGTTCTCGAAGGGATTGCTCGAGGCACAAAGCCATTAGTTTACTAGCTGTTTGTTCGTTACATCCGTATTTATAGTCTTTTAAATAGTCAATTTCCCGCATTAGTTGAGGCAGGATATCTCGCTCCATATATAACTCCATCTGTCCCGGTTTTTCGGTGGAAGAAAGTTCCAGGCTGGTATCCCTGTCTAGTATATGGAAGACTCCCCTAGTTTCTGCTATCCCTTTCTTAAGGACGGGAACCTCACGCTTTTCTCCATCTTCATAAGTTCCGTCTCTGGCAGAAAGGGAATAGGTGATGGCCAGCGTATCCCCAGCCATACCTGCGTGGATAATGGTAGAGTCCACTTTCCCAGTAGAGAGCCAACTTTCCTGTTGACTGAGCAAAGAGTCGGATGCTAGAAAGCGCGTCTTTATCTGTAGCGAGTCGGGGGTGTAGTTGGAGCTTTTACCGATTAGTTCTACTTCATCTCCTTCGATCAAGAAACGGGGTACGGCTAATTGAGCGGTGACGGGTTTAAAAGCTCGTGTTTCAGCAAAACCAACGCCACTTCGTCTTTTTTTATCCATACCTATTGCGTACGCTTTCCAGGCAGTGACGTTGTCTGGAAAGGTTACGGTAAAGGATGCTTCGCCATTGTTGTCTGTAATAAGGTTGGGTTCCCAGTAGCCATAGTCTTTGAAGTCAGAGCGAAGTCCGGAGGTCCCAGCAAGTGCAAAAAGATCAAGACCTGCAGGTGCTAAATTTGTGGTAATCATGATCACCCCGTTCGCTGCTTGAGCACCATAGATGGCGGTCGCTTCCTCTGCCTTGATTTTCCTGAGGCTTCTGATTTGACTGGGCAGTAATTTTGAAGGATCTCCGACTTTACCATCAATCAGAAAGAGGGGGCCGCCTACCCGCCCAGTGCTAGCTCCTCGAATGTAGGTGTTGGAACCAGAGTCTGTAATTTCTACTCCAGCTAATCTACCTTGAAGTAGATAATCTGTTAGACCTGGATTGCCGGCTCTACTTCCTCTCACTGTGACTGCATCTGTTTGAATCAATGGATCACCAAATCCTCTGGAAGGGCTATACCCAGTAACCACTACTTCTTGTAATAATTCGGCAGCCTCATCCAAGTTGATGTCGACTTCTGGCCCTTTAGGAGAAAACTCTTGGGTGGCAAAACCCGTGTAGCTGATGACCAAAGTAGGATACGATTGAGATAGCTGTATCTTAAACCTTCCATCAATGTCCGTGACGGTTCCTTGCGTGGTTCCTTTGACAAGTATTGACGCACCTATTAGCGGATCACCCGAACTATCCCTTATATATCCAGAGATGGTACCTGAATGTCCACTGTAGGGCCAAGGGCTAGGATCAGCAGGTGGTTTTGCCTGTGTAGGGTAGAAATACGAGATTGAGGTTAAATTGGAAAGCCAAGACGTAGTATCCGGTTTAAAGGCTAGATCGGACAGTCGCTGATAAAGCGTCTGATTGGCTTGAATAGAGATTGGCGTCTGATAGAGCTGATAATCGGAACGAATAATCGTGAGATCATAGTTTCCCTCGGGAATTCCTCGCATTCGACGCTCAGAGGGAAAGAAGGTAGCAATGAGACTGTCCTCTTGTTGCAGAACGGCTCCGAAAATAGTCCAGTCTGGCGAGTGGTATCCATAAACATATGCCCCGCGTGCTTCCTGTGTTTTTTGTAAACGTTTGGATACAAGTGTAGGCCTAGATTCCAGTACTTCATCAGGGGAATAGATGAGCTCTCCATCGACTTTTCCATTAGATCGATTGGATAAATAGAATTTCTCTCCCTTTGAGAAGATGTCGTGTTGATACAATTTAATTTGGTCATTGGATAGATCGTAACTGAAGCCAGGCTCAAAGATGAAATCGGTTGTAAAACCATTGCTTTCCTGGTAGTGAAGTTTTGAGTTTTCGAGAAACGGACCTAGCTTGATGTCTTGCTTATAGCTATAGCTAGTATTATAGCTCTGAATATTATTCGCCTTATCCCTAATCGTAATTGCCCCCCTCTTCGGTTGTTTTAATACCAAGATCGAATTTCGAATTAGTCTTTTTTCCTTTTGGGTTAAATCACTTGGCATTTCCTTGATCGTGATCCGCCGGGCATGTTTCCATTTCCTGTAGTGCAAGAGATCAATCGAGAATTCGAGTTTTTGCCCTTTCTGTAGTCTTACGCTGTCCAGTGTGATCTCAACCTCTTTGGTTCTAATTACAATACTATTTAATCCTTCTATTCCCTGAAAGCTGTAGGGCTGGACTTGATCTATGTCGTGGTAGTAGACAAGACGTCGGTTACAGTAGATCATATAAACGGGTAGGCTTTTCCCGTTTTTGACGACGAAGGGAGCAAACTGAGCCACTGTTTGATAGAAACTATCTTGTGTTAAGGTGTCCTTATGAAAATAGACTCCTTCCTCGGGGTATCGAAGCCGGTAATAGTGAGCCTTGGCCAGTTGCAGGTCATCACGCCATTTCTTTCTAATGGTCTTTTTAGCAAATCGAGAAGATGCCCTAAGATTAAAGTTGTTATAAACCATGGGGTCAATCCCCCGCTTATATGGGATCTTGGCAGGACTTATATTGTCATTGGTTTCAAATTGTGCATTGATGGCTCCGACCGCTAAGTTTACGCCACTGGCCGGTTGACCGCTATGGTCCTTTGCCTTTACCTGGATGACAGCCTCTTGGCCAGGTGTGATCTGTCCAGGTTGCTGGATTTCTATCTGTAACAGTTTTTTGTAGCGGACAATCTTCTGCTCTTCACGGATGATCTGACCACCCCATTGATATTGGTACTCTAAATGATAGGTTTTTTGCTTAGTTGCAAGCCACTGACCCCGCCAATTCTCTTGCCTGCTTGCTCCCTCCGTCAAGGAACCACCAGGATATCGAATCAGCCAATTTACAGCTAGTTTGTGTGGGTTTTGCAAAGACAAGTAGATAGAGTCTTGTACTCTTCTAGCTTCGAATCGAACGTCTGCTTGTACCGATGGGGCCCCGTTTTTCAACCTAACTTCTTTAGATGCCGTACCCGCTATGAGCTTATAGGATTTGACGGTAGAGGGCAGTGCACGACGCAGCGGTAATTGTACTTGAATAGTATCGGCAGATTCACCAAGTATGGAAGTTGTAATGAGCTTAGCAGCTATAGTATCTGCTTGTTGATTTTTAAGATAGGTACCATATAGCTGTCCCTCACGCAACTTAATTTGGATCTGTTCATCTAAGGGACTGTAGTAGAAGTAACGGTTTTTTTCTTGTAGTTCACCATTGCTATTGCTGAAGGCAGCAGCAATTTTTGCTCTCATTCGAACAGGAGGGAATATACTGTCAGGAATGATTATCTCTGCTTTCCCTGCATCGGCAATATCTCCTTTATAGGTCCATAGCGTATCTGGAATAACTATTTCATCGGCATGGAAACTTAAAAGGCGATTGACGATTAGGTGTAATTTTACCTTGGCATCATAGACAGGTAAATTGTTTTGATCTTTAGCATTAGCCATTAGGGTAAACTTTTCCCCTTGATGAAAAGTATCCTGCGGGAGTTGTAGGTCATAAACAACCTGATCTAATTGGTAGGCCTCATATCGAAAATTATGGGTTAGAACTTCCCATTTCCGATGTCTGGGGTGTCTAAGGGAGATCGTGTAGCGCTGATCTAGTTTAACTGAGTCAGGGATAGGCCAATCCAGTAAAAAGGCACCCTGAGTACTAGGTTCAACCAAGGTATCTAAGATGGGGTGAGCCTGGCGATAGCTTTTAGCGCTGATTCTAAGACTCCTAGTTATGGGGCGTCCTTTGGGAGAAGTAGCATATGCCTTGAGTCTCAAGGTGTCTCCAGGTTCGTATTTGGGTTTATGCGTAACCATGTAGCCATGCAGGGAGCGGGAACCATTTTTCCGATATCTTCTAATTGGTCTCCATCTACCATAAAGGACGAGTCGTCTCATATAGTGATAGATTTGACTGCCCCATCGAATAGGAGTTGTTAGATAATAGCCAAATTTAGTTTTGGTAAAATGACGATACCGTTTGCTGAGTAGCCACTTTGAATCCTTTGGGTTGACTTGATAAAATAGCGTATCAGTCGGGAGGGCCACCGACAGAAAACCGCCCTTATTCCGCTTTTTTATGCGGTAAGTCCCTACGGAAGCATCGTATGGGATGATTCTGTTTCCAAGCTTTACTTTTGCATCTTCTACTACTTCTCCCTCTTCATTTAAGACACGCAGCATCAGATCTCTATCATTGTTTATGGGAAGTACATGGTGGGTATGAATGCTATTTAAGAGAACCTCAAGTTCCTCGCCATTGGCTCGAACATATAGATAATGTCCGTTTCCTTGTTCGACCTTAGGCGTATACCCTTCTATCCCAAAACTATCTACTACGGTATGGAAGTAAGTGTCGGGAATGGGCTCTTGACCTTGTTTATACAGTGCTTTAGCCTCTTTGGCGGAAATGCGAAAGATGAGTCCAATCGGTTGCTGAGCCTGAAGGTAAGAGAGGCCCAACAGTAGTGAGAGTGCGAGATATACTCGACGCAAATCGTGTCTGGAAAATCCAGACTTTTTTCGGTCGGTATATACTAGACTTGAGGGAGATTTGGAAGTCCAAATTTCCCTATCATCAGTATAGCGCTTTTTCATATAGGGGTTCCTGCGTTTTCTATTGAAACTGCTAACTCCCTATAAATGCTGCTTTTATGAAGCGGGAATCTTTGTCAGCTACATTGCCTACCTTAATAGGGAAAAGCGCCATGACTTCCAGGTCATGGCGCTTTTCTTACTCAATGCGTGGTCAATTAGATCTTTAAGAAAACGCCAAAAGAGTAGGATGGATTGGCAAAAATTATTCGCCCAGAAAGTGCCTGAGCATAGGTCGCTGACACGCCCCATTTATCATTGAACTGGTAAGCAATCTCCGGAGAGATGGTGAAGTGCTCACTGTTATTGGCAAAAATACTGGTGCTGTTGGGAGTCTCGGTGGAATCTCCATTTTTCAGTGACTTTATTCCATATAGTCGTAGAATGCCAGTGATGCCCGTTTTAGGCAAAGTAGCGCCACCTTCAACCCCATAGCGAAGTTCATCAGAGAACCCGTTTGTTCGATTATTGAATCCTCCGTAAGCTGAAGCATAGAAGTTAATTCCGCCTACTCCAAAAGAGGTTCCAACATCTATCTGTAACAACTGGTTGAATTCACCATCACCGGTTTGTAAGGTGCCTGTTGATCCTCCACTAGAAATGCCCAAAGGTAAACCCAAATAAAGGCTGGCGCTTAGCACTACGGGTTTATTGACGATTATCCCATATTTCAAACCAATATCAGTATCACCGATGCTATTAATGGCTTCTCCTGAGTTAATCAATTCTGAGGTCGTTCCAGAAATTTCATTATTGAATACAGCTCTGCTAAAAAGTGGGAAATAGAGGATCCCGGTCAAGCGGTTCGACAAGCCATATTCGGCATAGAGACTGGTGTTATAGATAGCACTGGTGATATTGGGGTCCAGAAGGCCAGTATCGGTGTAATGCTTATCGGCTACCACCCACCATTGTGAGAGTTTGAAAAAGCCTCCGTTTTTGGGTGTAGGCCAAGGGCCTCCTGCTTGCAATTGGATGCTGAACAAAAGGCCAGCGATTAGAATGAATATATTGCGTTTCATTATTCTGAATTTAAACAGCTTCTTTGGATTAATTTATTTCTCCATCTCCCACCTTCACCCGGAAAGGTTTGCAGAAGAAGAGTAGGTAGTTGTAGGTGTCTAGACCAATATCTGCCGGTATTTCATACGTATGTGTTCCACTAAACTGAGTCACCTTGCCGATTTCGTAGGCATTGGTAGTGGTATTCGGATTATTGGTTAGATATACATATAGACCGGGTAGGGCGGAGGAGGCCCTGTAGCTTTCGTCAAAGGACAAGATCAAGGAATTACCTGCTTGGAAAAATTCAAAATCTCCGGTTAGTACATAGCTACTGGTAGTTTTGATCGAACCACTTCTATTCATCGTTTCCTCTATCTCCGTTGTCACATCCGAAACAATTACCTCAAAAGCCTCTTCAACGGGCGCTCTATCGGGTATGTTCACAGTCGCAGTAATGGTAGCGACACCCTTTTCATGGGCAGTGGCCAATCCACTTGGGGATACGCTGATGATGTTGGCATCAGAGGTGTTCCAATCTACTTGGCGATCTTCCGCCTGACCAATGTTATTGAAGAACATGACTTCAAATTGGAAGCTATCGCCTAGTTTTAAACTATCAATTCTATTGTTGATACGCAGGCGTTCTGGGACTTCGTCGGCAATGATATCATCGCCAATGCAAGCGGTAAGGAGCGAAAGCAGTAAGCCTAAAAAAAGTATGGAGTACTTACTCATGATTATCTTGGTTTTTAATTTTTCTGACAATTACGCTTCTCTGATAATCAGGTAATCAGAGCATGCTGAATTCGGTACAAATGTATCCGGAGCCACTCGGGAAAGAATCACAAAACGATTACAAAAGATCACAGAAAAGTGAGGCCTAGGTGGGAAGTCGACACTTCGTCGCGGCCGGGACGATTGTTGGAGTTTATCTAAACTATTTCGCGGTTTAGCCCATCCTTGCGCATCTAATTGGTGTCTAGCTAGGTGGCTTGATCTTTAATTGTCTCAGTAGTGGAACTTTTATGTTTCCATCGTTGTACATCTAGCTATTGACCACATGCTAAAACCTAATGAAGACTATGCGAGAAATTATCTATTACGTAGCCACTTCTCTGGACGGCTATATTGCCGGCCCAGACGAAGATATCTCCCTCTTCGCTTTTGAGGGCAATGGGGTAGAGCAATACCAAAAAGATTTACAGGGTTTTGATACGGTGATCATGGGCCGAAAGACCTATGAGTTCGGATATAAATTTGGGTTACAACCCGGAGCACCGGCTTACCCTCATATGCGCCACTACATTTTTTCCTCTACGATGGTCTTGGAAAATGCCGATGAAAAAGTGAAGGTGGTTCCAATGGATCTGAAGCTAATCCAACAATTGAAGGCAGAGGAAGGCACGCCAATTTATCTCTGTGGAGGAGGCGAATTTGCCGCCTGGCTCCTGGCACACGACCTCATTGATGTCTTGAAGGTTAAGTTGAATCCAATTGTGCTAGGTGGGGGTACGCCTTTATTTGGTAGTTCCACCAAAGCCTTTAAGGGGCGATTGGAATCCTCGGAGAGCTATGAGGGAGGATTGATGTTTAATACTTATCGATTGAATCCTTGAGGTGCTTAGCCAATACAGAGGGGTAACTGAATTCTATCTTTCCGGATCGTCCGAAAGATAGAATTCAGCCATTGCTACATTAGAAAGACAGTGAATAACCGACGCTAATATTGTAAAAGAATGGAGTATTGCCCAGGCCAATTTCTCTTGCTTGATGAACTTCTTGGCTTTCGCTTTGGGTATTGTAGTAACTCAATTGATTGCCTTCTAGGGAAGAAGAAATTCTTGGCCACCAACGGAAATTGGGAACAATCATAAAGCCTCGCAACAAGTTGTTTTGACGCTTGAATGGGCGCCAATTGGCGTACAGTCCTAAGCCTAGGGTGAAGGTGGTGTAGTCGGCAATTAGATTTTGGTTTGTATAGTCCGTATCATGGTAGTACAACTCATACTTATGCCATTTGGGCTCCAGCCGTAGGTTCAACCAATCTGTAAATCGGTAGCCGACACCAAAGCCAGTAGTCCAGGGCAGGTGAATATCCAGGCCTTGGTTCCGATCGTTACCTTGCTCCAATTGGTCATTGGTAATACTCAAAGCCACACCGTGCGAATAGTCGAAGACAAAACGATCGTAGAAGAGGTTTCCTTCTACATTAAAACCTCCTTGCGTAATCTGCCCGAGGCCAAACACTAGATTTACGCGGTTCTCGAACTTTGCTTGTTGGGCAGTAAGTACTTGAGCGGAAAATAATAACAGAAAAAGCGGGATTAATCTCATGATCAAAATTTATTATTTAAAAGTGATCACAAAGATTAGGGGTAAATAATCCCAAAAAAAGGACAAATGTCTACTTCTTTCGATTAGCTAATTTATTTCGGATTCTACTCAAATGGCGGGGTGCTATACCGAGCATGGAAGCAATATATTTCTGCGGGATCTCCAGGGCTTGTTGTGGGTACTTTTCGAGGAAGTCTAAATAGCGTTTTTCGCTATCGGTAGTAATCAGTTGAAAAACGCGGTCTTCATAACCTATAATTTCACTTTCGAGAGACTGTGTCCACAATTGTTGAATTTCGGGGGATTTGGCCTTAATGGCATAAAAGTTTTCACGGCTTGTGCTCAATAACTCGCACTGCTCTATACATTCTAAATTTTCTTGACTGGGCCGTTGACTCACAAAACTAGAGAAAGCCGTGACGAAATTGTTTTCTAGAGAAACCCAGCGGGTATACTCCTTACCATCGATATTATAAAAGTGTCGGATTTTACCTTTAAGAATGAAAGCAATGCGCTGAGCGATCTGGTTCTCTCGGATCCATAGTGTGTTTTTAGCATGTTGCTGATGTTGAAAAACCTGAAAAGCTTCTCGTAGTGCTGGACTAACTACGACTCCATGGTTTTGTAGATACAACTCTAAAGCTTCCATATTTTGTCAATTGTCTCTTTCATTTCTGCTCGAGATAGAGATCAAATGGCTAAAATACAAAATAGGGATATCGCTTGTACGCGCATTAGGAGAGTCGCAAGCATCAGTATAATAAAGGGAGGTTCAAAAACTACCTGTGTTTCGATATTAATGACGGTAGCCTCATTCCATGCTTGGAGTTATTTCATACTTACCATTTGTCCGAATATAGATGATTACCTCTTCAGTGGCCGTAGGCGCAATAGGGTGCACCGCCTCTCCCGTTGAACCAAAATAGCTGCCAGCTTCTAAAGTCTTCACTACTTTCTCCTTCGGCATTGTATACTGTAATTCACCAGCAATGACCACCGCCCTGAAAACAGAGCCTTGACTCAGGATCTTCCCAGAAAAGCCAGTTGGCAACTTTAGTAGTGTTCCATACACTTGTTTTCCTTGTGGTTTACCCCATAGAAAAGCTACTTCTGCTTCATTAGCGCTATCAGGTTGCTTAGCTTTATCGATGCTCGTGACATTTGACGCATTTAGCCAGACGATATTAGATGCATCTACGTTGACTGGACGCTATCCCTGATCCGAGGCATCTTCGGAAGGAAGGACCAGATAGGGCCCACCATCAATTTCAATGTAAGCCAGATTCTTGCTCCCACTAGCCGCAGTGATATGTACTTCCCCTGCTGGTTGTGTCCAAAAGGATCCTGGAGGTAACCACATCTTTTCTGCCTGTGGATCATCATTATGCACAAGGCCGCTGATAACCATGCCACGATAGGTGACATTGTGGATGTGAGGGGGGGAGGAGAAGCCATCTACAAACTGCACTAGGAAGCCAGTCGGACCAGCTTTGGTCCGGTTACCCCAAAGGTTGGCAGCTCTTGGGCCTATAGCTCCCCTGGCGGGGTTAAGCGCACTCCACTTTATTTCTGAGTATAAAACAACCTCATTGGTGGGATTGAGTATAGATGGTGAAGTATTCCCTTCGGACTCAACTTGTGGACTTTCACAGGCGGCTAGGAGGCCGACGAAGATAAGCACTAAGAAGTATCTCATTTTCTAAGAATATAATGGGCGATTATGGTCCCACAAAGGTGTTGGCTTATGAGGATAACTCCATGTATTATTATGGGATACTTTTGTACTTTTTAAGGTAGGCTGAAGCACTACCTGGGTTTGATTATTGTTCCGGTAAGACGGTGATTCGCATTGCTTTCAAGCCTTCTACGCCTTGCATTTTGTCTAATTCCAGATCCTCAATTTCCGCATCGATATAGTGGTTTCGAACCAGATGATCTAGGTATTGCTGATACTCCTGCCTGTCCTTGTCTTGCAGCCAAACGATGGCTATTTTCCCCTTCTGTGTGAGACGTTCATCCGTTCCTTTGATGTAGGCTTTATCGATGCGTTTTTTTAGGATTTCATAACGTACATTGTAGGCCCCATCGATGTCAAATTGCTTTTCATCCATTTGAAAACGTATGCTCAAGGTGTTGTTGTAAACGAAGATCAGCTGTGCGGTCTGTAAGTATACGGGAAACTTTTTGGCCTCTATTTCTACTAGCCTCGTAATCCCGCACATGACGATCAACTGCCATAGTCGGAAGTTTTGTAGGTAAAAGGAGTGAAATTCATCCTTTTCGAGGATGGATTGTCCCAAGTAAAGATTATACTCAACTCCATCAGTTTGAAATTTTTCGAAGAAGTGCGGGAGCGTCTTCTGCATTTTTTCCTCCTCCTGCATCAAATAGTGACTGATGGTTTCATTGACCAGCGTGACACTATCTTCGTATGCTTTTCGTTGGCGATAAACGATGTCCAAGTTGGGATCCAAATAATCGAAATAGGCTTCTGCCAACTCCATGGATTTTTGAGAAAAGCTAGGCATCAACTTGCGAATTACCGGATGGATCTGTTCGGTTAGTAATTCTACAATCCTTGATTCGTCACTTGATACAAAAGACCCTTCTTTCAGCCTTTCACAATGAGATTGTACTTCTTCTGCGTAGATGTTGAATAAATGAAAATGGATGGAGGAGCTACATTGAATCAGCAATTGGTTGACTCGTTCTAGGTTGTCTATGAGATCCTTGGAGATGGATTCATTACGCAACTTCGAAGATCCTACAATATCAGCCTGACCATATAATGGATAGACGTCTTTGAAAACGATGGTGTCAAGGCCAACTTGTTTTTCCTCGACCACTCTTTCCCAGAAATATTTGCTAGCTACCTCTCTGAATTTCCAGGCTACACTGGGATGGATGGAGGTGAATTCCTGTTGCATCGTCAGTCGAACTGCGTTTTCCATTTCATTGATAAACTTGTTCGTACCCATCGCAAAAAGGGAAATGAATTCTTCCAACTGGATGGTGATAAGTTGACTGAATCGATAGGGCTGTGGGGAAGCAAGTTCGAAAATGCTAATGATTCTCCCGTCATCATCAAAGATGGGAGCCAATAGTAAACTCCTTATTCCCTTTTGTATCAAGGCGCTTTCGAGCGGAGATAAGTGTTTTTTCTTTGGAAGATCTACAATGATGACGGGCTTACCTTCCAGTAGAACTTGTCCATAGGATGATTCGGCATCTTTCAGGGAAGGTCGAACCAAAGCGGCATCATAATACCGTAATAAGGACCAAGTAAGACTTTCTATCCATGGACCGTCTACCGTTTGCAAACTTCCTAGCAAAATCTCGGGCATCTCGAGATAGGATCGAGCCAGGATTTCTAGATAGTCGCGATCCTCTTCATGATCACTCTTCCCTCCTTCATTGGCTGCCATCTCCTTCATTTTAGAAAGGATTTCCGGTTTAGTAACATCTGATATGTAGCCAATGACAAGACCCTCAAAGACAAAATTCTCTGGCGTGATATACTCCAACCAAAGCTGATGATCATTCAAGTTATTAAGCAATCTGTGTATCTGCTCCTGGTCTAATTTTTTTAATGGTTTTACCTTCTTTACTTCCAGGTAATCCAAATGCACATCAAATTTGTAATGCCTTTCCATTTTTGTTTCCCGTTCTCTCAACGTCATTCCTTCGCCGACAAACATCTCCACTTGTTGGCCGTAGAATGTGTTCAATACAGCAGCCCCAGCCAGTAAGATATTGGGGGAATGAGGACTGGATAAGTTTTGATTGCTCAATTTGATGTCGCATTCATAATTACCCAGTTGTGAATCGAAATCTTCTGTTCGGAAACGAAAGGGGTAGCTTTCAAATGGCCCTTTGATATATCCCATCTGTCCTTCCAGAAAAAAGGCGGGAAAAATAAGCTGCATGACGGCATGTACTTCTTCCTGCAAGTGAGCAGACTCCTCCACTGTAGTATTCTGTTGGAGGCGAAGTTCGGCAGCTTTCAGGCGATCAATCGTTGCCTCTAAAACGGTTTCATGGCTAGACTCACTTCTAGCTTGAAGCGTTTTGATCAGTTTAGAAAAACTAAATCTTGACGTATAGGGGGATGGTGGGATATTTTTTGAGTAATCCTGAAAATCCTGCAAGGGTAAATAGCGATCATCTGCGGATTTTGAGAGGTGGTGGGAATGAGTACTTTGCATGGCTTCGGCTTTAATACTGAACAAGGTGGTTTTCTCAAAGGCGCTCTCGATACAGCTAAGTTGTCATTTGAAGGGGGAATTTAATATCGCACCATTTAGGATTCCGATGTGATTGAAAGTTATGACTTTTTCGATGAATTTTTTGGTACTTCTTACCTTTGTATCTTGACTAATAAGTTTCGGTCACACTAGTATAACAAAACAGAATCAACTATGGCTCAAAAGCTAAGCGACGCACAAAAGGAATTGCTCAAAAGGTATGGCCGGCTCTATCGAATACATCATTCCAAACTCAATAAGATTAGTGTGGAGCAAGAGTATGAATCGGTTAAACGAGAAATGGATCGCCAAAGTTTAAACCACCAAGATTATGAGGAGTTTGAGCGGATGGAAAAATACTTACGGGCAGCCAACGACTTGATTAGGGAAGGAGAAGAAAAAGAGGTGGCGAATAACTATGGCATTATTAAAATTATAATTGGAGCGATTCTTCTTTTTGTAGGAGTTGGCCTGTCTGCAGATACTCCATTCTTTTTCTACGGAGCTATACTCAGCGGCATAGGTTTGATGGTCAATGGAGGTATGGATATCTATTTTGCAAAAGAATAGCCATGCTTACACCAAGATAAGAAGAACAACTAGCTGTAAACCTGAGTTTAATTTGTATGGAAAAATTAAAATTGGCACTAGATTGGACGCCTAACATTAATCATATCGGATTCTTTGTAGCCAAAGAGAAAGGCTTCTATGAAGAGTTGGGACTAGAGGTGTTTATAGCAGATCCATCTTTGGATAATTATGGAGTTACTCCTGCTAAAAAGGTAGAATTGGGGCTGGTCGATTTTGCGTTGTGCCCAACGGAAAGTATCATTAGCTATCGGACCAAGGATACCCCATTCGATCTAATTGCCATTGCCGCTATACTGCAGGAAGATTTAAGTGCTATTGTCGTAAAGGGAGATTCAGGTATTAATTCACCAAAAGACCTAGATCATAAGACCTACAGTTCTTATCGAGCTAGGTACGAAGATGGGATTGTAAAAGAGATGATCAGGAATGATGGAGGCAAAGGGGAATTGAATATTGTCTATCCTGATAAATTGGGAATTTGGAATACGCTATTAAAAGGGGAAGCAGATGCGACCTGGATATTCTTAAACTGGGAAGGGGTGCAAGTTGAGTACTCGCTTCATCAATTGCAATACTTCAAGATGCGCGACTATAATATTCCGTATTCCTATTCACCCGTGATAGCTGCTAGTGAGTCGAAAGTAGCGGAGAAGAGGACTCAATACAGTGCTTTTGTTCAGGCTACGAAAAAAGGATTTTTATATTGTCAAGAATCGCCAGCAACGGCTGCTAAACTGTTAGCCCAATATATCCCACCCCATGATAAGGGGATAAATCTAGAAAGAGCATTAGAACGCTCTGCCCCTCATTTCGGCACCAAAGATACTTGGGGAAGATTAGAGCAGTCCGCAGTTGAGGCGTTTTTGCATTGGATTACGGAGAAAAAACTAGAGCCCAATCCACTTGATTTTTCACAGATCTGTACAACGGCCTGCTTAGATTAAGGTCTGGCACTAACTAAAAATCCTTAGGCTAAGGAAATAGCTGTTTGAGGTCGGATAGGCCACCATATAATGTCAAAAGAGAGGAGTATATTGAGGGATAAACATATGCCAAACATGAAATCACTCAAGAAAATCCTCCTCGAATTAGTCCCCGTTTTTCTAGGGGTAATTCTAGCCTTGTACTTTAATAACATCAATGAAAAGCGAATAGAAAGAAAGAAGATAGCTGGGCTATTGACAAAAGTAGAGTTGGGCACCGCAAAGAATATTCAGAACCTCAATATGCAGCTACAGCAAATCCAGAAGGTGGTAGATTCTTTGACCCATTATCAAGCCGATACCAACCTGCGCATCGGGGATATCCTTACCAAAGCGGGGGGTGTTAGATATATACAATTTGATCTGGCGGCCTGGAATGTTTTGAAAGGTTCAGAGCTGTTGGTGGATGTTGATTATGATTTGGCTTCTCTGCTGTACTTATTGAATGAAAGTATAGCTGATGCAGGTACTATTCCGATACCTTTCAAAGCCTCTGACCCGGAAGCCAAGGAGGAAACGATCGTAGACCTTTCTGATTACATAGGCTCCATAAAGCATCGCATCTATCTATCGAAGGAAATACAGATACGATTGCGGAAGAGGTAAAGGTAATTTGACCCACTAAGATCGAGATATTACCGAGGTAAACCCGTGCTAGCGGTCAGGAAATAAGAGGAAAAATTAATTTAGATGCAATATTATTGCGGTTCAACTACCTTTACGCTGGTAACAGCACAACCTAATTAGTTAAAGAAAATGGAGATTAAAAATTTAACTCTAAACCAAGAATGGTCACTTTCTACAAGAATCCTTTTTCGCTTTTTATTTGCCTATATTTTTCTTTATTGCTTTGCTTTCCCATTCTATTTTATACCTGGAGCTCATGCGGTAATTCATCCGATTGGTAGTTTGCTTCAAGACTTGGCTATTTGGGTAGGAAGTCATGTTTTAGGGATTGATCAGTCAATCCCTACACAAGAAACAGGTAGTGGAGATACCCTTATTTATTGGCTCATCTGGATAACGAAGTTTTTACTTGCAATTTTGGTAACAATAATCTGGTCAAGTATTGACTATAAAAGAAAAAGCTATCCTTGGTTGAAAAAATTATTGATTACTTACACTCGATATTATGTAGCCCTGATTATTCTCTCCTATGGTTTGTTCAAAATAGTACCAGTCCAGTTTAGTGAGCCATCCCAATCGATACTGCTACAAACGTATGGCGAAAGCTCTCCTATGCGTTTACTGTGGACTTTTATGGGGTATAGTACAACTTATCAAATTTTTGGTGGGGTAGCTGAAGCTATAGGAGCAGTATTTCTATTATTTAGAAGAACTACTTTATTAGGTGCATTAATCCTTGTTGGGGTATTAACGAATGTGGTTTTAATGAACTACTGTTTCGATGTGCCCGTCAAATTAGCCTCCACACATTACTTAATATTTTCTATTGGATTAGTAGCGATTTATAGCCGTCCACTCATTCAATTGTTTTTCTTGAACCAAAGCACAAACCCAATGGAACAATCTCCATTGTTTGAAAAGAGAAAATTAAGACTTGCAGCTGTAATAATTAAAATTGCTTTGATTGGATTTGCTGTTTATCCTCAATTAACTGTAGCGATAACTTACCTACAAGAAAACGAAACTACAACTGAACCTAATTCGATGACAGGTGTGTATGATGTATATGATTATAGAAATTCTAATTATGCGGATACTCTGGATAGCAACTATACTGAATATTGGCATAGAATGGTAATAACCAATGGCTATAACTCAAATATTCTAAAGGTTAATAAGGTAAGTGGCGAAAAATTAAAATACCAAATTAAAATCGATACCATAGATAGAAAACTAACAGGACATCTTGCGGCTGATTCAACTCAACAACTTCGATTAAATTATCGAACCATGCCAAATGGTGATCTGCATTGGAAAGGCTCATTGAATGCAGATTCACTTTGGCTAAAAACAAAAGAATTTGAGACAGATAGCATGATGCTGATGACTCGAGGTTTCAGGTGGGTAAGCCCTGTTCCGTACAATAGGTAACTGAACTAAATGTAAATCCTATGGGTACTTCCAACAACAATAATATATGCGGCCTCTTTACCATTTACCATCGTCAATTTTAGAGAAGAAATTTATGAAAGAAGTAATTGTGAAAGAAGAATAAATCCCG
The DNA here is from genome assembly GCA_013214355.1 of Saprospiraceae bacterium. Lineage (GTDB taxonomy): Bacteria > Bacteroidota > Bacteroidia > Chitinophagales > Saprospiraceae > DT-111. The sequence goes on along the minus strand of JABSSL010000078.1, from coordinate 15,147 downwards.
AACCGCTAACAAAAGCTAAAACATTCATAGCGAGCAAAAGCTGGTTACGCTGTTTAGCCAGACCGTTACCCGGAGAGTAACACGGATTTGATCTCTTATTCAAAGACCAATGAGACATCGTCAAAATAGACCGTACCAGTGGTATTGGGAAGGTATACCAGAAAAACGGTGATACTCTGAATATTCGGTTCCACCGTTCCCAGGCCAATACTGAATTCCGTCCAATTGAAGGTGCCACTGATCGGGGAGTTGCCTTGGGTGGTAACAAATTGCTCTCCACTACCATCGGCCAGTGGTGAATCATCTCCTCGAATAACGATGCTCACACCCTCTCCTTCTAATTGCCCTTTGATTTGAACACTTAGACTGAGCGATTTCCCAATAGGAATATCTGTACTAAATGATTGACCCCAAAATGAAAAACAGGTGCTTTCCAGCGTGGGATTTGAGATTTTTAGCGACTTTCTGGGAGAAAAAGCCTCTTCCTCCGTCCAACTAAGTTCGGTGTCGGGACAAGGCGCATTACTAAACCAGCCATTCGGCGTTCCAGAACCAATTTCAAGGTCGCCATTCGATAGGAGTTCATTAGCCGAACCATCTTGGATATCATCTTTTTCGCAGCTCAAGATGAAAAGAGGTAAGACGAGAAGTGAAAGGAGTTTTAGTTTAAGATTTAGCTTCATGTAGTAAGGGCTTTATATGAGAAATGATTGATCTTCTAGTCTATCCATTTCCAAGCTCAAACGCTACCCGTCAACAGCTGAAAAGTAGGCTGTTGATTCCCTGCACCTACTTCGATAGGAAAGAGACATGTCCTATCAATAAGACTGCTACGGGGCCGAAAATGTTCTGGATTACCACGTCAGCTAAGGGCTACATAGCTCCTTTTATTGCACTATTTCCTTAAGGTTATTAGCATAATTCCTATCTGGTCGGGTTAAGAAAGGATCAACGGTAATGTATCGAGGTAAGCTATCTAGGGTGAGCTTGATAGTTGTCAAAGTATCTTGGATACAATGGGTTTCCAGATATGGGATTTTGTCGGTCTTCCCAATACTTTTGGGATGCTTGTTAAAGCATCCGATTTTAATCGGTTCATTGATGTCGATGGCGATTTCTCTCCCAGATGGTAGGGTTTTGAATCTTTTCGCGAAGATCGCTGCTGAAATTTCATATTGCCCATTATCTAAACGCTTGTACTGGATGTCATCCACACTAAGTTCATACCGAATGATTTGCTTCATCCAGTCGTCGATCAAAGTATGATGCTCTTGAGGGCTTACTGCGTACAACTCATCTATGAAGTCCAAGATATGTACCTCATGTGCGGTGCTTGGAGCATATTTATCCAACAGTTTTCGGAGGGCAGCATTGAATTTTTCTTCCCCGATTAAATCGCGAAGAGACGATAAAACCAGGCTACTCTTCCCATTGATTAGATAGCGTTTGCCCTGCTCACGATATAGCGGTGGCTCTTTCGCTGAAGCAAATGCTCGGCCTCTGAAATACTGTTCATTGGCGGTCTTGTTGATTTCCCAAAGAGCCCCCTGGCCGTACATTTCTTCTAATACCACCGCTGCGGTATATTTGGCCAACCCGAAGGTGAGAAAGCCTGCACCAGGAGCGTTTTTGGGTGTCAAGGAGATGCCCCACCATTGGTGAGCGACCTGTTCAGCGGTACGCTTGGCTGCCAGATTGAAGCTGTTGTTTTTGCCAATGTCTATCAAGTACACTTTATCTTCTACCAGGCTTATTATACCCGGCTGTGCATCACCTGCCCTTGGGAAATAGGAAGGTATTTCGGCTACTCGAAGCTGTTGGAAAGGGTATGGGCCGAAGTTCTCTCGACCATAAGATAGCGTAGCACATGCAGTAGCTTCAATCGTTGGAAGATTGATATCGTGTTCAGGGTGGTAATACGATTTTAATTCAACCCCATCACAAGTGTGCTTTTTGACTTCATATTGTGCCGATAAATAGGCGATCACGGCTATGCTCCTTTCTGAGTATTGATACCTATAGAAGTTTCTGCCATCCTTGCTCCATTTTTTGATTAGATCACCAGGAGCAAGGGCTTCTTGATTAGCTGAGGTAGAAATGATGGTTTCGAACGATATGTCCTGGTCTTCTATCGGGACAACAGAATTTTCAGGGCCTTCTTGGGGCTCTACATTTCCGTCTGGAAGACCTCGACTTCGTCTGACTAGCGGATCTGATAGTTCGCGGCTTCTATCGTAAGCCAGTATGGGTTCAAAAAACTCATGCCTTAGGTAAACTCCATTTCTGAGTATGGAGTGATCCGGCTTAAATGGGAGAGATTGATGAGTGAGTTCATATCGTAGGCTTGTTGTTTCTTGAGGCTGAATGGGCTGTTCAAACTCAAAAAGGTAGGTTCCAAATACGGTGTCTTCAGAGATTAAATTGGCATTTTCGAGACGTATGGCAGAGAGTTTTTTGGTAGTACTTAGGAATAGCTGTTGAACAGGAATGCCATTCCGATTAACCAACTGATATTCAGCTGCTATTGAATACCGTTGATCCTCTGGATAAATATCAATCTCCGTTTGGATTGCACCTGTGGTAAGCTTGGGAAGAACTTCATACTGCTTAAATTTTCGTTCATACTGTTCCCTATACTCTATCTGTGCGGCCCTACTCTCGTGCTGCCCATCTGTGCTTAGTTTATGGTAGAGAACAATACCTGCTGCCATAAAACCCATAAGGGATAGACTTAAAGCCAGCAGTTCGGAGCGCTTCCATTGACCCTCCCAAATCCTTGCCCAGTCACGACGAGCTTCTATTAGCTGTCGATTCCAATATTTTAGGGAAAACAAAGCCAGAATGATGCCCAATGCCACCCAGTAGCAGGCATAGGTAGTAAAGGCGCTAACTTGTATGCCGTAGCCTGCCATATTCGAATAGGTGATGGAAGGCATTACTCCAATTCGTAGCATCGGATGTTCAAGGCCTAGATGATAGGAGAGGGGAGTGGTTAAGGCCAGGAGTACAAAGCCAGTAAGGCCCATGCCTAGATATTTGTGCTTGGCGAGGCTTTGTACAAATATGGCAAGCGAAGACCAAGTCACGATGGAAATTCCATAGTGGTAGAAAAGCAATAAATATTGTTTAAGGTCAATCACCATAAAACCATTAACCAACTGAAAAGCGATACAAACCACCGTAAGGGTGGTAATGAGGAGCATCGGGAGCAGGGTGAGTGTTACCATTTTGGAGAGAAAGAACACCCAGTTGAGCGTAGGAGTGGCGTTGAGGATCCCATCAAACTTACGGTCTTGTGCCTTCCAGATGAGTTCGCCGCTGTAGAATACAATTAAGATCTTGCTAAGGATCGGGATAATTTCAATGACTGATTCAATTACTAAATGGGTAAAGGGATGCCAACTTTCAGCAGGGAACCCTCCTGCAAAGAATTTGAGATATAGCTCAAATGCTAGGGCTGCAAAGAGAGTGAATAAGACAGCAAGGAAGGGGAGACTTTGAATGATTTCGAAGATGTCCATTTTCACGGAATGCCCAAAGGCGCGCCACTGGGTTCTCCTATTAATTAGAACTTTGGTGGATCGATAAAGCTGGGTCGAAATTTGGGCAAGCTGCAGGCTTGGCTTTTGTCTCCTTTGTTGTCCAGTTTTTCTAAACGAGAAAAGACGATAGGTAAATCCCAACAAGACAAAAGAAAAGCCAATCCAGAGAAGGCGATTCCAAATGTAATTCCCAGAGAAGGACATCGGAAGATTGCTCTTATCAAAGGGTGTCCAAAACTGCGTATGTTCGAAAAAGGTGGAAATGGCAAAGGGATCTGCCAATGCGGCTCTTGTCATTTGTTCAGCGGAGGCGGGTATGGAGGAAGCAAACATCGGGGAATTGGAGTAAATCCCGATAATGAAATACAAAAGATACATGAGAATGGCCGCGGCATAAGTTGCCACATTACGCTTGGATAAGAGACTCACCGAAAAAAGTACGGACGTACAGATAAAGATATTCGGCACCATAATCACTAAGAAGGGCCAGAGATAAGTTTGCCATTGAAAGGGAGCAATCCGCGCAGCGTCTAAACCGGACAATGACACCCCCATCAGGAAGCCGGGAAGAAATAGACTGAAGGCGAAAACACTGAATAGGAACACCCCGATAAACCTACTCCAAAAGAAATCTGCCTTCTTTACGGCCGTACTGTAAATGAGGGCCTCCATTCGATCTTTACTATCGCGTATCACACCGCTTACCGCAAAAAACATAATAATGAAGACACTCATCAGTGACATATTCCCCGTGAAGTAACTGACCTGAAAGGGAGCATTAAAGTCGACCAAGGCAGGCGCATTGCCCGATTTCCCTAGAAAATACCCTAGGCAGAAAAATACTAGACCCGCAATGGGAAGGGCACGCTGTTTGGATTGATAAAGCACTTCAAAACGCAAGAGTTGTGGTAACATAGCTGTTAATCAGTTCTATAAATAATGGAGATGCATCTGAGAGAAGTAATAGTCTTCTAGGCCAGCCTTAGTGGTTTCAAAATCCAGGCTAGGCTGACTATCTGAAAGCACTTTAATTAGGGTGTCTCCTCCGACCAGATGCGTAGATATGACGCGATATTTTTCCTGATAAGCCGGTAGCTCTGCTTTGGGGATGGGCTTTTTCCACACCTTGCCAGCAATGGTCTTTACGAGAGCTGTCGGATTTCCGGAGGCGATGATCTTACCCTTGGCAAGAATGGCCATTTGCTTGCAGAGTTCCTGGACATCTTCCACTATATGGGTAGAGAGAATGACGATGATATGCTTGCCGATTTCGCTCAATAAATTGAGAAAGCGGTTTCTTTCTTCCGGATCAAGTCCGGCGGTAGGTTCATCAACGATGATCAGTTTGGGATTACCTAACAGCGCTTGTGCAATGCCAAACCGTTGTTTCATACCACCCGAAAAAGTATAGACGGACTTCTTGCGATGCTGATAGAGATTCGTCTGTTGCAATAAGGTCGCTACCTGTTCTTTGCGCTCCTTTTTATTGTTGATACCTTTCAAAACGGCGAGATAATTCAGGAGTTCCTGGGCTGATATTTTGGGATATACCCCGAATTCTTGTGGCAAGAAGCCCAGGGCTATTCGGACAGCCTGAGGTGTTTTAACGACATCCACATCATTGAAAATCACGGAGCCTTCGGAGGGTTTCTGCAAGGCAGCAATGGTGCGCATCAGGGAGGACTTTCCAGCCCCGTTCGCCCCCAACAAGCCAAACATGCCGTTAGCTATGGTCAAATTGATTCCGTCCAAGGCCTTGACCCCATTGGCGTAGGTCTTGGATATGTTTTTTAGGACAAGTGTATTCATGGTAGTTACTTAAGGTCTGGTCTGGATTTCATCAAGCAGGTGAAGGATTTCTTGACAAATGATAGCTGCATTTTCCTTTTTGGTGTAAATGCTATTGTGATGGCCATTGATCGTCATCAGCTTACCGGCGGTAGAGAGGTCTGCCAATTCTTGTTGCATTTTCATGGTCTCCGCAGTGGCCCAGTCCGGGTCGATCCCGTATCGCTGGTAGGCCTGTATTTGTCTTTCATTCGCTGCAAATACTCGGATAGGCATGGCGCCAAAGTCCTTGGCCGTTTTGGCGCGTTCAAATACAGAAGCGGATACCTGGTCCTCTCTCAGGACAGCTCGGAGGTATTTCCCGTTATAGGTATAGCCCAGCGCGCGATCGTTGACTTCCTGTGGTAAACCTTCAGCAGCCAGGAGTGGTCCGAACACGTGATCAAAGAGGGTCAAGACACCCACGTCGGCTACCGCGGCTAGGGTTTTCAGCAAGCCTTCTTTGGAAGGAGGCGGAGGAAAATTCAGTCTTTCACGGAAATCGGGGTGACTAGAATCTAAAAAGACTAAGCCGGCTACTTCATCTGGATAAAGTTGGGCATAAACGCGAATGAATAGACCGCCCATCGAATGTCCAGCTAAAATGTAGGGCGGAGATTCTCCCGCCTTCTCCAGGAGGGTATGTAGCTCACGGACAACGGTCTCTGCATCGCGAGCGGTCTTGCTGGCCTCGCTGTATACGATCCCGGCTCGGTCATAGCGAACTACTCGCATGCTATCTTTCAAGGTTTCACTTAACCAATGATAGTGGTCACTCGGGACACCTAAGCCTCCTTCAATGACTAGGGTCGGTTTGTTGCTTTTTTTCCCAGCCGCATTGATGTGGAGTTTGAAATCTTCCACCTCCACTAATTCACCGGGAGCAGGTGGTTTGGTGTCAAATAATCGGAAGACTAATCCAGCAAAAATGATGAGTAGCAATATGGATCCAATTAGTAAACCAATCCACTTTAAAACCTTCAGCAAAATTTTCATAATGATCTCTTGTTTGGTGAATTCGAGTCAAACATAGAGTCACAGATCGAGGCCTTATAATTATTGTGATCAACCCAATGAAAAGGAGCATACATCCTCATTTCTATCCCTTCAATACCACTTGATAGAAAAATGATGGTGTTGGACTCAAAATCTCAGGTGTTGATCAAAATCCTTTCCCGGTCAAGGAAAGGAACGATACCTTTGTGTTATGCGAAGTGTTTTGAAGAATACTCGGGCTTTGATTTTGGGCGCAGTCATTACTGGAGGTATAGCTGCGGTACTTTACACCAATGCTACCTTTTCCATCGTAAACCCGGGATACGCCACCCCCGCGCTTTCCCTTTTACTGAATAGTATACTCTTTGGATTTTGTTGGTGGTTGACCGCTTTCCTGCTCAATAAGTTTCCCTTGTACAAGATCTTGCTAGTATTGAGCTTATTGGTCGTAGCCATTGTAGCTGAACGCCTGATGAAGGTCCAAAATAATCCGATTACGATCCCGGCTATTATCTTATTCTGGATAGGCGTGGCTTATCTGATGATGACCGAATTTGTCTGGAAGTATAGAGTCTTGATTCTTTTTGTTTTCGGCTTAGTTTTGTCCTACTATTTCTTTCTCTTCATCAATGCTCCGAATCAGGGTGTAGATCATCGTCTTGATTTTGCTAATGTCATGTTAATCCCCATTCCCGTTTTCGCCCTATTGTGGGGCTACGAGCAATGGCGGTGGCTAGCTACTCTTAAGTCTGATAAGGCAAAGGCGGAATTGCTGCTGCTCAAAAGCCAGATCAATCCCCATTTCTTTTTCAATACCTTGAATAATCTATATGGTTTGGTAGTGGAAAAATCGGATGAGGCTCCTGAGGTAGTGCTCAAACTGTCGGATATGATGCGCTACACGATCTACGAAGGAAGGGAAGAGGTAGTACCATTGACAGATGAGATTACTTATCTAGAAAATTACATCGAACTGCATAAGATTCGCTATCAACAAAAAGTAGATATTCGTTTTACCCATCAGCTTGCCTCGGACTATAAAGTTGCTCCTTTGTTATTCATTATCCTACTAGAAAATGCCTTTAAACACGGCGTGGAACGGATGAGAGATGGGGCTTATGTACACCTTCATCTAACGGCTGAGCAGAACCGAATTACTTTTACTATCGAGAATAATTTTAAGCCAAGTACGAGCGATACACCTGGAGGGATAGGCTTAGACAATCTCAAGAAGAGATTGGAGCATATTTATCCTAATCATCATCAATTCAAGATAGAGCAGGAAGCTCCCATTTACAAAGCCCAATTAACGATCGACCTGTAATGACCAGATACTTAATCATAGACGATGAACCCATAGCTCACCGCATTATCGAAGGCTACTGTCAGAAGTTACCTTATCTAGAAAAGGCAGGTAACTGCTACGATGCTTTTGAGGCGATGCAATTGCTGAATCAAACCCAGGTAGATTTGATCTTTTTAGACATCAACATGCCAGAGTTAAGTGGGTTTGAGTTCTTAAAATCCATGCCGGATCCGCCTGCTACCATCGTTACCTCTGCGCACAAAGAGTTTGCTCTAGAAGGCTATGAACTGGACATTTCGGATTACTTGTTAAAGCCCTTTTCTTTCGCTCGTTTTCTGAAGGCAATGAACAAGACCATTGGAGTGAAAATGCCTACTGCCCCCACCCCAAGTGTTGAAAAGGGCAATACCCATTTCTTCATAAAGGGCGATAAAAAAATACATCAGATACAGTTCGAGGATATTCTATTTGTCGAGGCTTATGGAAATTATGCGAAGATCTATCTTGAGCAAGAAATGATCCTTAGCCATGAGAAGATTTCCTCCCTGGAGGAAGTACTGCCTGCTGGTGAATTTTTACGAGTTCACAAATCTTTCATCGTGGCCACCAAAAAGATAAAGACGATTGAAGGTAATCGAATTTCCATTGAGGAACACAAGATCCCGATTGGTCAAACCTATAAGAATGGCCTGATGAAGCGGATTAATAAGCGGTGAGGTCAGGCCATATTATCTCAATGCTTTTCCCCTGATACTGCTTCCAATTTACCCTCTTGAAAAAGAAAGACCTGACTACTCTAGAGGTAGTCAAGTCTTATACTTACCTTTTATCTAAATTATGGAAATCTTCCTGTAATGAAATGATGCCAAATCATGGCTTACATCTCGGCCCATGTCAAATACCCATCGTCGGTACTGGCCGTATTCTCAAGAAAGAGCTAAGCAGTCGTTCCCTGCTCCATTGCCGTTAAAAGCTAGGCGACCATTACCTGTTGTATGTCCACCTTCAGCCAAGCAGTCATTTCCAGCTCCGTTCCCATTGGAGGCCAAGTAGTCGTTCCCTGCACCATTGCGGTAAGAAGCTAGGCGACCATTACCTGTTGTATGTCCACCGTCAGCTAAGCAGTCATTTCCTGCTCCGTTGCCATTGGAAGTCAAAAAGTGGTTTCCTGCTCTGTCCCCATGGGAAGCCAAAGTGCCTCCAGAATCTGTGCCGGTCTTTTGAGAAATTGAGCATTGAGCTTTTCCCACTACTTCACCGCCGCGGGCCACAAGTCCATGTGTAGCGTCCCCTTTCCTAGAGATGGGGAATTGGGCTTTACCAACCACTTCACCACCGCGAGCTAGACCGCCACCGCCACTACCAGCTTTTTGGGCTGATAGGACTTGGGGTTGAATAGTGAATAATAGAGCGACTACTAGAAGAAAGAATCCTGATAATGTTCTCATGATTTAATGGATTTTAGGTTGCTAAAAAGATAGTAGTAGCGTTCTAATCGATAATGTGATTTTTTTGATGATCGATTGTTTGTGAGTGTGGGATGGATAGTGGTAGCCTACTAGTGAACACCCTTCAATGTGGAGTAATTTTCTCAAACATGTGACTATAATTCGATGGAATTGATATATATATCGACAATATATATGTAATAGCGGACGGGCTTGAAAAGAAAGAATGGTGGTGATGACATAGCTGAACCTACTCCAATTATCTCAAAGCTTCAAGTTCATCCTCTATCTGCCCCATCAAAGACTTGCACCCCTCCAAACTCTCCTCGAGCAACTCAATCAGTGCATCCTTGTTGAGGAGGGCAGAATTGAGCTCTGCCAAGAAGGGGTTATCATTGGCTAAGGCTTCGAAATCGTTTATGGAGTAGGTCTTCGTACCATTTTGGTCCAGTTCTATTTTTAGATACTTATTGTAGAACGGCCGCATAATGACTGCAAACTGATATTTGGGGTCGATTTTAGTCTTGTTATCCATGTAAGGAATGGTGCTTTCGTAATACAGCACAAGGTTGTTCCTAAGAGAATCATTCGAAACGGTTTTTAAACCTTCGCGTACAGCACGTTCGTAGGTGGCCACGATAAAGATGGGCGTCGAAGTGGCGGAGATGGACCTAAAGTAGTTAGTAGTCGAGTCAGTAGCTGGCCTTATTTTATAAAGGATATCTCTTAACGCGGTTTGTTTGCGAAGAGAGATGCGTTGTATTCTCAAGGCGGATTGGTAGGACAATGTGTCTTGGGCTAAATCCTTCTGGATGCCTTCCAGTAAATTAACTTCTTCAATTCGCTCTAGTCTATTCTCATTCCAGCTGTTGACTTGCAAGGCTAGTAAGATACCTACCATCACCAAAAGAATCTCACCTACAGCGTAAAGCAGGTACTGCCTGAAATTCCCTTCTTGCAATAGTTTCCGCCGGATCCTTCTAAAGAACTTTAGCATGATGTTAATTTATAACTACTCTTCTGCTTATTTGACCACGGGTTTGGAGAAACGGTTACAAGAATTGTACAAGAGATATCCTTAGTTTTATTCGGGAACCCGTAGTGCTCAAGTTCGAATATCTGACAAGATCCCCATACGTTATTACCAAACACGTCTTTAGGATTAGCTCTGCAACTCCAATCTACCTCTAAAGCAATTTTCTACACAACGGCCAATAATGCGACCGCCCAACCAATCTGCCAAGACAACTTGCTCTAGCTTAACGCCATGCTTTTCTCCTAAGTAGTTTAGCAGATGCAATCCTTTTTCTAACCAAATTCGTAGTTCTTCATTAATGTTCAGGGTTTGGAGGATCGAAGTTAGCCAGTCGTATTGCCCAAAATAGCTACCGAAGCTCACCTCACTGCAAAGCCACCAGCCGATCCCGATCGCCACGGACAAGCGCAATATCATCCCCATGACATTAGCCATAGAAAGTTTGCTGCTTTTACGCAGACTTCCTAAAGTAATGGTGAGATTGATTTTGAACATAACTGGTGTCTTTTCTACTCTATATAAGGCAAACCCGGTGCCAATTCTTTAAGGTGTTGATTATTAGTATTTTATGGTGTATTTGGCCTTTGCGGATGGATTAAAAGTATCCGAAAATGAACAACCCCGTTCGAAAACGGACGGCGTGTATGTTTTTGTGAACTAGAACTAACTGCCGACTTGCTATTTTCTGGATAAGGAAGGAGGGGAGATGGTGCAAAAAGAGGAAAAAAGACAGGATAGATCCGCTCAAAAATCAACAAACCTAACTTGGTTTCAAGTTAGGTTTGTTGAATAAAACAATCACAGTTGGAACTATGATTCTATTGTTTTATGACTTTGCTTTACTCGTCTCGAAGTGCTTCGATGGGATTCGCTAGCGCTGCTGATATGCTTTGTAGACTCACCGTTAAGAACGCAATACCTAGCGCTAGTGCTCCAGCTACAGCAAATATCCACCATTCCATTTGGATGCGATAGACATAATTCTCCAACCAGCGTTCTGAGAAATACCAAGCGATAGGCACCGATAGTAAGACCGCTAATAAGACGAGTTGAATGAAATCCTTGGACAGCAATCCAACTATCGTTTTCACCGAGGCACCCAGGATCTTGCGTATGCCAATTTCTTTGGTGCGTTGTTGAATCACAAAGGAAATCATACCGAAAAGACCGAGACAACTAATGAAGATCGCCAATAGTGTGAAAATACCCGCCAGGTTACCAATGCGCTCCTCATCACCAAACTTTGTCGCGTAGTCTTGATCGACAAACTCATACTCGAAGGGATTGATGGGATCATATTTCTTGTATAAGTTTTCTAAAGTCTGTAGTGCTTCTTTGGTAGCTACACCAGGCGTTAGTTTCGCAATAATATTATCCGAATCACTTCCGGAGCTGAGTACAAAAATCATTTGTCCTACCTCTTCGTACGGATTTTGCATGACCATATCTCCCACTACTCCAATAATCTTGTAAAGGTCGTCACCTCCCCAATTAATCGTTTTCCCGATAGGATCTTCAAACCCAAGATATTTAACTGCCGCCTCATTGATCACAAAAGCCGTAGAGTCCGTGGAAAGGTCGCTGGAGAAGTCACGCCCCTCCAGTACTTGCCAACCAACGGTTTGACCAAAATCTGGGGTCACTCGTAAGGTCGTAAATACATCACCATCTTCTGGCGCTTTACCTTCCCAGGTAAAACCACTGCTAGTGGACCAGGTTTGTGTGATCGGAGAAGAAGCCAGCGTAACCTCCTGCACCTTCCTGGACTGTAGCAATTCGTTTTTGAAGGCATCGTAATGACTGTTGAAGCGACCATCCTTGATGGGAATATTGACCAAGCGATCTTGTTGGTACCCAATCGATCGATTCTTGGTATGTTGAATTTGCTGAAAGACCACTAAGGTGCCAATGATCAGAATAATAGAGACGGTGAATTGTAGAACGACCAAGACCTTTCTAGGTACATGGGCTAAACGCCCCTGCTGAAAGGTTCCCTTTAGCGCCTTCACGGGTTGAAAAGAAGACAAATAAAAGGCAGGGTAACTACCGGCGAGGAAGGCGGTCAAAAGGCTAAAGGCCGCTCCCAATACCCAAAACCAAACATTGTTCAGCGGGAAGATCATCTCCTTGTCTGCAATCTGATTGAATAAAGGCAAGCAAAGTTGAACCAAGCCCAAGGCGAAGATAAATGCGACCACGGTCACCAATAGGGATTCGCCATAGAATTGACCGATCAATTGGCGGCGAGAAGAGCCGGAGACTTTTCGGATGCCTACCTCCTTTGCTCTTTTTTCCGATCTAGCTGTGCTAAGGTTCATAAAATTGATGCAGGCAAGTAGCAATACAAAGATCCCTATGATCCCAAATAACCAAACGTTTTCAATTAGCCCGCCTGCATTCACACCATTCTCAAATTCATTGTACAAATGCCAGTTGGCCATGGGATGTATAAAGGTGATTGGGTTGAAACGGTCATCATTATCACCAGCCGCAATGATCCCCTTTAATTTGGCATCTTTAATGTTGGCATTAATCTGTTCAAAGCTGAGCCCCTTGGGAATCTCTACGAATATGTTAAAGCCGTTGGAGCTCCAGTTGCTAGGTCGAGTTAGCCATTCGGGGAGTTCGGCTTCTCGTACTTGCCAAGACGCGAAGAAAGCAGCATTAGCGAAATAAGCATTTTGAGGAAGGTCTTTATACACCCCCTCTACGCTTAGCTCTGTGGTCTCATTCATCGTCAGGGTTTGTCCTGCTACCTCCGATTTCCCAAAGAAAGCCTGAGCCATGGTTTCGCTGATAAGAACGGAATTAGGAGAATTAAGGCCCTCGACCGTTCCATCGACCATCTGCAAGGTCAGCATAGAAGGACCATGGGGTTCGATGAAAAGCCCAGTCTCTTCTAGGGTAGTACTCCCGTTTGAAAACAAGCGATCCCCTTCCCAATCTGCCAATACTACTTGTTCAAAATTAGAGCTATAATTATCTCTCAGGTAATCCGCCAAATGTAGGACTTGCCCCCACCAAGTGCGTACATCATCTCCAAAGGTCTGGGTCTGTAGTACAGCACCTATTCGATCGTATTTTTCGTGGTACTTATTGTAACTCACCTCATCCCAAATCCACAAGCCGATTAAGACGGCCACGGACATTCCTACCGTCAAACCAATGACATTAATGAAAGAAGAAACTTTTCGTTTGAGTAAACTCCGGATGGCGATGATAAGATTGGCTTTGAACATATCTGGCGTTTTTACAAGAGAAAAGACAAATACGGTGCCAGCTCGAGTAAGTGGTTCATTTACAGCGAGATGTAAGGGTTGGTGGGTTTGCAAATAGGTAAATAGTATCCGGAAATGAACAATCGAATGTTCGAAAATGAACGATTGAGCGCTGAAAGTATCTATGGGGCTAGGACAATTTTTAGCTTCAGCAGGGGAAAAAATGCTAGGGTGTCCCAATACTACAAGAACGGAGGACAAAGACTCAATAACTTACCGAAAGTATCAACAAACCTTACATAAGAAATTGGTAAGGTTTGTTGCCACACTCAATCAAAATTAGAAGAAATTCAAAATCACTTATCCATGATTTCAATTTGTTATCGAACGTACCTATGGTTCAGTATTATCCTTCTTATGGCACTTTTCAGCTGCGCTAAACACACAGACCAGCAGCGGGGAAATGAAGTGGGGGTAAACTCGGAAGCCTCTTATCCCGCCACGGTCTTTCCAGCAGATACCACTGCGCTTTGGTTGTCCGAAGGGCCTGTAAGCGCGGATACGGTCCTAATCATCGGTGAAGGTGGTCCACACAATGCTTTGGACTTTGAATGGGGAGGTGAGACCGTTTGGTCTGGTCTACCTGATTATCACAGCTATTATAGAGCCCATATTTTACAAAGTACCATGCTGAATAAGCGCATATATGAAAACACCAAAGGGTTTTCGCTGGAAGACGGCGAGTTGGAAGCAGATAACAGTACAGAAATCTTAAGTCGAGCCGTACGGTACTTTAAGGATCGCAATAAGGTCGTATTGGTGGTAGGGAGTTCTTTAAGTGCTTGGGTAATGCTTGACCATATATCGAAGACTGATTTATTGGCAGATAGCTACGTGATTAGTTCAGGAAGACTTAAGGCGAACGAGACTATGGTGCAATATCACGCTCAGGGGCACAATGTGGTTTTCGAGGAAGATGCTACAACCATTAGGATTCCAGATACTACTTATCGGAATCCCATAAAGACAGAAAGGTGCTTTAGACTACGGCAGGTGAAAAATAGAATTAAAGCTGCCTTTGGCAGGAGAAATTACATGGAATTACTCGCGGATAAAGACCTCTCCAATGTTACCTACGTCTATGCAGAAAACGACCGGAGAGTAGGCAGCCTAACACAAGAGGAGGTTGAGTTTTTACTATCTCGGAATGCTGAAGTGGTCAACACTCAGGTGAGGCATAGCGGGAATGATCGGTTTATCGTTGGACAATTTAATGAAGGTGAAATGAACTTTCGGGTGAAAATCAATTTACCTTAAATAGGAAGCTTGCCCCATTAACCACGGCGTCCTTGGATGATGGGGCAAGCCAATTACCAGTCCGGACTTCATCTTTCCTGGGCCAGTGTGATTGAGGTAGGCTCAGTAACCGACAATGTCCAGGCTGTACGCATGACAGTCAGTAATGCTCCAACATTAATGAGGGCAAAAAAGATGTCATCTAAATCTGCCGTGGGTAGTGTACTCGCAATTCCTAGCATAGCGACACCTGCCGCGACAATGTTCGCCCATTTATTGGCTCTATCCTTCAAGATCCGGGATAGGAGTACCATTAGAATAGGAATCTCCACGATAAAACCGTACAGTAGCATAGGGCGTCCTCAAAAAGTCGGCGCTGATTTCAGGTTATCATCATACCAGTTGGGCGCTTCGAAGTGGTTGAGTAAGCCACAGCTCTTGCTGTTGATTTCATTATAGTTGTTTTAGCCGCCTGAGT